>JAFGSL010000128.1 GCA_016934645.1 Anaerolineae bacterium
AAGCTAAATAACTTTCCCATTGGCGGTGCTTTCTATACCCGCTTTCAGTTTGAATTGGGACAGTTATTTGGTACCTATTCCTAAATACACCAGGAGCTTCCTTCAAACCAATTAGGTTAGTATGGAAGTATTATAGCGCACTTTTTGAAGACTACAAAAGCCTCACAAGGCATCTAGTTGAGCGACTATCTGCTTTGAACTTGAGGTTTACCAGCATAGTACTTGCTGAGACTTTTGTAGTCTGATTTTATTCGTATCGTAGAGCATCGATGGGGTTGAGGGCGGCAGCGCGCTGTGCGGGATAGATGCCAAAGAACAGACCAACGGCGGCGGAGAACGCCGTTGCCAACAATACCGCGTTGAGTGTGATGACGGCGCGGAATCCCTCATCGCGCAACACGTAAGAGACGACCGATGCACCGGTTGCCCCGAGTAAGATGCCGATGATCCCGCCGACCAGGGAGAGCATCACAGCCTCGGTCAGAAACTGCGCGAGGATGTCGCGTTTACGCGCTCCTACAGCCTTGCGTAACCCAATCTCACGAGTGCGTTCGGTGACGGAAACGAGCATGATGTTCATGATGCCGATCCCGCCGACGAGCAGGCTGATGCCAGCAATTGCTCCCAGGAAGACGGTAAGCACGCCCGTGATCTGCTGGAAGGTGCCGATGATCTCGGATTGGCTGATGGCGGTGAAGTCGTCCGGGTCACCAGGGGCGATGCGGTGACGCTGCCTCAGGATTTGCGAGACTTCTTCGATGGCGGCATCCATCCGATCCTCGGCAACAGCCTGGACGTAAATGAACGTGAGGCGCGGTTCACCCGTGTTGGTCCGGCGCGGGAAGATGCGGCTGAGTGCCGTGTTGAGGGGGATGAAGATGATTTCATCCTCACTCCTGAAGTTGCTCCCGCCGCGTTCCTCCATCACGCCTACCACGCGGAACGGCACGCCGTTGATGCGGATGATTTCCCCGCTTGGGTCGGGTAAGTCGGGGAAAAAGTAATCGGCGGTCTTTTTACCTAGAATGGCGATGCGCGCTTGTCCCTGGTTATCTCCCGGAGTGATGAAGACGCCGGTTTTTGTAGCCCAGTCGCGCACGGCAGCGTAATCTTCGGTGACACCGTTGACATCCACGGCTCGATCTTTGCCGGGGGTGGTGATGCGTGCAGTTCCTTGAATGGTCGGCGCAACGCGCAGGACGTGCGGTGCTTCGGTAACGTTACGCATCGCTTCGGCGTCTTTCATCGTCAGATAGGCCGGTCGACGTAGCTCCTGATCGAACGATCCTGGGATGATGAAGAACAGATTGCTGCCGATAGACTGAAACTGCTTGGTGATGTATTCCTGTACGCCCTCACCCGCCGACATCAGTGTGATGACCGCGCCGACGCCGATGATGATACCTAACATCGTCAAGGCCGCGCGCATCTTATTAGCCGAGAGCGCCTTAAGTGCCAGGCGTAGGCTTTCCCAGAACTTCATGCGGTAGCCTCCTCGTCAGCCAGCCTGGCCCAGATCGGTTCGGCGACGATTTCCTCTTTGAGCACTTTCCCGTCGAAGAGGTGGATGACGCGCTGGGCGTGATGGCCGATGCGCGGGTCGTGCGTCACTAGAACGATGGTGATACCATGCTCGTGGTTGAGTTGTTGGAGGATGTGCATAACTTCCGCACCAGAGGCGCTATCCAGGTTGCCGGTCGGCTCGTCAGCCAGGATGATGGCGGGTTCGTTGACCAGCGCGCGGGCAATGGCGACGCGCTGCTGTTGTCCGCCGGAAAGCTCGTTAGGCGTATGGTGCATTCGGTCTCCTAACCCGACGGCTTCTAACACCTCTTTGGCGCGCGTGCGCCGCTCGCGCGTGCTGGTTCCAGCGTAGACGAGAGGGAGCATAACGTTGTCCAACGCGGTTGTGCGCGGAAGCAGGTTGAAGCTTTGGAAGACAAAACCCACTTTGCGATTGCGCACCATGGCCAGGTCATCGTCGCTCATTTTGCTCACGTCTTTGCCATCGAGTGTGTACTGGCCCCACGTTGGCTGATCCAGGCAACCCAGGATGTTCATCAGTGTGGATTTCCCGGAGCCGGACGGCCCCATGATTGCCACAATTTCTCCCTGATTGACACCAAGTGAGACGCCGCGCAGGGCATGGACCTCGTTCTCGCCCATTTTGTAGACCTTGTGCATGTCGTTGATCCAGATGACGATGGGCGCATGCTGTTCCGCTTTACCTTTGACCATAGGCACTTCCTAGCGTCCCGTAGACGGTGGCCCTTGCATATCCAAGAGGCTGCGCGTTTCCGTGACCAGGGCCACGGCTGCGCCTTCTGGTAGCCCGGAGGTGATGATCGTGTGCGTATCACTGCGTTCGCCAGTGGCGATGGGTGTACGCACGGGAACGCCATCTACAATGCGATAGACGTACGTTTCGCCGCTCTCCTGGTCGGTGCGCACGGCCCAGTTGGGAACGAGGAGCACATCGCTGACAACGTCCGTTTGGATAAGGACGCTCACCGTCATACCATCCAGCACCAGCAGATCGCCGGTGCCGGCTAACTTCACGCGCACTTGATAGGTGATGACACCGCCCACATTGGTGGGCGTCGCCGCGATGCGCTCGACCGTGCCGCGTAGTGTCGTGTCTGGATAAGCATCCAGCGTGACGCTTACCGGCTGTCCTACGGCGACTTTGCCGATGTCGATCTCATCTACGTTGACCTCGATGTACAGTTCGGAGGTGTCCAGCAGCGTGACTGCCGGCAAACCGGTGGGCGCGGCCGCACCTTCCTGAATGTTGACCGCAGCGACGATGCCATCAAAGGGTGCGATGAGGGTGGTGTTCGTCAGCCTTTCTTTGGCCTGATCCAGGCTCAATTGGGCTTGCTCGATTTGCAGTTCTGTCTGGCGGATTTTATCCGCGTCGGGGCCAGCTTGTAGATCTTCGAGGTTTTGCTGGGCTTGCCGGTAGCTCTGATACGCGGATAACCATTGGCTCTGAATCTGCTGGATCTGATATTCGGCTTTGACTTGTGTAATGCCGACATTGCCTTTGGCTTCCATATAGGCGGCGGTGACGCCCGCACCGTAAGAGAGTGGTAACCCCATTTGATCGAGCCGATCAATCGTGCCTTCGTATGCATCCTCCATTTTGTCGGCCATATCCTGGGCCGTACGGATGCTGAGACTAGCCTGTGCTTCCGCTGCTTCCTTGCTAATGCGCGCAACTTCGAGCGATTGCGCCGCATTCTGGATCGCCAGTTCAGCCAGGTGAATGTCCTCTTCGCTGGCGGGCTTTTGCAGTGTTGCCAGGTTGACGTGTCCCTGTTCGAGCGAAATCTCTGCCTGTCGTACGGCGCGTTCGAGATCGGTCGTGCCGAGTTGTGCTAACTCCTGCCCGGCCGTGACGTGATCGCTCAGATCAACGGATACGTAAGTGACATCCCCCGGCAATTTGAAGCTGAGGTTAACTTTCTCGTTGACAGTGACGTTGCCACTGGCGGGTACGGCGATGGACAATTCGCCTCGTGTGACCTGCCCGGTACGCAGAATATCGGCAGTGGCGCTCTGTGATTGCATCTGTCGATTACGCCACCATAGGAAGCCCCCTATACCGGCAGCGATGACTGCCAGGATGATGATCCACGTGAATAACTTTTTCATGGCTAGCTCCTTGTGGCCTTATTGGCCGCCAGACATCATCAGATCGAGTAAATCTTGTTCTTCGGCAACCAGGACTACGGTATCCCCAGCTTGCAGACCGGAGAGGATCTCGGTGGATGTTTCATTATACCGTCCCCGGGTTATATCGCGGCGTTCGGGAACCCCATCGCTGCGCAAGACATAGCAGTATAGGACAGTTTCCCCGGTGGATTGATCCGAGCGTACCGCCCAGTTCGGCGCGAGTAAAACATCCTCGACGGTGTCGGTGTGTATTACGATGCTCGCCGTCATGCCGTCGCGAATAATAGCTCCCCCCTCTGTCCCCCCCGGGGGGGATGTAGGGGGGGAGGTGAGTCGCACTCGCAAGCGGTAGGAGATAATGCCGCCAATGTTGAGTGCGCCCGGTGCGATACTTTCGACGACACCACTGATCACGTTGCTTGGATAAGCATCCAGGGTGACATCTGCTGTCTGCTCGATGCTGATCTTGCCGATGTCGATCTCATCTACCGTAACATCCACGTAGAACTGTGAGTCATCCACAAGCGTGAAGGCGGCTGTGCTAGCGGGTGCCTGTATCCCTTCTTGCACGTTCACCACTGCGATCTGGCCTGCAAAGGGTGCTGTCAGACGCGCCCCGTCCATCTGGGCTTGCACCTGTTCCAGGTTCAGTTGCGCCTGTTCGATTTGCAGTTCAGCCTGGCGTATCTGCTGCTCATCTGGGCCTTCCTCGAGCTTGCGCAAGCTCTCGACTGCCTGCTCGTAACGGTTGTAGGCCGCCAACCACTGCGCCTGTGCTTGCTCTTCCGTCACCTCGGCATTCTTTCTGGCGATGTATTCCTGTTCTTCGGCGTTCTCGAATTTGCTGCGCGTGTCTTCGTTTTGCTGGTTGGTATAATCGTTGTAGGCTTGCTCGCGGGCGCGCTGCGCCTGCACGATCATGGCATCGGCGTCGGCATGCGCCGTCTGTTTGCCGATGCGCGCTACCTCGAGAGCCTGTGCTGCACTCTGGACGTTTAGGCGCGCCAGTTCCATATCTCCATCGGCAATGGGTTTGGTGAGAATGTCGCGGTTGAGGGTTGCCTGCTCAAGAGCGATGCTGGCCTGCTGCACGGCGCGTTCTAGATCTGTCATTTCCAGTTGCGCCAGTACATCACCTGCCTGCACGCGCTGATTGGTCTGGACGTATACGCGATCAACAATTCCAATGCTATCGAAGCGTAGATCGAGTTTATTGTTGACGGCAGTGTTTCCACTGGCGACCACCGTGATGTTTAGATCGCCGCGTGTCACTTGCTCTGTGCGAAGAATATTACTGCTTTGTTGCGCGGTTGCCTGTTCACCACGCCACCACATATACGCAGCAACGCCCCCGCCGATTAAGGCCAGGATGATGATCCACGTGAAAACTTTCTTCATCGGAAGAATCCTCCGCTGTATTTATGACCGGGGTCAGAATTGACCAGGGTCAGAATTAACCCCATTATTATACTACAAAAACCCCCTAAAAGTTGCGCAGAATGCACTCGCGCGGACTTTTAGGGGGTTGTTTCTGGAAAACGAGGTTAGAGTTTGGAAAGGGTCCGTTGCAGGTAGGGGAGCAAAGCATGCGCCTTACCCGCGCCAACCGCCACACACGCCATCGGTGCGTCGGCGACGTAGACTGGCACGCCGGTTTCTTGTGTGAGTAATTGGTCGAAGTTGCGCAGGAGCGACCCGCCGCCGATCATCGTCATGCCCCGGTCGATGATGTCGGAGGCTAGTTCAGGCGGCGTGCGTTCCAGTACCGACTTGACCATGTTGATGATGAGGGCGATCGGTTCTTCCAGGGCCTCAGCGATGTCGTCGGTTGTGATTTCGACGCTGCGCGGCAGACCGGTTACTTGGTCGCGTCCCTGGACTTCCATCCGCATGTTGTCCTCGGTGGGGAGAGCTGAACCAATGCGAATCTTGGCTTCTTCGGCACTTGGTAGACCGAGCATCAAGTTGTATTTGCGCCGTACGTAAGCCGTGATGGTTTCGTCCATGCGCACGCCACCAACGCGGATGGCGGCGGATGTGACGACGCCATAGACGGAGAGCACGGCAGCTTCGCTGGCACCGCCACCTAGGTCGACGACCATATGTCCGCCAGGCGTGTGGATCGGCAGCCCGGCCCCGATAGCCCCTGCCAGTGGTTCGGGGATCAGGTATGCACGGCTCGCTCCGGCTTCCAATGCGGCCTCGCGTACAGCGCGGCTTTCCACCTGTGTGACGCCAAATGGAACGGTCACGAAAACCCGTGGCTTGAACAGTCGCGTCTTGCCAATGGAACGATTGATAAAGTGGAAGAGCATCCGCTGCGTGATGCGGTAGTCAGCGATAACACCGTCGCGCAGCGGGCGACGCACTTGGATCGTCTCCGGGGCGCGGCCCATCATCGCGCGCGCCTCTTCGCCTACGGCAACGATATCGCCATTATCAATTTGTTGGGCCACGACGGAAGGCTCCTGAAGCACGATGCCTCGCCCGCGTACGTAGACCAACACATTGACCGTACCAAGATCGATACCTATCTCTTCCACCAGTGGCATTATTTTCTCCTGTCACATTTACCAGCCTGATAATACACGCAATTGGGGATTTTGTCCAATGACTCCTAAATTTTTTGTCTTGCTTGATAAGATTCTCTTGGTATACTTAAGGCCTATCCGGAAATTCAATTTTGCGTAGCGATTGCGCCTGGAGGCGCGGGGTAGAGAGTGTTTTTTGTCTTCGAGCGTCGCTCGAAGACAAAAACACTATTTCTAATACCTTTCGTGGGGCCTTCAGGCTGCGCTCTTCAGGCACAAATCTTCGGGTGGAACACGTTTCGGATAGACTTCTAGGTGGAATTATGCTGGGTGGAAGGCGTCAAGGTGCCTTCTACTTTAGACGGGAAGGTGATCTTTTGGCCAGTCCAGGAACAGTTGTGCGGGTAGCGGGCGTTGTTGTGGATGCGATGTTCTCCTCCGGTGATTTGCCGGGCATCCACAATGCGTTGCACATTGAACGCGATGGCGATGAATCCGACCTGGTGATAGAGGTTCAGGAGCACATCGATCCGTACACGGTGCGCGCCGTGGCGATGGGCTCGACAGCCGGACTGCGCCGTGGATTGAAGGTGGTGGATACCGGTAGCCCCATTAAAGTTCCCGTCGGTCCGCAGACGTTGGGGCGATTGTTCAACGTGTTGGGTGAACCCATCGATGGCAAGCCGTCGATTATGGCCGCAGAACGCCGCTCTATTCACGTCTCGTCTCCCCCGTTGTCCGAACAGCGCGTGGTCGTTGATCCCTTCGTCACCGGCATCAAGGCGATCGACCTGTTGACACCTTACCCTCGCGGTGGCAAGATTGGCCTCTTTGGCGGTGCAGGCGTGGGCAAAACGATCCTGATGATCGAATTAATGGGCAACACCATCCGCGAGCACTCCGGTATCGTCCTCTTTGCCGGGGTGGGGGAGCGCAGCCGCGAAGGCAACGATCTCTGGCTCGATATGCAGCGCAGCGGTGTGATTGATAACACTGTCCTGGTCTTCGGGCAGATGAACGAACCGCCCGGTGCGCGTTTACGTGTGCCTCTCACGGCTTTGACGATGGCCGAATATTTCCGTGATCATGAACGACGCCAGGTGTTGCTCTTCGTCGACAATATCTTCCGCTACATCCAGGCCGGGGCTGAAGTTTCGGCGTTGCTTGGACGGCTACCGAGTGCCGTGGGCTACCAGCCGACGCTCGCCAGCGAGATGGGCGAGCTTCAGGAGCGCATTACCACCACGAGCCGCGGCAGCGTGACCTCGATCCAGGCGGTGTATATTCCCGCCGACGACCTGACCGACCCGGCGGTGGTGACGACCTTTGGTCATCTGGACGCTTCGACGGTGCTCTCTCGGCGGCAAGTGAGTCTGGGACTGTATCCGGCGATTGATCCTCTGGCTTCCAGCAGTACCCTCCTCACTCCGGAAGGGGTGGGGGCACAGCATTACTCCATCGCGATGGAAGTGCGCGCCTTGTTGGCACGCTACGAGGAGTTGCAGGATGTGATCGCCATCCTGGGGATCGATGAGTTGAGCGAGGCGGATCGCCTGGCCGTTCACCGGGCGCGACGGTTGCAGCGTTTTCTTACCCAGCCGTTCTTCGCCTCAAGCAGTTTCACCGGTATGCCTGGCACCTCTGTCCCGCTAGCGGAGATGTTGCGTGGCTTCCGGCAGATTCTCGACGGGAAACACGACGAGTTGCCGGAGCAGGCGTTCTATATGGTCGGTACCATCGAGGATGCAGTTGCCAAGGCTGAAAACCTGGCGATGACGGAGATGCAAGGTGCCTGACCTGCTCCGACTGAGTGTTTTGACGCCAGGTAAAACCTTGCTCGATGTGGCTAACGTAAGCAAGGTGCGCTTGAGGCTCGCGGATGGTGGCTGGTTGAGCATCTATCCGCTCCACGCACCGCTGTTGGCTGAGACAATGGCTGGTCCGGTGACCTATACCACCGAGGGAAGCGACAAAACCGAAACTGCAGACAGCTTAACGCTCTCCGAAAGCGTCCTCCAGGTTGCGGAGAACGATGTGACGCTGTTTACCGGCGGTGAGTTGACCGCCTTCACCGCGATAGCGGGGGATGATGAAGATGCCGCGGCGGACGCGCATTTCGACCGCCTAGCGCGTGTCTTGATGTTATCGCTGCAAGCATTACCCCCCGAGACTTCGGATGAGTTCGAGATTACTGGATCGCGCGGATGAGCGTCTGGCTATGGCTCCTTGTTGGCCTTCTGGTAGGGGTGCTGAACGTCGCTACGATTGCCGGGACGGTTGGCCGGCTGCAGCGCAATGATGGGGATGTGCGTCCGCCATTGGCAGCGCTTTTCACGATAATGGGCGGCTTTGCACTGCGCCTGGCTTTATCGATACTCGTGTTGGTGATCGCGCTGCGGCATAGTGCTGCTGCGGGGTTGTTTGCTTTTGCCGGTATCTGGCTGGGGCGTTGGACGGTTTTGTTGTGGATACACGTGCCGGTAGGCCGTTGTAAAGTCGAGACTTGAACTCTTCCTGCTGCCGCACTTGCCCTTCAGCTTTTGACTTTTGACTAAAGGACATATGTATGGACGAAGTTTTTCCTAAAGTTGTATTTACGCTCTTTGATGTCATCCCCGTGCGCGACACCGTGATCTCGACGTGGGTCATGATGGTGTTGATTTTGGCCGTGGTTTACATCATCCGCCGCTCTATGCCTGAGGCGTTGGTGATGTTTATCGATTTCGTCAGTGATACCGTTTCGGATGTGCTTGGCCGTCCAGCGGAAGTGTTTCTACCTTTCCTGGGTGCGCTCATTCTCTTTCTTTTGGTAGCGAATAACTTGGCTTTGCTGCCTTTTTTGTCGACACCGACGAAGGATATCAATAGCCCCCTGGCGATGGCGCTAACCGTTTTCTTTGCCGTGCATTATTTTGGCATTCGCGAAAAAGGACTGTGGGGCTATTTCAAAGGTCTGGCGACGCCGATCTTTATGCTGCCTTTGGAATTGATTGGCCAGTTGAGCCGCACGATGTCGTTGATGTTGCGTTTGTTCGGTAACGTGCTCAGTGGTGAGTTTATTGTCGCTGTGATTTTCTCGTTGGTGAAGCCCATAGCGCCGCTCCCGATGATGCTTCTTGGGGCGGTTTCTGGTGTTTTGCAGGCGTATATTTTCACGATCCTGGCGTCGAGCTATATCGCTTCGGCGCTTGGAAGTGGCGAATAATTGTGGTCTGATGAAAATCTTTCAACATGGATGAACAGGATATACAGGATCTGAATAGGTATCCTGTTCATCCTGTAAATCCATGTCACTTATTTTAAGGAGGAATAGACTATATGGCAGAGCTTGATCCTGGTACATTGGTTACGGTCGTTACGATTTTGGTTGCGGCGATAGGGATGGTGTTGGGCGCCATTCTGCCAGCGTTGGTCGAAGGCCGCGCGGTTCTCAAGGCACTTGAGGGCATGACGCGCCAGCCTGAGGCCGCTGGCGACATTCGCAATACGTTGATTATCGCTATGGCGCTCTTGGAGACGACGGCGATTTACGTTTTGCTTGTCATTCTGGTCTTAGTCTTTGCCAACCCGTTGCTGGATCGATTCTTCCCGGCGGGTTAAGGGGGTGAGTGCGAATTATGGGAAAGGACTGATCTATGCTTAATTTGGATCTGTATACGATTCTTTGGCAAGTCGTCAACTTCCTGGTTTTTGCTTGGTTGCTGTATCGTTTCCTTTTCCGTCCGATGACGCAACGTATCAAAGCGGTTGCAGCAGAAAAGGAGCAGTTACGCCAGGAACTCATCGCGGACCGTGAAGCCGCGGCTGTGCTGCGTACAGAGCTTGAGGCACGCATAGCGGATACGGAGGTGGAAGCGGCCTCGATCATCGCAGAAGCGAAGAATCGGGCTGAGCTTGACCGGACGGCGCTGATGGAGGAGGTGCAGGCTGAGGTAGAACACATCCTCACCGAGGCGCAGGTGGATGCCTACCGCTTGAAGCGCCAGGCCGTGGACGAGTTCCACGAGGACTTGTTGCGTGCTGTATTGGACGTCAGCGCCCTGACGATAGGCCGGGTGTCGCCGGCGCAATTGCAAGATGCGTTACTTAAACAGCTCAACGATAGCGTTTGGGAATTAGGGCGCGCCGATATGCAGCGCGTGGAAGGACTGCGCCGTTCCTTGGGTGCGCGTACGCCGGTGGTGATCGCGCGCGCGGCCAAGCCGCTGTCTGCCGAACAGCAGGGCCAACTCGTGCGCACCTTCACGGCTCTCGCCGATCGCAACATCACACTTGACCTGAAAGTCGAGCCGTCGTTGGGGCTGGGGATGCGCGTGCGCATTGGCGATTTTGTGTTGGATAACACCATCACCGGTAAGTTAGGCGCACTGCATGAGGAAGTGATGGACACGCTAAAGGAGAGGCTAGCGGATGAGTGAGCGACAGCCTTTGTCGTCACAACCCTTGCCGCGTCGGGATGAGCAAGTGACCGACACCGCAGATGTCAGAACGCTGCTGCGCATCCTGCGTGAGCGTATGCCTCATGTGGGTGCTAATGTGAAATTTTATCAGGCTGGCGGTGCCAGCGTTGTGAAGCGTTTGAGCGAGGAAGTCGCAGCTATCGCCGGAACCGCTACGATCAAGCCGGATATCACCAGGATGATGCGGGTCCTGGCTGAGCGTGCGGCCACGATTGATGCGCAGGTCCAATATCACGCGGTCGGTACGGTGCAACACATTGGGAATGGTGTGGCGACGCTTTCTGGTCTGCCACGCTCGTGCACCGACGAATTGGTGACCTTCCCGACTGGGGTGCAGGGATTGATCCTGACCCTGGAGCATGACCACGTCGATGTGGTTTTGTTGGGACCTGACGAAGGGATCCAGGGCGGGGATCAGGTGATGGCGACCGGTGGGCGACTGCAGGTTCCTGTGGGACGCAATCTGCTGGGGCGTGTGGTCAATCCGCTTGGGCAGCCACTGGATGAACGCGGCGTGATCGAGTCGGCCTATTACACCCACCTTGAGCGCGACGCGCCGGGCATCGTCGACCGTGAACCGGTGAACGAGCCCCTGCTTACCGGCTGGAAGACGGTGGATGCACTCGTGCCGATTGGACGCGGGCAGCGCGAACTCATTATCGGCGACCGGCAGACGGGCAAGACCTCGCTCGCTGTGGATACCATCCTCAATCAAAAAAACTCTGGAGTAGCCTGTTTTTATGTTGCGATTGGGCAGAAGAAGTCATCCACGCTGGCGGTGATTGAGACGCTGCAAAAGGCCGGTGCGCTCGACTACACCACGGTCGTTGTCTCCAGCCCGGACGATCCGCCCGCCCTGCGCTATCTCGCGCCCTACGCTGGGTGTACGATGGCCGAAGGCGTGATGTGGGAGGGGCACGATGTCCTCGTCGTCTACGACGATCTGACACGGCATGCCGATGCCTACCGCGAGCTGAGTCTGCTGTTGCGCCGTCCGCCGGGCCGTGAGGCCTATCCGGGCGACATTTTCTACCTGCACTCACGCTTGTTGGAAAGGGCGTGCAAACTCAACGATACAGCCGGCGGACATTCTCTGACGGCGCTGCCGATTGTGGAGACGCAACGCGGGAATATGTCGGCCTACATCCCCACGAACCTGATTTCGATCACCGACGGGCAGATTTTGCTCGACAGCGATTTGTTCAATCGTGGCGTAAAGCCCGCCATCGACGCCGGACGCTCTGTCTCACGGGTGGGGGGCGCGGCGCAGGTCCCGGCGATGCGCGCCCTGGCGTCAACGCTGCGACTGGAATTGGCGCAGTTCGAGGAGGTGGCGCGCTTCGTTCGCTTTGGTACGGACGTCGATGAGGCCACACAGCGGCAGATTCATCGCGGTGAGAGATTGCAGCGTCTGTTGACGCAGCCCGTCCACCATCCGCTGCCAGTGACGGCGCAAATCATCATGTTGGCTGCTGCGGCAGGCGGTTATCTGGATGACATCCCTACCGATGACATTCTGGCATTTGAACGGGCGTTGCTGGCGCATTTTGAAGCCGAGTATCCGGCGTTGTATGCAGGGCAGGGAAATCCGTTAGAGTATCTCGAAGATGTGCGTGCGGCGCTGGTAGAAGCGATGCGCGAAGATTCGCGCGATAACTTCCGCGCAGCCTGGTTTGGGAGGAGGCTTGGGCTATGAGAAAGATGGTGATGGCGGTCGTCCCTCGCGACCAGGCCAATCAGGTGATGGAGGCCCTTATTGCTGCAGGATACACAGCGACATTTACCGACAGCCGCGGTGGTATGTTGCGCCAGGCGCAGCAGATGCTCTTCATTGCTGTGCGGGAGAAAGACCTGGATCAGATTTTGTCTATCATCCGCGAAAATTGTCGCGTACAGGTTGAGTTGAACCACCCGGATGACGATGACACCGCACCCAGCCAATTCGCATCCAGATTCGAGCGTGCACCGACCACCTACATCGGCAACGCCGTTGTCTTTGTCTGGGATTTGGAACGCTTTGAGACATATTAGGTGGCTACCCTTGCGAAGGTTTCGAGCACATTCTGATATGAGAAGTACTTCTGGGTGGCGAAAGAATCATGTTTGCAACCCCCTGTGTAACCTTCGCAAGGGTTAAGGTTGGGTTATGGCACAAGACCTTGAACGCGCCCAAAGCCGTTTAGAGAACGTGCGCGCCGTTGGCCCGATTCTGGCTGCGCTGCGTACGATTTCACTCGGCAGTTGGCAGATGGCGCTCAACCAGCTGCGCAGTTTGCAGGAGTACAGTGCGCGGCTGTTGACGGTGCTGCCGGTGTTGCTGCCGCATATCCAGTCCGCATCCACTACGACACCGCGCATGCTGGAAATTTTACAACGACGCCTTCCATTTTTACATAAGGCATCGCCGTCGAGCTCAACCACACAGGAGCGCGTGATCGCATTGGTGATTGGGAGCGAGCGGGGTCTATGTGGACGGTACAACATGGCGCTTGTCGCACGTGCTGAACAATATTTCGCGGAGATGGAGCAGCGCGGGGCTTCTCTGGAATTGGCAGCGCTCGGATCGCGGATTGTCCGCATCTTCCACCGGCAAAAACACCCACTGCGTTGGTCGCAAAGCTTGCCGGTGACGCGCCTGCCTGCTTTTGAGATGGCGTTCCAGTTGACGCGTGACTGGTTGCGGCAATACGAGGCCTCCGCGATTGATGCTGTGGATGTGCTCTATAATGCCTATGATGGGACAGGGCGCTACACGCCGACGGTTTCCCGCCTGCTGCCGCCTGATTTGCCGTCCGCCAACCCGTTGGCGTTGGATGAGGAGGCGTTGACCGCGCCATACATCGTCGAGACGGACCCGCTAAGCTTATATGCGCGCATCGTCGAGCAGTGGACGGCGATCAATGTTTACACCTTGCTGTTGACGGCCGCGGCCTCTGAGCACTCGGCGCGGTTTCAACTGATGGAGTCTGCGACGCAGAATGTCGACCGCCTGGTTGAGGAGTTGACGCTGGAGCTGCAGTCCGCCCGCCGCCAGGCCATCACCATCGAGATGCAGGAATTGGCCAGCAGCGCGGGATTGCTTGGGAACGAATATCAGCCTGATGTGTAAGGTGCAACGCACTTACGCGCTGTAATTGTGATTGGGTTGATGAAACTGGCATCTATGGGTGATCTAAGTGCGTTGCACCTCAAATGGGGGGAGCGATGAAACAACTGTGGGCGCCATGGCGCATGCCATATCTCCGTGGGGAAAATGAAAAAGTGGCAGGTTGTTTGTTCTGCCACAAGTTGACGCAAGCGGATGCCGCCGAACACATTCTCTATCGCGGCGTGCACTGCGCGGTGATGCTTAATCGCTTCCCCTATACCAACGGCCACATGATGGTCGTCCCCTATACGCACACTGGACTACTAGAGGAATTGGATGATGCGACGCTGCTGGAAATGATGCGGCTCGTTCAGCACAGCCTGCGCGCGCTGCGCCAGGTCTTCAGTCCGCAGGGCTTTAACGTGGGCGTGAACGAGGGCAGTGTGGCTGGTGCCGGAGTGGTCGAGCACGTTCACCTGCACATCGTTCCCCGCTGGGCCGGTGATGTGAATTACATGACGGTCATCGGCGAGACGCGCATTATCCCGCAGTCGCTGGACGATACCTACGCAGTGTTTCGTCCGCTGTTTGATGCGTTGTGAAATAATCCGAGAGGCTTGTCCGGAGAAGATGTCAGGCAGCCAAAGCAGCGTCGCGCGTTCCAGCCAGAAGTTGAATTTCATAAAGAACAGGTTCACCGCCCACTCGATGACCGCACCAGAGAGCACGATGACGATGAGATAGAGGACGTTCAGCGGTGTCCATGCCACCTGGACCTTTGGCGCGGCGATGCACAGCAAAGTAAAACCCGGCAGAAATTCGCCCAGCGCTGGGAGATTCAGGCCACTGGCCATGATTTGCCAGACCGGCGAAAGCGGGCGCACCAGCAAGCGATCGAAGTCGCCGTTCCACACCATCTCCCGGTGGCTGAAAAACGAGAAGAACAGGCCGTGGTGGATGCCATAGGTCATAAACGACAAGTCCGCCAGAAATGCCAATTGCCAGAAATCCCACCCTCGTCGCCTTGTCCAACCTCAAAGCCGATGTCATCCACGGCTTTGATGATCTTGTGGCGCGGCGCAAACCAACGCTGCACCTTGCCCACCAGCCCTTCGCCGGGCTGGGCGACTTTGAAATGCTTGGAGAGATGAGTCAGGCGAATCATATCATTCGCCGGATCGGAAATCCTTGACCGCTGCGTGGGTCAGAGTGAAGGCGCTAAATCGAGCCGAGCATCCGCCGACGAAGGGTGCTTGCGCGTGTATGCCGACCATCACTGTGGGCGGCATCACCAGCCCGAACGTCCGCACGAAGCGCCACTTTGCGCCATCCACGCTGTAGTGCATGGCGAAGACATCGCCAGCACGCGTCAGGCGCAGGTAGCACTCGGGCTTGTCCAACAGTTCGTTGTTGGCATCGTCGGACCACGGGTTGGTGACGACGGACACCGCCGAGATGTCGCCGATGGGGCTGCGTTCCAGGCACAGCTTGGCCCACTGCGTGGCGCTGGCTCGCACGGTGATTGCCGCCGCGTCGCCGAAGCCGACGAGATGCGCTCGCGCATGCGTGACCGCTGTGAAATCGCCGATCACGTTGACGTAGAGCAGGCACGCGTTGTCGCTCGGCGTGCGCAGATACCCGCGAAAGAAGTCGGTCTTGGCTTCCGGCGTGATGGTCAGCCCGTTTGCATCGAAGCCCCATTCCGGCGGCTCGCGCAGCCATACCAACCCGTTGGCGAGCGATTTGTCGTGACACCCATCGAAAAGATTCATCGTAAGTTCCCTCCGAAAATAGGCTCTGTAGTCGCGGATTCCGTTCCGCGCCTGGGCTATCGAGAACGCGCTATGGAAAGCGCGGCTACATTTTCGCTATATTTCGATGCCCAGCTTGGCGGCGATTTCCATGGCGGAGGGATCGAAGAGGATCGTCCCGTCGGGGAAGACGATGGTGGGCACGATCCAACTACCGCCGTGGACTTCGTCGCAGTAAGCGCGCGCATCGGCGTCCGCGTTGATATCGCGGTAGGCGTAGGCGATGCCGTGTTGATCGAGAAAACGTCTCGCCCGCCGCACATCCGGGCACCAGCGCGTTCCGTAAACGGTTAGTTCGGTGTGTTCTCTTGTCATATTTACCCCTGGTTCGATTTTAGATTTTGGATAGTGGATACGTGAGCGCTATTCGCCCATTTCCCTACACGTGATCCAGCGGCGGGACGTAGATCGGGATCGGGAGTAGCGCGAGCAAGCCCGGCGGCAGGTGCGCTGCTTCCGGGATCGCCGGCCCGCCAAAAAACAGCCGCGCCGTGGTGATGGGGGTGAGCTCTGCGTAGGCTTCTGCGTTTTGACCGGCCTCGATCTGCACCTCGCCATCTTGTACGGCAATAGTGGTGACCGGCGTGCGATCGTGTTCGCAGATGCCGATGGCGACGGCGAAGTCGCGAAGGCAGGCGGCACGACGTTGCATGAAAGGTTGGGCAGCCTGTAGCAGAGCCGTTAGGTCATTGATGCGGTACATCCCGCTGTAACCGGTCGACCAGTAGTGCGTATACGGCATCATGCGCGCCAGGCGCTCTTCGTCCCAGGGCGACATATCCACGGTGGCCCGGTCGCCGTGGTTCCACGCGATGATGGCGTGAATCATCTCCGCCTCTTCGCCCGAAGCCGAAACCATTTCGATGATCCTGACGTGGTCGCGCTCCTGTCCGTCGGCGATGGCGTACCCGTCCTCGCTGATCCAGACACGCAAATCCCGCCGGTGCAGCAGCGCCTCCAGGCGTGGGCGGCGCACGTGGCAAGCAGGCAGTGTCATCAACTGCGCGATGTGGTCTCTGGCTTCCCACGGTAGCACTTCTTCCACCGGGACGCGGGCGACCTCGGTGCGTCCCAGTGACCGGCGTGAGAAGCTCAGGCGATAGACCAGCGAGGCGACTTCCCAGCCGAATGTGTTGTAGCGCTGGCGGTCGCCACCGAGCCAGGACGCCGGATACCCCTTGGCGTGCATCTCGTCGATGGCGTGGTACAGCAGTTGGGTCATATAGCCTTTGCCCCTGGCCTCTACCGATGTCGAGACGGCCCCAATGCCGCCGAGCGTCAGCGGGATACCTGCCGTGACCACTTCGATGGGATAGACGCCCACATGGGAGACAATCTTGCCGTTTTCTTCGATGACGTAGCCCCAGGAGCATACCTCAGGGATGGGCTCGTAGATGTGCGGGCCGAAGCCCCGGAAGAAATTGACCGAATGGCCGAAAGCGCGCTCAATGTAGCGCATAAAGTCTTCAAATTCTTCAACGTGAACGGTGCGAATTTTGGTCGTCATAAGCTCCTCAGTCGGATAGTCTTTAGTCAAATAGTCGTTAGCCGAGTGCGATGTGCATAGGACTCCTCAAAGATAACCGAGCAACGGAAGCTATTGTACTTCGTAATGTCCTATGATGCAATAAGCGCTTGGCCTGGATACAGGATTGTATCATTCTCGCTCCAAGGGGAACGCCAGTTCCCCGTTTTAAGCCGAGGTGCGTCACAAGACGCGGATCTGGCCGGATGCTACGCATCCGCGTCCGCTCGAAGCAAAAACGGGAGCTATGATGAGAATGATAAAGCCTTGGGCCTAGATGTTGTCTGAATTGCGAAATCCGAGTACTATTTCAGGACTCGCGCAGACAAAATGGAACTTACTCTGTGTTTTCAGTGACTTTGTGTTGAAGGAGGATGGTGTATCATGGGAGAATCCTGTAGGGATAACCGCACTTTCGCGATTTTGATCCTGTTGAGCCTGGGGATGCTTGCTTGTGGTCCGATCTCTGGCACCCCGAAGGTAGTGACGCCTCCCTCACCGTTACCTGCCAGTGCGACACCTACCATCCAACAACCGATGCGAACATCGACATCGCGTCCGCCGACCGCGACACTTACACCCGCGGCGACACAGCCATCCCCGACATCGCAGCCACTAACGCCCACTGTGCAGTCCACACCTTCACCGAAGGTTTTGGAAGGGCCGCTAATGTCCTACAAAGGCATTGACTTTGCCATTGCTCCTGACTTGGCCGAAAAGGTATGGATCACGACCACGATGGACACACTTGGGTATACGGAATTCTCTTTTGGGGAAGGCTCTTGCCGGGAAGTGGGGTGTATAACGGTGTACCCCGTGGGAGCGTACAAGAAAGCGATTCCGTTTGGCGCAGACAGCATTGACGGATTGCAGTCAGCTATTGCGACACAGTCAGACAGCTATTTCCCGGTGCTGATGGCCCACATCCTTTTGCGCGCGCAAACCCAACACCTGCGTTTCTCCAACGGAGCGGGGATTCGGGCGGTTGTGATGAAGGGGCAAGATACCGTCCTGGCTAACAACGAATCCATCGTGTATGAATTCCACGGGCTGACCGACGACGGGCAATATTACATCGCAGTGACGTTCCCGGTCGATGCGTCGATCCTGCTCAGCACCCTCGATCCGGCGGAGAACACCAACGGAGCGGCGATCCCTGTGCCGGAATTGCCTACGGACAGTGTCCAACTTGGCGCTGCGATGCGCGAATACAACCAGGAGGTACAGCGTCAACTCGACATGCTCGATAGTTCTGGCTTCACGCCCAACTTGGATGCACTCGATATGCTCGTGAGTTCTCTGCGCGTTATGCCTATCGTGAAGCCCCCTTCGGCTACAGGCGATGTCGGATTCCTGGATGTGGACATCGACTATCGTGGCACCTGGTATCGCGAGACGTTCAGCTATACACGGGAGGCGGAGAATATCGCCCACTTCGTCATCGTGATGCCGGAGAGCCAGGTCGACCGAGCCACCGCCGATCAGATTTTCAGCAGCATCGACTTTGCGCTTCTTCCGGACGTTCTGACCATCCGTGAAGATCGCGGGGAACTGGCCTGGGTTTTGGATTATCTACACGAGGCTCCCGGCGGGTGTTTCCGCGGCCAGTTTGAACCCGGCGCGTACTACGTGGCCGTGGCGTTCGTCACTGCGCCCCTCAGCAGAGAGGAAGCTGGGCAACCGGACGACGCGATCTTGTACGCCGGTATGACGGGTGGCGGCGCGTCCACCGATTATTGGAAGATCGAGATCGCGCCTGGGGAGAACGCCATTATCGTGAGCCTGACCGATAGAGACGGCTGGGCCTGCCCGTGGCTGTACGTGTACAACGGGCGTGCTTTTGAGCGGAGAACCGAGATCCTCAGAAACGTGCGTGGAAGACAGAACGAACGCACCGAAGTTACCCCCATTGGTCCGGTTGATGTCGTTGACGGCTTTGTGACTTTGCGGATAGCCGAAGAGAAGGACGAACTCACGTTCATCGACAAATTCTACATCCTCGTCGATGGCGTCAAAGTGCAGGCAGAAGGGGATTCCGGCGCGGCAGCCAGCGTCGCTGCAAAAGACGGGGATTACCTGACCCTTGCCGAAGGCGAGTCCCAAGAGTTTCACTTTAGATTGCCCGAGACTTTTGCTGTCAGGCAGCGGGTCGCTGTGTCTGTCGTTGTCTCGGGCTATTACGTGCCATCGGAGTGATGCGGGGGGTTTAGATTAGCCGTGCGAAGGTTCAGGCGAACCCAGGTTCGCACACCTTCGCACGGCTAACGGACGCGGATAAGCCGTTCCCCAATTCGTTTATTCGTGAGTCAGTCGTGGTCGGCGGTTCCGAGCATAAACTGTGCGCGTTCCTCTGGTTTCAGCTCGCGGAAGACACAACATTCGTAGGCATAGGCGATCAGATCTTTAGTGGATTGCCACACACGCTGCACCATCGGCTCGTTGAATTTGCCGGCGACCGTCAAGTAATTCCCATCGGGCGACCAATCCAACTGTAAGACTTCATTGGGCGCTTGAAAACTTAAGACTTCCGTGCCGGTAGTGGCATCCCATACTTTGACGATGCCGGAGATGTCGCTGGAAGCGATGCGCTTGCCGTTCGGTGACCAGGTCACATCCCACACCCAATCATCGTGCCCGGCGAAGGCTACTAAATTCTCACCGGTCGAGGTATCCCACACCATCGCCATCCCGCCGGTATGCCCGCTGGCCAGCTTGGTTCCATCGGGCGACCACTTCACAAAAGTCGTCTGACCACCGGGGCTGTCCATCGCCAGTAGCTCCTCACCCGTCGCTGCATTCCAGATGCGGACCGGGGCTGCTTCATCCTGGCCGATGTAACAACCGGTGGCGATGCGCGTGCTGTCTGGCGACCAGTCGTTGGCCTTGAAACAATCCGGCTCTCCGATGGTGCGTACGAGATCACCAGTTGCAGCATCGTAGAGCGATACCGTGAATTCGAAGACATTGGACGTGGCAATTCGGGCGCCATCCGGCGACCAGCTAATCATATGAAACCACCCCTCTGGGGTTGGATAGGGAATACTCTGCACTAATTCGCCTGTCTCTGCGTCCCAAATTTGCGCGGGATTGCCGGCAGTCACGAGGCGTTTTCCATCTGGCGCCCAAGCCAAAAATGCCCGGCTAGAACTGGGGGGAAGTCGCAGAAGCCCCTTACCACTGGCTGCGTCCCAGACTCGAGTCTGGTTTCCAATTGGGCCGGTACTCATCATCCCAGCCGTCGCTATGCGGGTCCCATCTGGGGACCACTGCGCATCCCATGCTTCATCGGGATGTCCAAACAGCCGGAGTGGTTCGGTCGAGAGATCCAAAATACGAGTTTCCTCAGCGCCTCGGATCGCCAGATGTTGGCTGTCCGGCGACCAGTCCACATGCCAGGCGTTGGTGACGCCGTAATACTTGAGCAATTCCTCGCCAGTTACGGCGTTCCATATCCGAACAGTTCGGTCGCTGCCGGCGGTCGCGATACGCGCGCCATCTGGCGACCAAGCCACGGCTAACACGCCTGTGGCTGACCATCCACCACTACTGGTCTTTCCACCTGCTGCATGTCCGGCGAGGGTTAGCGTGGTCTCATCACTTGTCATATCCCATACCCGGACCGTGCCATCTCGACCGGCGGTTGCGACATAAGCTTCGTCGGGCGACCAGGCTACACTATTTACAGCGTCAACGTGTCCGGTAAGTGTGAGGATTTCGCTATTGCCGGCGGTAGCCCACACATAGGTCAGCCCATTACCAGAAGCGGCGGCAAAATAGCTGCCAGAAGGTGACCATGTGGCCTCCTTTACCCACAACGTGGTCATCGAAACAACTAATTGCGCGTCGCCTGTGTTCGCATTCCACGTTCGAATTGTTCCGTCATCGTAAGTGGCGAGAATGGCGTTGCCATCTGGTGACCAGTCCACGCTCCACGGCCATTGCCCTTCACCGGAAAGGGACAGTGCCGGTTCGCCGGATGCCACGTCCCATACCTGGACAGCGTTGCACTTCGCAAGTATGTTGTGGTAAGCGCCGAGTACAACGCGATCCCCCATTGGTGACCAGGCAATATCAACTGTAGCGCATTGCGATGCTCTTTCTGCATCCCATGATAAGCGCTGCACGATTTGAGCGGTTTCCACATCCCAGATAACGGCAACGTCTTCTCGGTATTGCTCACTCACCGCAACGGACTTTCCATCGGGCGACCACGCCGCCCGGCTAAAATCCTGTGATCCGCCGGGATCATTCAAAATTATGTAAGGCCGATTCTCATAAACCGCGCGGCCCAGTGCGCTTTCGGCCTGCGGCGTATACGGATATTCCTCTAATGCTGCCAGCGCCAGCAACACTGCGCGCTCCGGCGAGACGCCGTTCAGTTCGTCTAGCGCGCGCGCCGCTAACCCTACGCTGGCCTGGATGAGGGCTTCGTGTTCAGCGGTCTCGGCAGCCATGCGCTGTGCGTCCGCCTCAATGCGGGCTTCTTCCGCCGCTGCCTGTTGTTCGGCCTCCATCTCGCTGACGGCGACGGCGGTCGCGGCAATATTGGCGTTGTCATCGGCCAATGCTGCGTTCTCCCGTGAAGTTAGGCGCGCCTGGTTCCACAGCAGCACCGCGATGATGGCGACGCACAGAATCCCCACGGCGGCGACCGCCAGGTAACGTGCGCGCTGGCGTAACTTGCGTGCGGCGGCCTGTCCCTCCTCGGCGCGCGCTTTTTCCGTTTCGGCCAGTTTCCGGGCGGCCTCAAGCTCCCGCTGGCGCTGCGCCTCGCGCTCGCGTTCGATGCGCTGTGCATCGGCCTGGGAGGCGCTCAGGTAGGCGCGTTCCAGGGGATTTACCGCCTCCGGATGGATGGCGGACCACTCGATGGCTTGCGCCAGTCGCGCGCCGCGATAGAGGTCGCCGGGATCACGGCCCAGGCGTTCCCATTCTAGGGCGCTCTCGGTGAGATGCCGGTACACGCGCAATCCCTCACGGTCTTCTTCCAGCCACTCGCGCAGCGTGGGCCACTCGCGGATGAGGGCCTCGTGCGCCACCTGGACGACGTCCTGTTCCAGCGTAATCAGCCGAGCGTTGGCGAGGATATCGAGTACGGCTTCGACGGCGGGCGCGGTCTGCGCGTCGGAGAGAATTTCGCTTCGCGCAACACGGCGACGAGTATCCTGTGTGCCCTCGCCCAACTCGGTGAGCCGC
>JAFGSL010000129.1 GCA_016934645.1 Anaerolineae bacterium
AACGGGGCGTGGCCCAGCTTGGCTAGGGCGCTACAATGGGGTTGTAGAGGCCGACGGTTCAAATCCGTCCGCCCCGACTGAGAATACAGAAATGGCTGGCGCGTAAATCGCGCCAGCCATTTTTTGGTGGTTTTGGATTGGTGCTTATTGAGTCTCCTACAAAGCCCCGCACATCTGTAGGAACGCAAAAAATCCCGCCGCGAAACTTTGACGCTTAGCGTTCCTTGGTATATACTCATAGCATAAGATGAGAACCCGGCTCTCCGATTCGTGAAGACTAATGTGGGGTTGTATATATTTCCGAGGGTGGAGCAATGAGTGGATTACACGCAGGTATCGGACGGCATCTGGGACGAAAAATCCTAGGTTTGGCGCTGGGTGTGAGCCTGGCGTTGATCAGCGTGGCGTCGGTACAGGCGCAGCAAGGCCCCGATATCAAATTTGACTTCATCTCGATGGAAGAAGGACTTTCCACTGCCCTCGTGACGAGCATTGTGCAGGATCAGCAAGGATTCATGTGGTTCGGCACGCAAGACGGGTTGGATAAATACGATGGCTACGACTTTGCGGTGTACAAACACAACCCCGATGATCCCCACAGCTTGAGTAACAATTTCATCCAGGCGCTCTACGTCGACCGGTCAGGCGTACTCTGGATCGGTACGTGGGGTGGTCTAAATCGTTACGACGCGACGTCGGAGCGCTTCAGTGCCTATCGCCACGATCCTGCCGATGTCACCAGTTTGGCGGATGACAAGGTGCAGGTCATCCTCGAAGACACCTTCGGTGTCCTCTGGGTAGGGACGGAGAATGGCGGCCTCAATTGTCTCGACCGGGAGACAGGGCGCTTTATGCGCTATGTGAATGACCCGGACGACCCCAACAGTTTGAGTTACAACTATGTCAGCGCGATTTATGAGGATCGCTCAGGGATTCTATGGATAGGGACGTATGGCGGCGGGTTGGAGAAATTCGACCGTGAAACAGGCCGTTTTGTGCATTACCGCTACGCTCAAAACGATCCATACAGCCTGAGCGACAATACCGTGACGGCTATTTATGAGGACACAACCGGTGCATTCTGGGTCGGCACGAAAGATGGCGGCCTCAATCAGATGGATCGTGAAACGGGACGTTTTACGCGGCACCGTCACGACCCCAACGATCCCTATAGTCTGAGCCATAATCACGTCAGTGTGGTGCTTGAGGATCAACAAGGTGTGTTGTGGATTGTCACGTATGGTGGAGGGCTAAACCAGCTTGACCGCGAAAGCACGGCAGTCCAGGGGAAAGCCCAATTCGTTCATTATCGCCATACTGCCAATATGCCCCATACGTTGAGCAACGATATGATCTGGTCGGCGTATGAAAATCAGTCCGGTATACTCTGGTTTGGCGCTGGCGACGGGTTGAATGTCTATGACCGTGAAAAGCACAAGTTTGCCCATTACCGGCACAATCCTGCTGATCCTTCGAGCCTGGGCAGCAATCTTGTGTGGTCCATCATTGAGGATCCCACTGGGGCGATTTGGCTTGGTGCCCTCGGCGGCCTCAACCGTTTCGACCGCGAGACAGGTCGATTCACTCATTACCGCCACGATCCAACTGACTCGTCGAGTTTGAGCGAGGATACCATCAGGATTGTGTATATGGATCAGGCCGGAATGCTTTGGGTAGGCACAGAAAACAGCGGTTTGGATCGTTTCGACCCGGTTACTGAGCAGTTTACCCACTATCCTGCTGATCCTGACAATCCATACAGTCTGGCGCATAACAGTGTCTGGGCGATCTATGAGGATCACCTGGGTGAATTGTGGGTGGGGACGTTTGGCGGCGGGCTGCATCGCTTCGACCGCAACAGTGAGCGTTTTATTCGTTACCAGAACAATCCCCAAGACCCGTCTAGCTTGGCTGATAACAATGTAACGGTCATCTACGAGGATGCTGGCGGCACGTTGTGGGTGGGCGTGACCAGCGGGCTTGAGGCTTTCGACCGCGAGACGCAGCAATTCCGCCATTACCGGTCCAATCCTGATGATCCGGCCAGTTTGAGCAACCCGACCGTCGCATCGCTCTATGAAGACAGCGCGGGGGCCTTGTGGGTGGGGACATTGGGCGGATTGAACAAACTGGATCGTGCTACAGACACATTTACCCAATACCGCGAGAAAGACGGCTTGCGCAACGCTGCGGTGATGGGCATCCTGGAGGATGATGTTCCCCCTGCGCAAGGGGGACCGAATCTCTGGGTGAGCACGTTGGGCGGATTGTATAAATTCAGTCTGCAGACCACGACTTTCATGGAATACGATGAGGGCGACGGATTGCAGAATGCGCAGTTCAGCATTTCCTCGTATACCAAAAGCCGGGATGGTGCGATGTTCTTTGGCGGCAAGGGTGGCTTCAATGTGTTCTATCCTGAGCAGATCACGACGAATCCTTATATTCCGCCAGTTGTCCTGACAGACTTCCAGTTGTTCAACAAGCCCGTTGCCGTTGAGCCAGAATCGCTGCTGCCACGGGCTATTTCTTTGCTCGATACGTTGCACCTGTCATACAAACATTCTGTTTTTTCCTTTGAGTTTGCCGCGCTGAGTTACTCCACTCCGCAGCTAAATCAGTACGCCTATATTCTCGAAGGTTTTGACGAGGATTGGAATTACACGACCGCCAAGCGGCGCTTCGCCACGTATACCAACCTTGATGGTGGAACGTACACGTTTCGCGTCAAAGCTTCTAATAGTGATGGCGTCTGGAACGAGGAAGGCACCGCTCTGAAGATTGTCATCACACCGCCATTATGGAAGACGTGGTGGTTTCAGGCTGTGGCTGGACTGGTGATCATCGCTGCCGTACTTGGTGGTTTTCGGGTGCGTGTGCGTGAGTTGGAACACCAGCGACAGCGTCTTGAGACCCAGGTCGCAGAAAGAACTCAAGAGCTGCAGCAGGCTAAAGAGCAAGCGGATGAAGCACGAAGTGCGGCTGAAGTCGCCAACCAGGCCAAGAGTGAGTTCCTTTCCAACATGAGCCACGAACTGCGCACCCCCCTCAACGGTATCCTGGGCTACGTCCAGATATTCCGACGTGATCGCAATCTCAGCATGCGGCAGTTGGATGGTCTCAACGTCATCCAACAGAGTGGCGAACACTTGCTGACGTTGATCAATGACGTCTTGGACCTGGCGAAAATCGAGGCTGGAAAAATGGAATTGTATCCCAGTGACTTCCATTTCCCTAGTTTCCTGGAAGGGATCGCCGGTATCATCGCCGCGCGTGCCGAGGAAAAAGACCTCCTCTTCGACTACACGCCACAAAGCGATCTGCCCATCGGCGTGTGCGCCGACGAGACACGCTTGCGCCAGGTGTTGCTCAACCTTCTCGGCAATGCCGTTAAGTTCACCAAGGCTGGCCAGGTCGCGTTACGTGTGCGGGAGCTGCATCCGCCGCTTGCTCCCGGACAGGCACGTTTGCGTTTCGAGGTCGCCGACACTGGTGCCGGGATGACGTCTGACCAACTTGCCCGGTTGTTCGAACCGTTCGAGCAGGTTGGGGCAGAGGCGCAGCGCGTGGAGGGCACAGGTCTGGGATTGGCGATCAGTCGCCAGCTCGTACGTGCGATGGGCGGCGAGTTGTACGTTGAGAGTGAGCCAGGACATGGCAGCACCTTCTGGTTTGAGATGGATCTCCCGGTCGTGGCCATCGCTGCCAGTACGCCGACCGCGCCGTCTGCCGCTATTGCCGGCTACACGACTTCTGGCAAGCATCCGCTCAAGGTGTTGGTGGCAGACGACAAAGCCTACAATCGGCTGGTTCTTGTGGATTTACTCGAACCACTCGGTTTTGAGGTTGTAGAAGCCGCCGATGGACAACAGGCCGTTGAGCAGGCACAGACCATACAGCCCGACCTGATTATCATGGATCTGGTGATGCCGGTGATGACCGGCATTGAAGCGATGCAGGCCATTCGTCATATCCCGGCACTGCAAAACACGGTGATCTTCGTTACCTCTGCCAGTGTCTTTGAGGAAGATCGCCAGTCCAGTGCGATTGCTGGATGCGATGCCTTTCTCCCCAAGCCAATTCACGTGCCACAGCTATTCGATTTGATTGCTGAACATTGTCAGGTGACTTGGGTTTATGAAACACCAACGCCGCTCGGTACGGGCGCACCAGATTTCACTTCGGAAGCCGTTGTGATGCCGCCAGAGACGGTGCTGGTCGAGTTGCGCGCGCTGCTCCAACGCGGCAACCTGTACGCCATCCGCCAGCGGGCCATAGCTATCGGTCAGGAAGATGCGCGCTATCTGCCTTTTGCGGTGCAACTGGAGCAACTCGCCAGAGATTTTGAAGAAGAAAAAATCCGTATACTCTTGGCCCAATCCCCAGGAGGCGATCTATGAGTGATCCTCAAGGCCGAAATTTTGCATCCTATGCCCCGCCACAGACTGTGCTCATTATCGACGACAACGCCAACAACTTGTCGACATTGAGCGATTACCTGTTGGAGTATAATTTTGAGGTTTTGATTGCGCGCAATGGTGAACAGGGCATTGCGCGCGCGCAACTTGTGCATCCAGACCTAATTTTGCTGGACATTGTGATGCCAGGAATCGACGGTTTTGAAACGTGCCGCCGTCTCAAGGCTGATCCTGATATGCAGGCCATCCCGGTCATCTTTATGACCGCGTTGAGCGATACGGAGCACAAGGTCAAGGGATTTGAATTGGGGGCCGTGGATTACATCACCAAACCACTACAAAGGGAAGAAGTGCTGGCGCGCGTGCTCACGCATCTGCGACTGCATGCACTAACCAATCGTTTGGAACAAACTGTGCATGCGCGCACCATTGAGTTGATGGAAACTAACCGGCAACTGCAAGAGCAAATCGCCGAGCGCAAACGGGTCGAAGCCGCACTGCGGAACAGCGAAGCGAAGTATCGACAATTGGTGGAATATGCGAATGATGGCATCGTCATTATGCAACAAGAACTTATCAAGTACAGCAATCGTTACTTACTCGAACTTACCGGTTATACTCTCGTGGAGGTGCAAGGCCGACCTTTTAGCGATTTTATTGCTCCCGATGAACTTGCGAAATTGATTGATCATTATGAACGTCACTTGGCCGGTGAGGATATCCTCCCAATCTACGAATCTGTCTTGTGTTGTCGAGATGGACGCCACATAGAGGTCGAATTGAACGTTAGCGTGACAACCTACGAAGGTCAGCCAGCCGAGCAAGTGATTATCCGCGATATCACTGTGCGTAAACAGGTTGAGGCCGAGCGTGAACGCTTGTTGGCGCAAATCCAGCAGCAAGATCGTCTTGCTGCCGTCGGTCAACTAGCTGCAGGAATTGTCCATGACTTCAACAATATCATGGCAACGATTACGCTCTATGCGCAAGTGGCGGCGCGTGCTCCAGAAATCACCGACCGTATCCGCGAGCGGATGTTGATTATCAACCAGCAGGCTCAGCATGCGACCAACTTGATCCGCCAAATTCTCGATTTCAGCCGCAAGGCCGAGATTGAACCAAGTCCGTTGGACTTACTGTCCTTTTTGGAAAGACAGATTCAGTTGTTTAAACGTACTTTGCCAGAGAATATCAACATCACGTTTCAGAATGAACCAGGCACGTATCAGGTTAGCGCCGATCCTACGAGTATGCAGCAGATGCTTATGAATCTGGTCGTCAATGCTCGCGATGCGATGCCCGAGGGCGGCGACTTGCAGTTGCGGTTAGCGCATTACTGCATTGCGAACGGTGATACGCCACTCATTCCGCAATTGGGTGTGGGGGATTGGATACGAATGGATGTCTCTGACTCAGGCTTAGGTATGCCTGCGGAGGTTCGGGCCCATCTGTTTGAGCCCTTCTTCACCACCAAGCCACTTGGCAAGGGAACTGGTTTAGGCCTAGCGCAAGTGCACAGTATTGTCACGGCACATGGTGGCGAAATTACTGTCACTTCAGAATTGGGGCGCGGCACGACGTTTACTTTCTATTTGCCTGCACTCGCGTCGTCAATGGCGGAGTCCTCGCTGGCGACTGAATCATCATTGATGAGAGGAAACGATGCGCTGATCCTGGTTGTAGAAGATGATGCTTCCGCACGTGGAGCCTTGGTCGAGAGCCTCAAATTTCTGGGGTATCGCACGCTTGAGGCAACAAATGGTGAACAAGCCCTGAGCGTTTTGGCGCAGCATGATGCAGAAGTCGCTTTGATCCTGAGTGATGTTGTGATGCCGTCAATGGGCGGTATGGCCTTGGTCCAGGCTCTCCGTGAGCGTCGATGGAAAAAGCCCGTGTTGTTGGTGACCGGGCATCCACTGCGAGAGGAGTTGAGAACCTTACAGCCTATTTTCCCGGTGGACTGGATTTCTAAGCCCCCAACTGTGGATATGCTGGCCACGAAAGTCGCTCGGCTGCTGGGTAACTAAATAAATGGAGGTTATACGATGACTGAAAACGACCCTATCGACATCAAGATTGCCTACATTGGCGGTGGGAGCCGCTATTGGGCCAGGATGGTGATGACCGATCTGGCGCTATGCCCGCATCTCACAGGCGAGATTGCGCTCTATGACATTGACCACGAGGCCGCGCTGCGGAACGTGGAACGCGCCAAGGAAATCTATGGTCACCCAGACGCGCGCACGACGTTCGAGGTCAACGCCTACGAGACTTCCGAAGAGGCGCTGGCTGACGCGGATTTCGTCTTCCTCTCGATCCTGCCGGGACCCATGTGGATGTTCGCCAACGACATCGATATTCCGGCGAAGTACGGCGTCCTCCAAACCGTGGGCGACACCACCGGGCCGGGCGGCATCAGCCGCGCGCTGCGCACCGTTCCTATTTACGTCGATTACGCGCACCAGATCATGGAGCAGTGCCCTGAGGCTTGGGTCATCAACTACACCAACCCGATGACGTTGTGTACCGCCGCCCTCTATGCGGTTGAGCCGGACATCAAGGCGTTCGGCTGTTGCCATGAAGTTTTCGGGACGCAGGAAATGCTCGCCGGACTGGTTAACGCTCACCTGGACGTGCCGCGTCCCAAACGCCACGACATAAAGACCGACATTGCGGGTGTCAACCACTTCACATTTGCGACGCGCGCGATGTGGAACGGCCTGGATCTGTTCCCCATTCTTGAGGAGCACATAGAACAGGACGGCTTCTGGACGGATCGCACATCCTGGTCGCTTATGGCGAAGGAACGCGGATTGTGGTTCTCATCGCAGAAGCTCGTTGCGTTCGATTTCCTGCGGCGCTTCGGCGCGCTCGGCGCCGCCGGTGACCGTCACCTGGCGGAATTTGTGCCGTGGTATCTGGTCTCGGAAGAGAACCTGCATCGCTACGGCGTGATCCTTACCCCGTCGAGTTTCCGTCTGGGAACGTGGCAGCCGCCGCAGAACGCACCCAGCGTCGTTGCGCAGGCCCGCCGGGATGAAACGGGACTGCGACACTCCGGCGAGGAGGGTGTTGCGCAGATGTTGGCGCTGCTTGGCGTGGAACCGCTGGATACAAACGTCAACCTGCCGAACGTAGGTCAATTGCCTGATCTGCCACTCGGTGCGGTGGTCGAGACAAACGCGCAGTTCCGCAAGGACAGCCTCGCGCCGGTTGTGCCGAAACCGCTGCCCTTTGGCGTGGAGATCCTGGTGCGCCGTATCATCGACGTCCAGGCGTTGACATTGGAGGCAGCGTTGATGCAGGACAAGGATCTAGCCTTCCAGGCAGTGCTCAATGATCCGCTGTGCCGTATCAGTGTGGATCAGGCGTGGGATATGTTCAACGAACTGCTTGAAGCGAATGCGAAGATGCTCCCCGGTTGGGATTGATGTTCTTCTCTGGGACGCAGATTCGCGCTGATAAACGCTGATTTTTCAAAATGATCTGCGTGAATCCGCGAAGATCTGCGTCCTATTTCTGTGGTTGCACATCTAGACCGGTTGCTTGGCGCACGATGTTTGCGTGATCGAATGCCAGCGGCGGTAAGTCGTTGAGAGGCCACCAACGGGCGGCAGCGGCATCGTCACCCGCACGAGGTATGACATCGCCTACGATGCGCGTCCAGAAAACCACGGAGACCGTCCACCCGCGTGGATCGCGCCCCGGATCGCCGAAAGCCCCAAGCTGTTGTAACTCAGCCGGCTCCAGCCCGGTTTCCTCGAAGAGTTCGCGACGAGCAGCGGCTTCCAGCGGCTCATTTTCGTCCACAAAGCCACCTGGCAGCGCCCAATGCCCGGCGAAGGGTGGGTGGTTGCGCTGGATAAGTAGAATCTCCGGCCCATCGTATCCGTCCTTGATCAGCACGATGTCCACCGTGAGGGCGGGTCGGGGGTAAGGGTAGGTGAAAATCATTGTAGTCGTCACTCCTTAATGGCTAGCCTTCTCAAGGTGTACCCTCAAGGGTGAGGAGCAACTTCAGTGTTACCCCGTCGCGCGCGCTTATGCGCACACGTACCCCTTGTTGTGCGTCGAAGGCTTGATGAGCCGTTTCGCCTGTCAGGATGATGTGTAGCTGTGAATCCTCTGCTTCTGCAGTCGGATAGTCTATCCACGTCTGCTCGTCCCAATTCCACAACGAGATTTCGGTGATTGCTGTGAATGGATCGCTTGCACCGGCTTCAGGAGCAGAATGCAAACCCACGATCAACGTCTCGATCTCCCGGATTTGTATGTAGACAGGTAGAGCGTAGTGCAGCGTCGCGCCGGGTACGTAGACATAGAGGATGTTTCTCGAGGTGTCGATCCAGCCGTTCTCGATTTCGTTCGTCGCAGCTTCTAGCGCTACCGTAAGTTTCCCCGGCGGTTGCGTGGGACACGGGATCGAGTAGCTCATACAGCTTTCCTGGTGATGGACGCCGCTCAATCCCTGCGCCGGAAAGGGGACGCCATCCATAAGGCCGGTCAGGTAACAGGCCGACGCGGGGGGTGTGCTGTAGATCGAGGGTGTCGATGGATAGATAGCGTATGGAGCGTAATAGCTCGCCGCCCCGCAAAAGCTGGTGCTGTACCCGTTGCTGTATCCGTAAACCGAATAGGTTGCGCTGATCGGTCTGGACACGGTCACGGATGTGCCCTGAGGGATGATTTCGGTGAGCGTGATGCCATAAGAAGCGTTGCCCATCAGCAGCGCGACGTCGTGCAGTGCTGCTTCGCTCCACACTTCCCCGGTGAGGTGGAGTGTGCCATCCTTCCGCGGCGTGAGATTCAGGTCTGCTGCGATGTCTGGACTATCGTACAGCCCTTCTGCAGCCCACGTGATGACGCCGAGCGGGTTGTGCGTCTGGAGCGTCACTCCGGTATCCGTCCCCCGCATTTCAGCCGGAAACGGATCGCCCATGTCGTACCAGGAATCGAGGCGATAGCTGCCAAACAAAGGGCGTTGAATGCCACTTGCATCCCATGTCAGGCGGCGGATGCGCGGTGCGTAGATTGCTGTTCCTTGTACAACCCGTGCCGGAAGCGCTGCATCGGGCACGAAAACCATAGCGACTTCATGGACCAGCGGGAAGGTTTGGGAGAAGGCACTGCTAAGCCCGAGCGCCAGGATGACAATCGCGCCACAGATCCACGCAGGGATAAAGACCCACGCCAGAACGGGACGCTTCAGCCGCCGCACCAGCAACAATGTCCCCGGTCCCATCAAAAAGATATACAGAGGAAAGAGCAGCAGCCACGGCCAAAATTCCGGCATCATTTTGAACGGAATCCCGAATAGCAGGGAGATGTTCGGGTTGCTGGAGGAGAGTGACTGGGAGGATGCCTGGTCGCTGCCCATCGCACTGACGGCGGGAAGCGGATCGTCGGTCCAGAGCTGCGGCAGCCAGGCGGCCCCAGCGGGATGTGCCATATCCCACCCGACGATGTCTACCTGCCCTTTACCGACGGTCTGGTGCACCGCGACGATGTCTCCCTCTGCCGTTGCCAGCAGCGCCGCGCCAGTGCTTGGCGTCAACGCGACTGCTGCTACATCGTAGAGCGTTGCCCCTTCCACGACGATGGATGCGAACTGGCGCACATTCCCTGGCGTCGCGATGCGCAGCGCTTCTGGCAGATGTGTCAACGTTTGCTGGAGCGCTGCTCCCCCGCCGACGATGCAGTGCCCACCTGCGGCGACCCAGGCCAGCAGCGCCTCTTGCTGCGCGGCAGTCAGGTCGGCAGTGGAAATCCCGTTGAGCAGCAGCACGTCGATGACGTCCCAGGCCATTGGTGTTTCGGGCAGGCTGGTGAGATCCGGCAGCCAGATGAGCGCATCTGATTCGGCAAGCTGTCCGCGCACGAACGCGTCACGGGTATCGGCTATCGCGATGATGCGGCCCGTTTCGTCAACTCCACGGATAGGGATGCGCGTTTCCTGGCGCGTGCCCCCGTCGTCTTGCAAGGAGATCGTCGGCATAGTGCTGTTGCCGACAAAGAGTGGGAGCCGGTACTGTTTGTACGAATGGGCTGGCAGTTCGAGCGCCTGGCGGTACGTGACCTGGTTCAGCTTGTCGTGGATGACGAGGTCACCGCGCCAATCTGCGCCTTCGTTGCGCAGTATCGCGCGCGCCTCCGTCCACCAACTATGACGCACGTAGCCTTCCCACGCGGGTATAACTTCCAGCGTAAGTATCTCATCTGGCGTCTGCGCTTGCGCCGATGAACCACCGAGTATAAGTAGCGCGCAAAGGATACTCAGGAGTGCGAGTCTTAAGCGTTTAGTCCAGAGTCCAAAGTCCAAGGTCTAAAGTCCAAAATCCGAAATCTAAAATCAAAAATCAGCTATCCGGCAGACAAGGCCTTTGAGGTATTCGCCTTCCGGAAAGGTGAGCGCAACCGGGTGATCGCTGCTCTGCGTCATCCGACCCACAATCTGCGCGTCACGTTTGACGTCCAACGCTGCGCCGAAGACGATTTTCTGAAACAGGTCGGCGGAAATAGCCCCGGAGCAGGAGAACGTGAAGAGCAGCCCGCCAGGATTGAGCAGTCGCATGGCCTGCATATTGATGTCCTTGTAGCCACGGGCCGCACGTTTTACGTCTTTCTGCGTGAAGGCAAACTTGGGTGGATCGAGGATTACGATATCAAAGCGCGACCGTGTCGCGGTGCGCTTTTGGTTGTGCAACTCTCGCAGTACGGTGAAAGCATCGCCCTCGATGTCCTCAGTATCGGCCTCTTCAAATCCGTTGCGCGCAAGGTTCTCTCGACCCACGCGCAACGCCTCGGCGGAGGTGTCGACGTTGGTCACGGCAGATGCCCCGCCCGCCAGCGCGTAGACGGCAAACCCGCCGGTATACGCGAAGGTATTGAGCACGGTTGGCGCGTTGAAATGCGCCGCATTGAAATGCGCAACGGCTTCGCGTACCAAGGCGCGGTTGTCGCGTTGGTCCAGATAGAAGCCGGTTTTATGCCCCTGGCGCACGTCCACGCCGAAGCGCAACCCGTTCTCCAAAATCTCGACAGTCTCTGGTGACTCTGCACCGTAGAGCAGGCCCTCGCGTTGGGTCAGCCGCTCCTTCTCACGCACATCGACGTCGCTGCGCTCATAGAGGGTGATGGGATGGAGGCCTGTCACCAGCAGGTCGTTGAACAGCTCGCGACGGGCATCCACACCGGCGGAGAGATACTGGACGACGATGACATCCCCGTAGCGGTCCACGACCAATCCCGGGATGCCATCGGACTCGGCATTAACGAGGCGGCAAGCGGTGGTGGTTCCATCCGCAAGCCCTGGCTGCCGCGCGGCAATGGCCCGTTCCAGGCGCGCGCGCCAGAAGTCCGCCGTGTCAGGAACAAAATCCTCATCCCAGGCAAACATCCGCACGCGAATCTGCGAAGCGGCACTGTAGTGTCCCCAGGCGAGAAATTCGCCTTCCGCACTGTGGACGGCGACCAGCGCGCCGGGTGACGGTGCTCCCTCAACGCGCCGGATAGCCCCGGAGAACAGCCAGGGATGCCGCCGCCGCACCGAAACGTCGCGTCGTGGGGCCAGGATTACACGCGGGTACTCGCTCATAAGACAGATTGTAGCAGGAATGGAGGTATCGTCAAAGGCAGGCGACGCGATCTCAGTTCTTATCACTCTCGCTCCGAGGGGATCGGCAGATCCCCGTTTGGCGCAAGGAAACTCCTAGCATACGCGGATTTGGTCGGATGCTGCGCATCCGCGTCCGCTTTAAGCAAAAACAAGGAAGTGTGATGAGAATGGTAAAGTCCTGGACGCGATCCGGATGACCTTTATTACATACAATCATGGTGTACAATGTGTTTTCATTGCACTTGTTGGACCGTCATGGAGGAATATGTATGACTAGGAAATTGAAGTGGATGACCCATGCCGACCTGGCGATCAAAAAGACACCCACGGTCTCCCGCGGGGAGTACCTGGACCACATGACGTTCCGCCGTAACGAACGTCCCTTGTTTACGGAAATCTTCGGGCCGATTGTGGGGCTGAAGGAAGAATGGCTGGCGCAGGGCGCAACGCCGGAAGAATTGGACTTCTCCGCTTTCCGTTATCGCTGCGAGGCGCGGGGGGGCGTGCCGGTGAACACGGGCCGGCTCGGTGGCTTCACGCCTGAGGTGCTGGAAGAGACGGATGCCGTCATCATCTCGCGGGACGAGTACGGGCGGACGATGAAACTCAACAAGGGCGTGGCGACGCTTCCGCTGCCGCTCGATCACCCGGTCAAGACGATGGATGACTGGCTGAAGGTTAAGCCGTGGTACGAATTCTCGGAGGCGCGTTTCGGCGCGGGCTGGGAGCGCGTGGCCCGCGCGCACCTGGCAGCGGGGCGCGTGGTCACGGTCTCGATCCCCGGCGGTTTCGACGAGCCGCGCCAGTTGATGGGCGAAGCGGCGCTGTGCATGGTCTACTACGACGATCCCGAACTGATCCACGATATGCTCACGACGATGGGCGAGACGGCGTTCCGCGTCCTGGAGCGCGTGTCGGCGGCGGTGCAGGTGGACATGCTCTTCGTCCACGAGGACATGGCGGGGAAGTCCGGGCCGCTGGTTGGGCCGAAGCAGGTGCGCGACTTCATCGCGCCGTACTACCGCCGCGTGTGGGATATGCTGGTCGAGCGTGGCGTGCGACTGTTCGATCAGGACAGCGACGGCAATATGGACTCGGTGATTCCGGCATTCCTCGAGGCCGGCGTCAACTGTATGCACCCGATGGAACCCGCCGCCGGGATGGACATCGTCAAAATCCGCAAGCAGTATGGGACACGGTTGGCTTTCTACGGCGGCCTCGACAAGCACGTGATTCGCCGCAGCAAGGAAGAAATCGAGGCCGAACTGGCGTACAAAATCCCACCGATGGTGGCGACGGGCGGCTGTGTTCTCGCCCTCGATCACCGCATCCCGAATGGGACGCCGCTGGAGAATTACAAGTTCTACGTGGAGAAGGTGTGGGAGATGATTGGGGGGCGGTAGACCGTAGACTGTAGACAGGGTGGGGGTACTGGGTAAAGCCTAGTGCCACCAGTTCAGATATGGTATGCAACTGTTGATCTGCTGTTACTAATGTCGCCGCGTATTCTAGTGCTGTGGCAGCGATGATGGCATCGGGGAGTTTGATCCGATATTGTTGTCGTATTCGCACGATGGTCTGCAGGAAGGTTTGGCGTAAGGCGTTAGGCCAATGACGTTGACCCGTTGGGCAAAATGCCGGAAGTACTCTGCGTCGTTATCGGAGAGCGCCGGAAATGTCAGAAATTCCAGTTGCGTGATGATTGAAATCCCTACCCACTCAGCATTCGATAACCGTTGTGCTAATCCTGTGTGGCCCTGCAACAAAGCGACCACCGCATTCGTGTCCAGTAGATAGCGGTCTAATTTACCATTCATCGCGCAATTGCCTCTGGGTAGCTACGGCGTCTCCATGCCATGACAGTTTCCCGGCTAAGTTAGAAAAATCATAATGTCCGGATGGTACTTTGGCACGATCCGCTTGTTTTTGATGTTTTAAAAAACGTGCAAAGGTTAGCACCTGCTCCAACATAGCCGGTGACATGTTTTCTAGTTCGCGCAGCACTTGTTGGGAATCGGCCCTCGACAACCCCATAGCCACCTCCTGTTTGTCACTTTCCCAATTTCCATTTAACCATAGTATAGCGCAAAATGCTGAAGGTTGTATGGCGGGTTCTCATTTCCTGCTTATCGCGTAAAATGAACGCTAAATTTAGCGTCATATATTTTCCGGAGGATAATGCATGGCAGAAAAGACAATGTTTGTAGAACACCGCTATCTCAACCTGCCGGTAAAGAATGCTGCAGAGAAGCGCGTGCTGCGCTTTGTAGTGGATGGAGAAGAGGTCTATCGCTTCGACATTGAATTGGCCGAGGGGGACGCCGATTTCTGGGGCTACGCGGACCTCGCGCCGTTTCATGGGACGCGGCTGACGGTGGCGGCGGAGGGGGTGGGTGCCGGCGCGTTGGCGGCGCTCGTCCAGAGCGACGTGCCGGTAGGCCTGGGCGACCTTTACCATGAGAAGTATCGCCCGCAATTTCACTTCACCTCGCGGCGCGGCTGGCTCAACGATCCGAACGGGCTGGTGTTTTACCAGGGAGTGTACCATCTCTTCTACCAGCACAACCCCTACGGCTGGGGCTGGGGCAATATGCATTGGGGGCACGCCGTTAGCCACGATCTGGTCCATTGGGAGGAAGTGGGAGACGCGCTCTATCCCGATCACCTGGGAACGATGTTCTCTGGTTCCGCCGTGGTCGATTGGCAGAACACGACCGGTTTCCAGGATGGCGACGATCCGCCGCTGGTCTGCATCTACACGGCTGCGGGCGAACCGTATACGCAAGGCCTTGCCTACAGCGTCGATGGCGGCGAGACGTGGCTGAAATACGCGGACAACCCTGTGCTCGGGCACGTTGCTGGGCATAACCGCGACCCAAAGGTTATCTGGCATGAACCGAGTGCGCAATGGGTGATGGCGCTGTATCTGGTAGACTACGACTACGCGTTGTTCAGCTCGCTTGACCTCAAGACGTGGCGTAAGCTGTGCGATGTCCATCTCGGCGACGCGACGGAGTGCCCCGATTTCTTCGAGTTGTCTGTGGATGGCGATCCGGCGAACAAGTGTTGGTTGTTCTGGGGAGCGAATGGTAATTACGTTCTTGGCAGCTTCGACGGTGCAACGTTCATCCCGGAAGGCGAGGTCCTCCACTACGCGAGAGGCGGCGACAGCTATGCCGCGCAGACGTGGAGCGATACCCCGGATGGGCGATGCATCCAAATTGCGTGGCTGCGCGTCAACCTGCCGGGAATGCCGTTCAACCAGATGATGGCCTTTCCCTGTGAATTGACGCTGCGAACAACGCCTGAGGGTATCCGTTTGTGCAGTTGGCCTGTGCGGGAGATCCAAAGGCTGTACGATTGGGGTGTCCATTGGGTGGATGAGACGCTAGAGCCGGGCGAGAAACTGATGGATGATGTTAGGGTCAGGGGAGACCGGTTCGATATCTATGCCGAGTTGGACCCCGGCGCGGCAACCGCACTCAACTTTGTGTTGCGTGGCATCTCTGTGACCTATAACGTGGCGCAGCAAACGTTGACGTGTGAGGGGCGCACCGTCTCCTTGCCCCTCCTGGATGACATGTTCCGTTTGCGCATCCTAATGGATCGCGCCTCGCTCGAAATCTTCGGAGCGGATGGCCTTATCGCGCTGCCCATCGGCGTCATCCCGTCCGATGGAGACCGCGCGTTGTGTTTTTATGTGGAAGGCGGCCCGACCGGGGAGTTCGCAGTTGGTTTGCACGCGCTAGATTCGGCGTGGGCAGGCGACGAGCGGACAGATAAAGTGTGGGAAGATGGCGATGACAGAGACTGGGTCCCTTTCTAGTCCAACGCCGCACGCGCACCTGGCGCGCGGATACACAATTGCTTTGATCAGCACCGCTTTCCTTTCCACGACGGCGATCTTCATCCGCTATCTGACCCTGACCTACGCCCTTCCGCCGTTGATCCTGGCCTTCTGGCGGGATGTCTTCGTGATGCTCACACTGCTGCCGGTTTTGGGGTTGCTGTGCTTGAGGAAATCGCGCCCGTCCTTACTGCGGGTGGAGCGCCGCCACGTCCTCTACCTGGCGGGGTATGGACTCGTGTTGTCGCTCTTTAACACCCTGTGGACGTTTTCCGTGGCACTCAATGGTGCTGCGGTAGCGACGGTGCTGTGCTATTGCTCGGTGGCGTTCACCGCGCTGTTGGGGTGGTGGCTTCTCAAGGAACGTCTGGACGGCGTCAAACTGCTGGCGATTGCCTTGAGTCTCGGTGGTTGCGCCTTGGTCTCTGGCGTGTTTGCCCAGGCGGCGTGGCGCGTCAGTGTGGTCGGTGTGCTCGTGGGGATGTTTGCCGGGTTAAGCTACGCGGCCTACAGCTTGATGGGACGCTCAGCAGCGCAGCGCGGCTTGAATCCATGGATAACGCTGTGTTACACGTTCGGCTTTGCGACGTTGTTTCTACTTGGTTTTAACTTGCTGCCGGAGACAGTGATGCCCGGTGGGGCCGAGTCCATGGCCGATTTCTTCTGGCTGGGAAAGGCGATGGCAGGGTGGGGGATACTGTTCCTGCTTTCGGCCGGGCCGACCCTGGCGGGATTTGGGCTGTACAACGTCAGCCTGGTGTATCTGCCGTCGAGCGTTGTGAACTTGATCGCGACATCGGAACCGGTCTTCACCGCGATCAGCGCATACGTCTTCCTCGGCGAGCTGTTGAATGGGACGCAGATCACCGGTAGCCTTATGATCCTCTCCGGTGTGGTTGCGCTGCGCGTCTACGATGGATGGCTGGAAAGCCGGGCCCGACTGGCATTGGAGCAAGGATAAAACGGAGACACAGAGAACACGGAGAGGATTCCCAAAAAGTCTCTGTGCTCTCTGTGTCTCTGTGGTAGAGACATGGAACGACTGATTAATTTTCGAGACTTCGGCGGCTATCCCACCGTGGGTGGACGGCGCGTGAAAACCGGTTATCTGTACCGCTCCGGTCGCGTTGATCGGGCCAGCGAGCGCGACCGGGAGAATCTGCATGCACTGGGAATCAAGACGATCGTTGACTTGCGCTCGGCGAGAGAGCGTAAGCGTACCCCAAGCCGCTCGGCGCGCCTGTGGCCTGGGGTACGCGTCGTTTCGTTGCCGATGCCGTTTGACGAGATCACGCGTGAGCGTTTGAAGCCGCTCTTGTTCCGCCGTGATGTTCGGGCCGCCGTTTACGACATGGTGGAAGGCGTATACGCGGACACGGTGGATCACTCGTGTTCGCAGGTGGCTGTGCTTTTTGCGTTGTTACAACAACCGGAGGTTTATCCGGTGCTCATCCACTGTCGTGCAGGCCGGGATCGCGCCGGTTTCATCAGTATGGTCATCCAACTGGCACTCGGCGTGCGGATAGAGGATATCGTTTGCGAGTACTTACGTTCTGACGCCTATGTGTTACCCCAGGCGCGGCGCGCAGTGAGAACCATCAGGACACTTTCGCTGGGACTGTTCAAGGCACGCAGCCTGCGCGCTGTGTTCGCCTCGCAGGAACGTTACGCGCACACCGTCATCGACAAGATCGAAGACGAGTATGGCGGGATCATGGGGTATCTGGCGCGCTGCGGCGTCAGTGCGGAGATAGTGGCAGCAGTCAAAGACATCTTGCTTGATCCCTAGGCCCTTAAGGCACAAGTTCCTCACCAGCGATGATGTTCAGAGGGGATCGTCAGATCCCCGATATCTGCACACAGCCGGGGATCTAGCGATCCCCTTGAAGCTGTAAACCAGGGACGAATTTACGCCGTACTGCAATAACTATAGTTCCCCGCGTAGTAACTTCTCCTTCTGCTCCATGTAATACCGGAAGTTTTTCCAACTCACGTCCGGCGGGACGGTGTGATCGACTGTGGGAATGAAGCCGCCTTCTTCGATAAGGGGGACAAACTCGCGCAGGTGGGCGTTGATGGCAGCCTTGCCCTGAACAAGCACGCGCTTATCCACGCCGCCCCACAGCCGCAGCGCACGCCCGAACTTCTGGCGTAACCGCACCGGGTTCTGGTCGGCGGCGCGCTCCAAGGGCCAGAGGACGTCGACGCCTGCATCCATCAGCATGGGGACGAGCGCTTCCGGATTGCCATCCGTATCCACGGCAACGTAGCGCACGCCATGCGTTTTGTAGAACTCGACGACACGCTTGAGGCGCGGCAGGATGAACTGCCGGTAGAGGCGCGGGCTAAGCAGTGGCCCGGTCTTCATCGCCATATCCTCGCTCAGGCAGATGTATTCCACGGCCGTTTTTCCCAACACAGGACGTGCCCCTTCGATGAGGAAGTCGGCGTGGTGTTCCATAATATCGTGAACCAACTCTGGTTGATCGAAGAACGCATAAGACAGTCCCTCGGTCCCCATCATTTCCCGCGCGAACCAGTAGAAGCCCTCGGTGGCGGTGTTTGTCCCGAAGATGAGGGGGTGTTGGCGCTGCTGCCAACCTGCCAGGCGGGTGATTTCCCAGTTCGGTTCGTAGCGCTGCGGTGACGCGGGGTCGAGGCGCTTCTTGAGGTCGCGCCAGTCCGCCAGCGTCTTCACCGGAAAATCGATGTACGTGTCCATCGACATCCGCCCGCCGTTGACCGTCCCCTCTTTGAGCGCCCGGCGGGTGCGGCCCAATTCGTCGCGGAAGATGACGGTACGCTCGTCCTCCTCGTAGGTTTCTACCTCGAAGGGCGGGATCAGGTGCTTGTGAAAAGGGATGAATTCTTTGGGATCCATCCCCAACGCTGCCTCACCGGGAAACCAGTTCCAGTGAAATTTCGCGCCATCTAACCCCTCCGCCTCCCATCGCTCACGCGTCTGTGGCCAGACGCCCAGTTCCCAGTTGGGGACGTAGTCAACCGGTTGGTATTCCATCACCGCGATAAACCGTTCCAAAGGGTTCATGCTTGTGCTCCTGAATTTGATGTGTGCTGCAAAAATTCCCCTTTTATTCCTGGCCCTTAGGCTTAATTGTGATGGAAGCGTAATGTATTTCCGGGATTTTGTCAATTTGCCTCTTGACAAACGTTTGATTTTGGCTATAATTTAGTTAGCTAAATATTAGCCGTCTAAGTAAATGCAAAGGGAGTTGTCTATGCCGTCAAACGAGAAACCCGAATCGCTCGATTTTTTGCTGGCCCAGGTCGGCAAGGCGCACCGCGCCAGGATGTTCACGTTGTTCGAGGAACTGGGGCTGTATCACGGACAGCCGCCGATGCTCTTTGCGCTGTGGGACCAAGATGGGCAAACCCACACGGAATTGGCGGGGCGGTTGCATATTCAGGCGTCGACGGTCACCAAAATGGTGCAGCGGATGGAAAAAGCGGGTTTTGTCGAGCGCCGGAATGATCCAGACGACCAGCGTGTTTCACGCGTTTACCTCACTCCTGCCGGTTACGCGGTTCGCGAGAATGTCAACCGCGTCTGGCGCCAGCTTGAGGACGAGACTTTTGACGGCTTTACTTTGGAAGAGCAGGTATTGTTACGACGTTTCTTCCGGCAAATGCGCGACAACCTGTTCCGTTTTGGTGGCGACAAGTAAAAATGGTTAGACGGCCAAGTAAAATGTGGCGCGTGGAACGCGATGCGATAATGACCTTTTGTGAGTTCTGCATCACGCGTTACAGATAACCAAATTGAGGAGAAGAATCACAGTTATGAAATCAATGAAATCGTTGCTTAAATTTCTTAAGCCATATTGGCTGTGGGCGACGCTGGCCCCACTGTTGATGGTGCTGGAAGTGGTGATGGACTTGATGCAACCACGCATGATCCAGCGTATCGTGGATGAGGGATTGGCGCAGCTCGATATGCATATCGTCATCACCACGGGCCTGTGGATGATCGGCTTCGCCTTCATCGGCGCGATAGGTGGCGTGGGCTGTACCATCTTCACGGTATTGGCCTCGCTGAACTTCAGCGCCGACCTGCGGGATGTGCTGTTCCGAAAGGTGCACTCGCTATCGTTCGGCAATCTTGACAAACTGGAGACCGGGCAACTGGTCACGCGCCTGACTAACGACGTGGTGCAAGTCGAAGGCCTGGTCTCGATGATGTTGCGGATTATGGTGCGTGCACCGCTGATGCTCCTTGGTAGCCTGGTAATGGTTTTCATCACCAACCCGCGTCTGGCGCTGTTGGTGGTGGCGCTGGGACCGCCTGTGGCGTTGATGTTGGTCTTAGTCATCAGGAAGGCTTATCCTATGTTCGGCGAAGTGCAGCGCCGGCTCGATGGCTTGAATACGGTGATGCAGGAGAACCTGGCTGGTGTGCGTGTGGTCAAAGCGTTTGTGCGCGCCACGCACGAAATTAAGCGCTTTGGCCGCGTCAACGATGCCTTGATGGATCAAACAGTCCGTGCGTCGCGAACGGTGGCGATTGTCTGGCCCTTTATGATGATCGCTGTGAACCTCGGTGTGATCGGCGCGCTCTGGTTCGGTGGGCGTTTGGTCACGGTCGGCGATATGCATATCGGAGAGCTGATCGCATTCATCAATTACTTGATGCGCACGTTGATGTCGCTGATGTTCGTCAGCATGTTGGTTATCAACTGGGCACGGGCGCAGGCGTCGGCAGATCGTATCCAGGAAGTGTTGCTGAGCATGCCAACGGTGCAGAACAAGCCGGATGCGCTGACCGATTTCGCACCGCGCGGCCGCGTGGCTTTTGAGAATGTAACCTTTAGTTATGACAGTGAAGGGCACGATCTGGTACTTGGTGGCGGGACGGGAGATAACGGAGGGCCTCCGGGCATCACCTTTGTGGCCGAGCCAGGGCAGACGGTTGCCGTACTCGGCGCGACAGGATCGGGCAAGTCAAGCCTCATTCACCTTATCCCGCGTTTCTATGACGTGAGTGGCGGTCGCGTGACTCTCGATGGCGTAGACGTCCGCGATCTCGATGAGGCGACGCTGCGCCACAATATCGGCATTGCCCTGCAGGAGTCGGTGCTGTTCAGCGGCACTATCCGTGACAACATCCGCTACGGGCGGCCTGACGCGACCGACGAAGAGGTTATCGCTGCCGCCCAAGCCGCGCAGGCGCACGGCTTCATCTCCGAGTTCCCTGATGGGTACGATACGATGGTCGGGCAGCGCGGTGTCAATCTCTCCGGTGGGCAGAAGCAGCGGATCGCCATTGCCCGTGCGCTGCTGGTGAAGCCGGCGGTGCTCATCCTGGATGATAGCACCAGTTCGGTAGACGTCGAAACCGAGACGAAAATCCAGGAAGCGTTGGAGGGTATTATGAAAGATCGCACCAGCTTTGTTATCGCGCAGCGCATTAGCACGGTGCTGAACGCGGACAAAATCCTGGTGCTAGACGACGGGCGCGTGGTGGCCGAGGGGACGCACCGTGAACTGCTGGTATCCAGTCCCGTCTACCGCGAAATTTATGATTCCCAATTGGGGAATGGGGTGGTGAGCCATGACTGAACGTAGATCAGAAAGAACACAGACTTCTCGACCCCAATCTTCGGGGCCGCGAGGCGGGCCAGGCGGGCACTTCATGCGTCCCAAGGAGCGCGCTAAGAACATCCGTGGAACGTTGCTGCGCCTGTGGGATTATTTGAAGAAGCAGGGATGGGGGTTGGTAATCGTCGTCATCTTGGTGGCGGTGTCCTCTGGCCTAGGATTGTTGGGGCCATACCTGATGGGCAAGGCCATTGACAACTACATCCTCACGAACGACATTCCGGGGTTGGGGCGACTACTTCTGCTGATGCTCGGCGTTTATGTGGTCGGAGCAGGCATCCAATGGGTGGTCGCCTACCTCATGTCAGCCGTGGCGCAGAAAACGGTACGCGACCTACGCAATGATCTCTTCGGCAAGTTACAAACGCTCTCGTTGCGCTTCTTTGATCAGCGCGCGCACGGTGAATTGATGAGCCGCCTGTCAAATGATGTGGAAAACGTCAGCAACGTGCTCAACGCCAGCATCACGCAGTTGATCTCCAGTGTACTGAGCTTGGTGGGCGTCACGGTGATGATGTTTGTGATCAACGTGCGGCTGGCGATTGTGACCATGATCACGCTCCCGTTGATGATGTTTTTGAGCAGAACGATTGGCAAACACACTCGCCGGGACTTCCGCGAGCAGCAGGAGTATCTCGGTGATCTGAATGGCATCATTGAGGAGTCGATCACGGGGCAACACGTGGTCAAGGCCTATGTGCGCGAGCAGGCGGTCATCAAGGAGTTTGGCGAGGTCAACGTCAAGCTGCGCAAGGCGTCCACCCGCGCGCAAATTTTCGCCGGGTCCCTTGGCCCGATCAGCAATTTTGTCAACAACACGGGCTTCTCCATCGTCGCCGGAGCCGGTGGCTGGATGGCGGTGCAGGGCTTGGCGACGGTTGGCACGATTGCTGCGTTTATCAACTACGCGCGCCAGTTCTCGATGCCGTTGAACCAGATCGCTAACCTTTACAACACCATTCAATCGGCCATTGCCGGGGCCGAGCGCGTCTTCGCCATCCTAGATGAGACGCCGGAACTGATTGATGTGCCCGATGCGATCCCGCTCGCGAATATTCGCGGAGACGTTGTCTTCGACGATGTGTGCTTCGCCTACGAGCCGGAGACGCCGGTGCTCAAGCACGTCAGCATGCACGCCCGGCGCGGGCAGACCGTCGCCTTGGTCGGCCCGACAGGCGCGGGCAAGACGACGATCGTCAACTTGCTCACGCGCTTCTACGATATCGACTGCGGCAGCATCACCGTCGACGGTATCGACATCCGCAAACTCAAGATGGCCGACCTGCGCAGGGAGTTGGGGATTGTACTGCAAGACACCTATCTATTTGCGGACACGGTGATGGAAAACATCCGCTACGGACGGCTGGATGCGACCGATCAAGAGGTCATCGCGGCGGCGAAACTCGCCAACGCCGATCAATTTATCCACCGCCTGCCGGACGGCTATCACACGGAGCTTTCGGAGCGTGCGGGTAACATCAGTCAGGGGCAGCGCCAGTTGCTCGCCATCGCCCGCGCGATTCTGGCCGACCCGAGCATCCTCATCCTCGATGAGGCGACGAGCAGCGTAGACACGCGCACGGAGAAGAACATCCAGGAGGCGATGCTGCGGCTGATGGAAGGGCGTACCAGCTTCGTCATTGCGCACCGCCTCAGCACGATTCGGGATGCGAACGCGATTCTCGTCATCAACCACGGCGAGATCATCGAGCGTGGTACGCACGACGCGCTGCTGGCGCAGCGAGGGTTCTACTACAATCTGTATATGAGCCAGTTCAAGGGGCAACACGAGGTTGCGCCGGAATTGGTAGCGGCGTGATCTGAAAAAGGGGCGCAGATTGGCGCAGATTTTATCATTTTGCTTCTTTGATCTGCGAAAATCAGCGTTAATCTGCGTCCAAATTTCCGGGGAATGCCTCGCCCTTACGTTGCCCGCCACACCTCAACACCAGCATCGAGCGCAAAATCCACGTGCAGCCAAAGCGTCGCCAGCGCCTGTAGTGTGCCGGAACTATCCACGTTCAGTCCCAAGGTTTCGGGCAGGGGATGGCTCGCCAGTGACTGGCAGGTGACAGTGTACGTTCCGTCGATAAAGCCGCCACCGTGGAAGGTCGTGATCTGCACCGGCGCTTCGACAATCGCTTGATAGCACGCCTTCCGCGAATCGACAGCGTCTCGGAACTGCTTGAGGAAGATGAGCGGCATGTTCTCCGCCATCTCAAACCACTGTGTACCGCCGCCGTCGCCCGCCTGAGGCTCCCAATCCTTGAACAACAACCGGATAAGGGCGCTGCGCGCGGCGTCCCAACTTGTCCACGTGTCGGGCGGCGTGTCCTGTACGGCATCGCTTTTGCGCGTTTCGAGCAATCGCTGCACTGTGCCTTCGGCTTGCGGATCGAAATCCGTGAAACCCCATACGTCAACGGCGAATTCGGGATTTTGGATACTGGCGGGTTTCTCGAACTGCCCCCACGTTTTCGGAAACCCGTACACCTCGCGCCCTGACGTGATGGCGTAAGGATTGTCCACAAAAAGGTAGGGCAGAAACCAGGCGGCGTGACCTGTCCCGCTCGTCACTGGCGTCCAGAAACTCACCTCTGTCTCGTGCATCCACCCGATGGCGCCGTCGCGCTCGTCCAGCGATTGTATCTGCATACCGGCGTATAGGAGCATCACATACGGTCCGAGTGGGCTGACCTTCACCGCTCCGCCGGATGGCGTGTCAAAGTACGTATCACACAGCGTGCGTAGCGCTTCGATGCGCGCCGGGAGCAGGAACGCCGCGATGTGCGCCTCCCGCTGGAGATACGGGCCGCGGAATGCCGGGATGCCGATCCCGCCGTCGACGTAGTCCGGCAGCGCCGTTTCCTCAGATGCGGGCGTTTTCGGCGCGCAGCCCACGGCCATCGCGCCCAACGCGCCTCCTGCAAGATGCAGGAAGCGTCTGCGGGAGAGTCGCGTGCGCGACAACCGCGCGGTAGGTTCACTTTTGGTATTCACTGTATCGATCCTTTGTACGGACTCTCCAACCACGCGATGCCCGGGTGGGGGCCTGGCAACGTTGCAGCGTACAGTTTTGTGCAGAGTTTCAGCCCGTTCGCGCTGTTACTCATCATAACCAATCCTGTTTTCTGCGTTTGGCTTCCCATCACGGAGGCTTTGAACACGCCGTTATTGCCCCAGTGCCAGAATATGTCCCCGCCAGGAACGTGCTCCAGCCCCCATCCCAATCCCCACGACACCTCCTGGTTCACCTGGAAGTCGGTCGCGGGCCAGTTATCGCCCCAGTCCGGGTTGTCGTTGACGGAAACGTGCGGGCGCAGCATCTCCGCAGTTTGAGCTGTGCTGAGATAAGCGGGTGACTCACGCGGCTCCATAATGGCGCACACAAAACGTGCAAATTCTGACGGTGTGGTGTAAAGCGTGTAGGCGGCGTTGGGTGTGTCCATTTTCCTCACCTCGGCCGGCTCACCCGTGGCCTTGTAGCCTTGTGCAGCGAGTGTATCGTAGGGTTCGATCCACATGTAACTGCTGGAAGGCATGTCGAACGGCTGGAATATGTGCGTTTTCGCCAACTCGGTCAGACTTTCCCCGGTCACGTGTTCGACGACCTTCTGCAAATACATGTAGCCCTCACCGGAATAGGAAAACCGTTCGCCGGGCGTGAAATAGATGGCGAGGGGTTTCTCTTCGGAGCGCCAATTGGGGAAGCCCGGCGTGTGGCACAGGACGCACCGGGCGGTGATGAGCGGCAGACGCAGTTCATCGGCGATGTAGGGTTCCGGCATGTAGTCGTTCAAGGGCGTGTCCAGATCGAGCATACCGGTGGCTGCCAGCTTCAGTACGATGTAGGCAAAGACCGGTTTGCTCAACGACGCCGCCTGGAAGATCGTCGCGGGCGTCACGGGTTGTTCGGCGGCTTTGTCCTGATAGCCGAAGCCTCGGCTCCACACAATGCGTGCGTCCGCGATCAAGGCAACGGATAGCCCGACGATGGCGGATTCCTCCACCCATCCGGGGATGTGCTCTTTGAGTGTTGCAATGATTGATGTGATGTCCATTTTACCCTTTGGTTCGGAACAAGATTTCGTAGAAATTCTAGCTCTCCAAGTCTTCCACAATCGCCCGGAACTGCTCCAGCGCGGACTCCAAATCCTCTACGATCTCCTCCGCGAGCACGTCCGGCTCGGGCAGGTTCGCTGTCTCTTCCAGCGATTCGTCGCGCAGCCAGAAGATGTCGAGGTTGACCTTGTCTCTCGCCAGCAACTCCTCGTAGCTGTACGCGCGCCAGCGTCCATCTGGGCCCGCACCTTGTGCGTCCGAACCTGGTTCGGCTTCTTCCGACCAGGTGGGCGTGCGATCGTGGCGGTTCTCCGGGTGATAGCAGGCCACGAAGTCGTCCAAGTCGGCGCGGGTGAGGGGATTCTCCTTGAGCGTGAAGTGCATATTCGTGCGCAGGTCGTAAATCCACAACGTCTCCGTGGACACCGTCTCGCCGCCCGCGCGCCGGTCGAAGAAAAGCACGTTCGCCTTGACGCCCTGCGCGTAGAAGATGCCCGTGGGCAGGCGCAGCAGCGTGTGGACGTCGCACTCGTGGAGCAG
>JAFGSL010000130.1 GCA_016934645.1 Anaerolineae bacterium
CGCTGGCGCGGTGGGGGATCAGCGGCTTGTGGCTGATTGGGCTGTGGCAGCGCAGCGAGGCGTCGCAACGCATCAAGCAGATGATGGGCAATCCCGAAGCGGTGGCCTCGGCCTACTCGCTCGAAGATTACCGCATCGCCGACGACCTGGGCGGCGAGGGGGCTTACGAAGACCTCAAGGCGCGCGCGTGGCAGCGCGGCATCCGTATGGCGAGCGATATGGTTCCCAATCACATGGGCATCGATTCCACGTGGGTGATGCACCACCCGGATTGGTTCGTCAGTCTGCCGTACAGTCCCTTTCCTGGCTACACCTTCAACGGCGCGAACCTGAGCCGCGATCCGCGCGTGGGCATCTACCTCGAAGACCGTTACTACGACCGCACCGACGCCGCCGTGGTGTTCAAGCGCGTCGATCACTGGACCGGCGACGCGCGCTATATTTACCACGGCAACGACGGGACGAGTATGCCCTGGAATGATACGGCGCAGCTCAACTACCTCAACCCGGAGGTGCGCGAGGCCGTCATCCAAACGATCCTGAGCGTGGCGCGGCGCTCACCCGTCATCCGCTTCGATGCGGCGATGACGCTGACCAAGAAGCACTACCAGCGCCTTTGGTTCCCTGAGCCGGGGACCGGCGGCGACATCGCCTCCCGCGCGGATTTTGGGATGACTAAGGCGGACTTCGACGCGGCCATGCCGGAGGAATTCTGGCGGGAGGTCGTTGACCGTGTGGCACAGGAAGCGCCCGACACGCTGCTGCTGGCGGAGGCGTTCTGGCTGATGGAAGGGTATTTCGTCCGCACCCTGGGGATGCATCGTGTGTACAACAGCGCGTTCATGAACATGATGCGCGACGAGAAAAACGCCGAGTATCGCCAGTTGATCAAGAACACGCTGGATTTCGACCCGCAGATCCTCAAGCGCTACGTGAACTTCATGAACAACCCCGACGAGCGCACCGCCGTGGACCAGTTCGGCAAAGGCGACAAGTATTTCGGCGTTTGCACGCTGATGGCGACCTTGCCGGGGCTACCGATGTTCGGGCACGGGCAGGTGGAGGGTTTCACCGAGAAGTACGGCATGGAGTACCGCCGCGCCTATTGGGATGAAATGGTCGATCTCGACATGGTGCAGCGCCACGAGCGGCAAATCTTCCCCTTGTTGCACCGCCGCGCGCTGTTCGCCGAAGTGGAGAATTTCCGGCTTTATGACTTCTTCACGCCGGATGGCTACGTGGATGAGAACGTTTTCGCCTACTCCAACCAATGGGGTCAGGAGCGGTCGCTGGTGCTGTATCACAACCGCTACGCCGAGACGCGCGGTTGGGCGCGGATGTCGGTCGGCTATGTGGTGAAAAACGAGGCCGGGGAGAAAACGTTGGTGCAACAGTCGCTCGCCGAAGGGTTGCAAATCCCCGATGATCCGCGAGTATACCTGGTCTTCCGTGATGCGGTTTCCGATCTGGAATACATCCGCAACTGCCGGGAACTGGTAGAACGCGGCCTGTATGCGGAACTGCACGCCTATCAAATCCACGTCTTTGTGGACTTCGCCCTGATGTATGAGAATGAGTGGGGGCACTACGGGCAACTGGCGGCGCACCTCAATGGGCGTGGCGTGCCGAGCATCGATGAGGCGCTGAAAGAGCTGTTCCTGGCTCCGGTTCATGCACCGTTCCGTATGCTGGTGAGCGCGCCGGCCTTCCGTTGGCTGCTCGCGGCCCGCGTCACCACGATGAAAGGGACTGTGGACGCCGTCGGCACGACGGACGCCGTCGGAACGACGGACGATATCCTGCGCCAGATCGAACAGAAGATGGTGAACATCCTGCGCGCCGTTAAGGCAACTCTGCAGGCCGAGGGCGACGAAACGCTTGTGGTGGAGACCGTGCGTGTCAAGCTAGAAACCGTGTTAACGCTGCCGATCATTCTCAAAAAGCTGGCCCCGACGGGCGATAGCACTGGCTCGGCTTCTACGGCCAAAGCGACGGCGGCTTACCGGGCGGCAGTGGATTATGTCCTCAAGGATTGGAAGGCTGCCGCGCCACTCACTTGGGGCGTGCTCTTTGGTTGGCTCTTCACCCACGCTTTAGGTAAAATTGCCGGCGAGGAGACGGCGGACGAGATCAGCCGGAGTTGGATCGATGAGTGGCTGCTCGGCAAACTCATCGCCGCCGCACTGGAAGAATGGGGCCTGGAAACGGATGCGGCGCGCCGGGCAGTGACGTTGATCAAGCTGCTGATTGGCTATCAGCGCTGGTTCGAAGAGACAGATGATCCTCACGACGTGCTATACGCGATGCTGCGCGAGCGCGAGGTGCAGGTCTACCTCGGCGTCAACCGTTACGAGGACGTGCTCTGGTTCAACCAGGAGGCCTTCGAACAATGGGCGCGATGGATCATGCTGCTTTCCGCCGTGGACCTTGCCACGGATGCGGATGACAACTTCGCGAAAGTCTTTGTGGCTCGTTACACGCTGGTTCGACAATGGCTAAAAGCCCAAGCGGCTTCAGAATACCAGATCGCCAAACTACTCGAGGCCTTGAAAACCACGCGATGAAAACTAGAGCAGCAATGTCAAGCTGCGGATAGGATTTTTTTTGCCGGATGGTGTCATTGAACGACCACATACTCGTCATCGATGATTCGGCGGAAGTGCGGGATTTCGTCCGCAACGCCGTCCTGGAACCAGAGGGCTACCAGGTGACGCTGGCTGTGGATGGTTTCCAGGGCTTGAACATGGCGCTGGAACTGCAACCCGACCTGATCCTTTTGGACTACGAGATGCCCAAGATGGATGGTATCGCGGTGCTGCGGGCATTGAAGGAGCACGAGATCACAATTCCTGTGATCATCGTGACCTCTCATGGCTCGGAATCCGTCGCGGTGGAAGTTTTCCAGCTCGGTGTGCGCGATTATGTCGTCAAACCTTTCGATGTGGAACAACTTCGGAGATCGGTCTCCCGTGTCCTGCGTTTGACGCGGGCGGAACGGGAACGCGATGTCTTGTTTGTCCAATTGCGACAGACCAACGAGGAACTGGCGCAGCGTTTGCGTGAACTGGACATTCTCTATCACGTCAGCAAAGCGGTAACGACGCTGAAAGAGCGTGACCAGTTGATGGAACGCATTGTTGAAGCGGCGTTGTATCTGACCGGGGCGCAAGATGGGCATTTGATTTTGTTTGATCCGCAGACCGGTAAGCCCAGCCTGCAAGTGCGCCGGCAGCGGGCCGGCGCCACGTATAAAGACCCCGATAGAGATCAGACGATGTACACGCTCACCGATGGGTTGATGGCCACGACGTCGTTGATGGTAGGCGACAAGCGGGTTGGCTCGCTGGTGGTGAGCAACAAGCTCAACCGCGCGCCGTTGAGCCGGCACGATCAGCAATTGCTGCGAATGTTGGGCGACTACGCCGCTATCGCCATTGAGAACTTCCGCATGGTTGCGGAGATCGAAGCGCGGCGCGACCGCGAGAAGCGCGAGTTGCGTGATCTTTTCGAGCACTACGTTGCGCCATCGGTGGTCGAACGCATCCTCCAACAGCCGCAGAGCGTTCGCCCCGGTGGGCAACGGCAGATTATCACCGTGCTGTTCGCCGATTTGCGCGGGTTCAAGACGTTCACCGCGCAAGCGCCGCCCGAATTGTTGATGAAGGTGGTTAACCGTTATCTCTCCGTCGCCGCCGACGCCATCCTCAACGAAGAAGGCACGCTGGACAAATTCATGGGCGATGAGGCGATGGCGTTCTTCAATGCGCCGCTCCCCCAGCCCGATCACGCACTGCGAGCCGTGCGCACGGCGTGGCACATCCTGGAGGAAACACGTGAGATGTATCGCTCCCTGCCGCAAGCGCATCATATTGCTTTTGGCATCGGGATCGCTACCGGCGAGGCCATCGTTGGCAACCTGGGTACGCAGCACGTCGTCAACTTCACCGTCATCGGGCACACCGTCAACCGGGGGCACTTGCTGCAAGAAATCGCCCCGCCGAACACCATTTTGATCTGCGAACAGACGTATGCGATGGTACGCGACCACGTGCGCGCCAAGAAGCTCCCGCCCGTCGAGATCAAAGGCCAGGAACAGCCGGAAACGGTTTACGAAGTCGTGGCGCTGCGATAGTCACATGCAAACCTGACAGGTTTCAGAAAACCTGTCAGGTTTAGGTCATAACGCGCGCATAAATCGCGCCAGCCGTTCCACGCCCTTTTTTATGGCTTCGGTATCGGCGGCGTAAGAGAGGCGCACGTTGGTATCCATCCCGAAGGCGACGCCGGGCACGAGCGCCAGGTGTTCCTGCTCCAACAGCCGCTCGCAGAAGGTGATCGAATCCAGGTTCGTGGCGCTGATGTTGGGGAAGAGGTAGAACGCGCCGTGCGGCTTGGGACACACCAGGCCCGGAATCGCGCTGACGC
>JAFGSL010000131.1 GCA_016934645.1 Anaerolineae bacterium
CACGACTCGTTCGGGGTTTTCCAATGCCAGCGCCATTGTCGCCAACTCTCCCTGCCCTAAGTCCAGTGTCAACCATTCCGACGGCACGGTGTGGGGATCAACAATTTTCAGCCACTCGTATTTGTTTGGCTTGGGGATATCATAGCCTCTGCGTTGCCCTTCCTGTAATTCGCGTATGACCGTACTCGGTGTCCATATTTCATCAAACAACTGAGGCAACCAATGGGTCGCCTCGATACGGTACAGATAAAGCAAAGGCGATGTATTACAAATTGCATCAGGCATGGGCGCGTTCCAATTCACGTAATTCGGCTTCGAAGGGGAACACCTTATAGCGTCCGAGTGTTAGCAGAAATTCTACGCGGGGCATGCCGGCCAATTCTGCGGCGCGACCAGAGGAAAGACGCCCAAGCTCATAGAGTTTGACAGCCGCCAAGACGCGCAACTCCTGGGCAAAGGTAATCTCATCGGTCTTTTCGGCCAATAATACCTTTTCTGGAATCGATAACGTAATTTGTCGCGTTGTCATTTCGCACTCCTCTTCGCGCTTGTCTCGGTGGCTATATGACTTGGGTGAAAGATGAATGGTTTATACTGTGATTCTATCACATGGAGAGCGAAACGGCAACCAAAAAACGGATAAATGTCTGCGCTGGCCCGGATTTTGGTCAGGCTGAGGCCTGAATTCGTTTATTCGTGACCTTATTCGTGGCCGGCAAATTCCCCCGCTACCGCCTCCAACAGATTGAGCGCCTCGATGATGCTATCCCGCCGGAAGCAGACCTTGTCCCCAAACATAAAGGTGCGGTAGCCCAGCCCAATCAAGAAGCCCACGTCGCCGATGTCGGCGCTTTCGGGGATGGGCTGGTAGGCGAGGGAATCGAAGATGCGGCTGGCGACAATCGCGTCCGGGTCGGCAGTGACGATGTCGCGCAGCGCGCTCACGACGCGGTGCGGGCGCAGCACTTCGATATAGAGGTCGCCGCGCGCGGCCATCAGGCGTCCGTGGGTCGCTTTGTAGCGCCGGGCGAAGGTCAGCCCACGCTCCGACTCGATTTTCAGGACAACCTCCGCGCCAGGCAGCAGCTCGCGCACTTCCTCCACGTCGGTGGTCGATTCGGCGTAGGAGAGCATCACCTGTTTGAGGCCCAGATCGCGCATCGCCGCCAGATAGGCGCGATCCGTCTCCGTGAGCGTGCCTTCGACGTGCAGGGTGGGGTGGACGATGTTGACGCCTTCGCCCGGCCCGATGAGGCGGCGTGGCCCGTCTTCGAGGATCAGGCGATTGCCATCCACGGCAGCAACGCGGACGCACTCCGCCCCGTCGGAGAAGAAGGCGTCCACCGGCGTCTTGACGCGGATGGGATGGCTGAGATGGACTTCCGTGTACGGCGGAATCGCCGCGCCGACCACGCGCAGTTGCCGCCCCTTGAGGTCCACCCACAGCGGTTGGCCGAGCGCCCCCAACCGTTCCAGCGCCTCGCGCGGCCCCTCCTTGAGCGGCATTACCGTGTTGAGCCGCAATCCGCACACGATCGGATGCCGCGCCACTTTCTCGAGAAACGGCGCGTACGGCGGCGCAGTGACGATAGCCTGGATTTTCACGATCTTATCAAATCACTAATACGCCTTCAATACGAGGGGCAGGAATACAATAGGTATAAGGATGTCAGTATACCCTATGCCACTGCTTTGGAGAACGCCGCCCTCTTGCCAGTAAGCGGCGTTCGAAAAGGTGTAAGTTCCTCCCGTGATGTCGGAATTAGCCCGAATATACCAGCGGACGTGGCGGTCGTACCAAGCCAACGTCTCGCCGACCGCGACCCGCCAGTAGTTGGAGCCTGATACGTGGCGTAATTCGCTGTCGTCGTACCAGTGGGAGTAGCCGTCCTCGGTGTATATCCTGACACCCTGGACTGTGAAGCCGTCCGGGACGTAGAGCCGTGCATAGCTACCACCGGCCGTGTAGCCACTGTTGCTAATGTACTGATGGTAATAAAAATAGTCGCCAGCTCCCATGCTCACAGGAGCATCGGCGGTGATGCTGAGTTCAGAAGCTGTCATAATTGGATGCGTGGCCAACCCGAAGGCTTGAGCGGAGGAGAGGGAGAAGGCCCAGACGGTCACCGTCCAAGTTCCGGAAGCGTAGGGCTCGGTGATCCTGACGTACTCGACCGTATCGTCGTTGGAAGTGGAATAGCCACGGCTTACCCCATTGGCGTCCCTCACGTTCAGAATATCCAGGTCGTTATCCACCTCGTTAGCGCCAGCCGGGTCGGCCCAGGCCAGGACGACCCGGACTTCGTCGTAACCGGCGGGGACGTTAAAGGTGAAATCCTTGGTCTCTCCGGTGGTTGCAACGCTGTTGCCCCAGAAACTCATCGAAGCGTCGACCCCAGACTGATAATAGATGGCGTGATATGGATCGACCAAGCCGCGGCCATAGAGATCAGTGTTACCGCCCACGTCCACCGTGGTCGCCAGCAGTATAGCTTTGACCACCATTGGCCAGTTGAACAGCCAGGAGTTGGAGGTGGAGTGCGCATCCAGAATTTGGGCGATCGCGCCAGAAACGTGGGGCGCGGCCATACTGGTTCCGTGTTTGAAGCCATAATAGTCATAGGCGCTGAGGTACCAGGGTGTCGTGGAGAAAATCATTGAACCAGGCGCCATCACGTCTGGCTTGACCCTGGAGTTGCCGTCGCCGTCCGTGTTGATCGGGCCATAGTTGCTATAACAGATTCGCTGGCCAGGCGCCCAGTTGTATTCATCGACCCCATCACAACTGGTGAAAGGGGTATCTGGATAGTTACCATCCTTGACTGCACCGACAGTAACGACGTTCTTGCCCGTGCCGGGCGCACGGGTCAGGTCATTGTCGTTGTGACTGATGATGACCATGTTGATCGGTTGGCTGTTGTATTCGCCGCGCACGGCTCGATCGGCGATCTCGCTGGCGGTGCTGTAGATGCCGTTGCCGCCTCCCCAACTGTTGTTCGATATATGCGCCGTGCGTCCGCCAGAGGTGGCGCGTTGCAGAGCTTGCTGGAACCAGACGCTGGAGAATTGATTGGTGCCACAGCAGAGTTTATAGATCAGGAAATCAACACTGGGGGCCACGCCCTGCCAACTCTGTTCGCTGTTCAGGTTGCCGCCGTTGTACAACCCGCCGATAGAGCCGGCCACGTGAGTTCCGTGGCTGTTGTCGTCGGCGGCGATGGTGTCGGCGTTCTGGTAATCGTACTGGTCCAGGATGCGACCAGCTTGCAGGTCGGGGTGGTAAGTCGTGCCGCTGCGGGCGATGCCGGTGTCCACGACCATCACCTGCACATCGGTGCCATCAAAGCCAAAGTCCCTGATGATGTCGGCGCCTATGCCCATTCCCCCTTCCAGGTTGCCCAGGGTATTGACCGGTTGCGACTCTATCCAGCGGACGTACCCCAGGTGGGCCAATCCCTGGAAAGCTGCGCCGTGCGCTCGCCCTTCGAGAATGTGCAGGGGGCCATCGGAGCGGCGGTCGATTGCCAGCAGGCTTTGTAGTTCTTCCAGTTGGGCGATGGTCAGTCCGTCAAAGGTCAAAACGATCACTGCATATTCCACCTCCGGGCTAGCTGTGGCCTTCGCCGCCAGCATTGGCTCAACTTTAGCTTCTGCAGGAATATCTCCCACATAAAGAACCGCATTTTCCGTCATCGCGCTCTGCAATGCATCCAAAGCTTGTGGCGGCACTTTAGCATACATCCCAGCCATACCAACGTAATCGTAAAAGATCACGCCGGTTTCCTCCAGGCGATAGCGCAGTTCGGTAGGGAAGGGATAACTGAATTGGATCAGGTAGTAGCCGGCGCTACTAGATGTTAGTTGTTCCCGGACGGATGGGGCCATCCCTGGCTGAGGGTGGATGGTAAAACCAGAACGGAAGGTGAGTCGCGTTGGGTCCACGCCCGCCAGCTTTTCCTGGTACTGCTGTTCATATACCGCCTGTTCTTCCGCAGAGCGTGCAACCGCAGTGTGGACGGTGGGGTCATCCAATAACTGGCCAGTTTCTTTGTCATAGCCTAGGTGTCCGGTGTGAAGAACTGGCTGCCCGGTTTGTTGTGGGTCAGGGGTGGGAGCAGCGACATCAATACCGCCTTCATCCTCTCCCGGGTCTCCGCCATCCTGAGCCAGTGTGGGAGACAACGACGGTGAATTGAAAGCCAGAAGTATTGTCATCAATACCAAAAACAACATTGCAGCTTTTACGTTTCTCATCTGTGTTTACCTCCTAAGCGAGTTATGCTTCTTGTGTTCTCAATCTCCTAGTTCCATCATGACTTGTTCCTCCATCCATTTAACGAAAGGCAAGGCTAGGATTGTCTCAACGTCCGACGCTGCCACTGTGCCTTCGGCTAGGTTCACTGCCCCGAAGGCGTATTCTCTTACCTCCATCAACGCTTCCAGTTCCGTTTTTGCGGCCGGGGATGGCGCCTCGAAGAACTGGACAACGACGTCAAAACGTTGGTCGGCGTTTGCCAGTATCTTTTCTCTCAATCCGGCTTCCAATTTTGCCTCGATAGGGATAGGTCCTACGTATCCAAGAGTCCCAGCTTCTATTAGTCGCTCCAGGATGGCGAGCGATTCTGCCGGCAGATAGACGTAATAAGCATAGTTTGGGATGTAATCGTAGAAAATTACATCGGCCGCTTCCAATGTGGCCCGGGTATCCTGGTCCAGAGGAGCGCTAAACTGGAGCAAAAAGTATCCACCACGCTCTTTGCGCAATTGTTGCTGTGTAGACTCCTGGATATGAGCGTCGAGATGCATAGTGGTCCCGGAAGGAAAAGCGATTTCCTCCAATTCAGGGGTTGGTGATGCCTCGATCGTTTCAGGGGCAGGAGAAGGCTCCATGGTTCCACAAGCAGATATTATCAAACCAAACAGAATGGGGAGTACGAGTCGCCTGATCATTCAAACCTCCTTACTTGCTAAAGCTTTTCCGAAATTTCGACTGGCCAAACGCGTTGTCGTACGTTAAGCCGAGAGTCTTAGGATTCGTAAGAATATAACTTCCCGTATTTCACGCTCAAAGCCCCGTCCCCGGGGCACTCTGCGTGGGAACTTATTCTTTTACAGACCCTTAATAACGCAATAGCGCCATTGGGAAAAGCCCTTGTCATTCCACGTATGTATTGTGTATATTAATGACGCTGCAATTGGCGTAAAAGTTCATCGTTGAGCAGCTATTTTCGCGGAATGGCTTAATACGAAACATTGGGATTGGAAAGATCTCTGCGCCCTCCTCTAAATCTCCCCCGCTACGGCCTCTAACAGATTCAGCGCCTCGATGATGCTGTCCCGCCGGAAGCACACTTTATCCCCGAACATAAAGGTGCGGTAGCCTAATCCGATCAAAAAGCCCACGTCGCCAATGTCGGCGCTTTCGGGAATGGCCTGGTAGGCGAGGGAATCGAAGATGCGGCTGGCGACGATGGCGTCTGGGTCGGCGGTGACGATGTCGCGCAGCGCGCTCACGACGCGGTGCGGGTGCAGCACTTCGATGTAGAGGTCACCGCGCGCGGCCATCAGGCGTCCGTGTGTGGCTTTGTAGCGCCGGGCAAAGTTCAAGCCACGCTCCGACTCGATTTTCAGGACAACTTCTGCACCGGGTAGTAAATCGCGCACCTCGTCTGCATCAGCGGGCGACTCGACATAGGAGAGCATCACCTGCTTGAGGCCCAGGTCGCGCATCGCTGCCAGATACGCGCGATCCGTCTCCGTGAGTGTGCCTTCGACGCGCAGGGTGGGGTGCACGATATTGACGCCTTCGCCCGGCCCGATAAGGCGTCGCGGCCCATCTTCGAGGATCAGGCGGTTGCCATCCACAGCGGCGACGCGCGCGCACTCCGTCCCGTCGGAGAAGAAGGCGTCCACCGGCGTCTTGACGCGGATGGGATGGCTCAGGTGCACCTCCGTGTACGGCGGAATCGCCGCGCCGACGATGCGCAGTTGCCGCCCCTTGAGGTCCACCCACAGTGGTTGGCCGAGCGCGCCCAGCCGTTCCAGCGCTTCGCGCGGCCCTTCCTTGAGCGGCATCACCGTGTTGAGCCGCAATCCACACACGATCGGATGCCGCGCCACTTCCTCAAGAAACGGCGCGTAAGGCGGCGCAGTGATGATAGCTTGGATTTTCATTAGCGTTCAGCTCTTGTAATGGGTAAAGAGTAAAGGGTAAAGAGTAAAGAGTTTTGCCATAGGCATTTAACACTCATTACTCATTTCTCTTTACAACTTCAACGTCGTATTGCAATACGTGCACTTGAACAGCCCTGCTGCGTCCACCGGGATAGGCGCGCCGCAGTTGGGGCACTTCATCTCGATGGGCGTGCTGACGGCTTGCACCGTGTCCTCGCTCTGGCGGGCGCGCATGTTGTCCTGGAAGTCACCGAAATGGCCCCAGGAACGGGCTATAAGGCCCATGGCGTAGTCCACGGCGCGCTGTTCATCCTCGATATGGAAGATTTTCTGCTCGGTGACAGCCTGGCCCCATTGCTTGTCTACGGCGTCACCGGGCTTGCCGGTGGGACGCCGCAGGAACCACGTGTTCCACGTCTCGCACACCTGCTGCCAGGCTTTAATGGCGTCTACATCTCCCTTGCCGTTGTCACCGAGGTAGTGGTCGATCTGCCCACGGGGGACGGTGGGATGCATCGGCGCGTCGCCAAACACAATGAGGAAGGGCTTGTCTCCCGCCTTGGGGATGCTGACGTGGGTATTGACCCAGTGCGCAAAAAGACCGTAGCTTTCGGGGGCGTCGCCGCCGCCGCCCTCGCCGTAGAGCGAACCGAGCAGTTGCTCGAGATCGTAGCCGCTGGCGAAGGTCGTCACTTGCAGTGGCCATTCGTCACAACCGGCATCCCCGATGGCGACGAAGCAGACCTCCAGGTCCTCCCGGTACTGGGAGAGCGTGTTATAGAGCAGCGGCAGACGGTCGAAGATCTCGAAGGGCCAGTTCGCCATAGAGCCGGTCACGTCGATGGCGATGATGAGGGGATTGGTCGATTGGGTGCTGATGTGTTTCTGCGGATCGATGATCTTCTCATTGGGCTGCGCCTTCTGTTTATAGGTGCGCGGCCCGCTGGCCTCGGCGCGTTCGGCGGCTTCCTTGCGTTTCGTTGCGCCCCGTGAACTATAACTGTACTTAGCGTCGCCATACCACGAACTGGTGTCTTCATCCCATGTGTACATGTTTTCTCCTTGTTTTGTAGTAGAGGTGGATGGTAGACAGTAGACGGGGCTTGTCCCCGTCTACTGTCTACCGACTACCGCTTCTAATGCCAATGTTTCCAACCCAAACTCGCGGCGGAAGCGCTCGTCGAGTTGGTTCTCAAGGATGTAGTGCGCGATTTCCGGCGGGACTAAAGCTTGCCAATCGCCACTGCACGCCATCTCTCGGCGCACCATCGTGCCATCCACGGCTATTCTATGCGCTTCTGCGACCAACGCAACCGGCTTGATGAGGGGGTAATCTTCCAGGAGTAGATGAGCCACGTAGGGGTTGGCGGTGACGTAGGCATCCAGCGGTCCAAACATGTCGAGGATCATCAGCCGCCAGCGTGGGCCATCATCCAAATCCGGCACGGGGATGAGCGTGTAGTTGTCGTAGTCGGCGAGGGCGAGGTTGAGCATGTCGGTGGTCTCGTCCAGTGTGAAGGGATTACGGGCGTTGTAGCGGTTCGTGCTGCCGATGCCGATGAGCGCGTGTTCGGCCTGTTCGCATAGCGCGTGAAGCACGGGCAGGTGTCCCAGGTGGACGGGCTTCCAGCGAGCGACCATGCCGATGCGATTAAAGGATTTCGTGTCCATCGGAGAAAGCGTCACTGGTTCTGTGCGAGATAGTACGCCCGTTGTTCTTCAGGAAGTTGCGCCCACTTGTCATTGCGGACCTTCTTTACGATCATTTCGAGGTCTTTGTGATACTTTTCCACTTCCATCCCGAGCGCCTTCAAAAACAGCAGTTTTTCCAGCGAGATGACCAGATAATCGCCGGCATCCACTGCGCCGCCGGACAGAAAGGCGTAATCGAAGAGACAGATGCTCTTCCAGATCTCGAACTCGTACACGCAGACGCCCAGATCGCCCCACAGGTCCCGCAGATGATCCGGGTATTGCTGCGCGAGCCGCTCGTAATCTTCGGCGGTGATGACGAAGTCGATGTCACGTCCAGCCTGGCGCAGGCCATAATGCTCCATCGCCTTGCCACCAATGAGCAACGGTTTTGACAGGAAAGCATAATCCAGTTTTGACAGCTCAATGACCATAGGGATTTCCTCCGTGCTTGTAGTGCTGTGTTTGTCTCAGAGTTGTTGTATCTCTCCGACCGTGAAATCCTTGACATCCGCGAAAAATGTCAGCGTGAATCCATCGCAGTCGCGCATCGAGAAAATCCGGCCCCACGGTTGATCTACGGGTGCGGATTCTGGAACAACGCCGCTTTTGGTTACCCGGGCATACACGGCATCAATGTCATCTACGTAGCCGTTCCAACCAAGGACGCGCTCGTACCATGCGGCGGTTCCCTCGATGGAGGGTACGGTGAGGATGATCTCTGCTTTGCGTACAGTGTACATGTTTACCTCCGGGCATTAGGTGAATATCAAAAGCTTTTGCAGCGTCTCAGCTTGCCGGTCCAAGCGTTTGACGCGGCGGAAATACGCCATTGCACGCGTGTCCATCTCGTGCGGATAGGCGTAGCCGAGGGCGTTGCCGACTTCGACCGCGACTTTGCGGTACAGCGCAATCGTTCTGAGCATCGCTTCCCAGTTGGCGTCCAGGTCCGCGCCAACGTAGGTGGCTTCCAATTCGGCCCAGAGATCAGGCGGCAGCCATCTCTTCAGGCCTTTGCCATACGCGCCAGGCTTCACCGACCAACCGTGCTGCGTCTCGATCCACCATTCGAGCATCTGGCGCAGACCGACGTGCTTCATCGCATAATCCAGGTTGTACTTCACGGGCATCAGATCATCGCGCCAGAGATGCTTGGCGACGTAGGTGGCCTCGTGGAAGAAGACCTCAATGCGCGTCAGGTAGTGCTCTTCGGTGGGTGGAGCAGGAACATAGGCCGTGTAGGTCGGCGGAAGCAGATGTTCTGTCAGGCCGTCTTTGTCGATCAATACCGCATATCCAACATCCAGATCGTCGGGGAGCCGGCCTACGGCGACGATACGTGGCAGTATTTCTACCGGTGCAACGGTGAAATCAATCTTGAGGCCGTCTTCGTACTGCGTGATGCGGGCAAATTTCTCGCAGCCATACTCTACCTGGATTGGATCGCGGTAGACGACGAGGACACGACCGAAGTCTTCCAGCCAACTATCATCCACGTGCCACGGATAGATGTCCAGCATATAGACGATCACATCGTAGTCGGAGAAAGCATCCGTGTGTGCGTGCGGGCTGGTGCGCGTGCTTGTCAGGATCATCGTGCGGACGGCGTCGCGGGCTGTGCCCCACTGGATCAAGTTTTGGAGAATAGCGTCTTCTTGAAGGACATCGTTCATAGATCCTCCTCTGGAAAAGAATGTTCATATTCATTCTCAAGCTGCGCTATCTGCGTTTCGAGGTGCGCAATGGCGTCAGCCAGTGCTGCCGGTTCCAAAGTGTATTCAGCGCCACAGGCGGCATAGGTCGCTTGCCGGCTTGAGCCTTGGGCGTCCAACGACAAAGCCTTACGCCAGTTGGCGATCGCGTAGGCTGGATCGTGCTGGGCGTTGCGCCAAACTCGCAGTGCACCCAATTGGGATATAGCCGCGCCCAGGAATGCGAATGGGGGGAAGAATAGAGCGAAGCTGTTTTGCCAACTGACGGCGCATTCAGTTTCTAGATCACGCCAGTCCACTGCCGGGAAGAAACGAGCCTCACACGCTCGCCACTGTGTGCTATACTGGGCCGGATCAACGGCTTCCTTCGGGTGGGTGTATGCCCATTGACGGAAAGCCTCTGCTCGTCCAACGCTGCAGAAGAATCCCAAGATCCACTCCAATTGATCTATATAAGCACGGGCAGCGTCAGTGGGGGTATAAAAACCACCTTCATCAGCGGACAGATACGGCAGGGCCAGCAACTCCATTGTCTGAGCCGGGAACTCTCCTAATCCAGCGCCGCCAATTTGCAGAAAATCCAGGTGGGCGGTTTCCAGTGCATAGAAAGCGTGTCCGGCTTCGTGGATGAGCCCGATCACGTCCTGGTTGCAGCCGGTGGGATTCAGTAGGATGAACGATTGCCGCGTGACGGCGTACATCAACGTGAAGCCGTCTCCAGGATACTTGTTTGGGCGAGGCTCCACATCCAACACCAGCGTGTCAAAATACGTGCCAAGTTGTGGATCCATCCGGTGAAAGATGCGTGAACATCCAGCGATCAGTTCCACATAGTATGGTTCAATGCGTTCCCAGGGCCAGTCCATAAAATCGAGGGCGCTCACGGGAAGGGATGTGAAATCAAGGGTATCTTTCATTTTGCTGTTCCCTTTCTATAACCTGGTGACCGGATAGTCAAAGTATACTGCGAATTGCGTAGCTTGGGTAGTTGCGCGCTGTTTGACCTAGCATATACTCTACGGCATATGGATTATCAACTCTTTGTCGTCAGCGCGCCAGGTATGGAAGATATCACGGCGCGCGAAGTGACCGAGTTAGGTCTGGCGCAAGGCCAGGAAGCGCGATCGATACCCGGTGGGGTGGAATTCTCCGGCGATCTTGAGGCCATCTACCGCGCTAACCTGCTGCTGCGGACGGGGAGCCGGGTCCTGGTGCGGCTCAGTACGTTCTACGCGACCGCCTTCTCGGAGCTGCACAGAAAGGCAAGCCGCTTGCCCTGGGAGCGGTATCTGCAGCCTGGACAGCCCGTGGCGCTGCGCGCGACCTGCCATAAATCGAAGTTGTACCATTCGGATGCTGTGATCGAGCGTGTGCTGGATGCCATTGCCGGCCGCTTGGGCGCGCCTGTAACGTTAGCTACTTCGGACGACGCCGTCGCAGACGGGGGAGAAGCGGATCATCCCGGACAGCTTGTGGTAGTACGCCTGTTTCGCAACCGGTGTACCGTGAGCGTGGACAGTTCGGGCTCGCTTCTGCATCGGCGCGGCTACCGGTTGGCGACGGCCAAAGCGCCGTTGCGTGAGACGTTGGCGGTGGGAATGGTGCTGGCCTCTGGGTGGGATGGGCACGCGCCGTTGCTCGATCCCTTCTGCGGTTCGGGGACGATCCCCATCGAGGCGGCCTTATGGGCACGGAACATCGCGCCGGGCAAAGCGCGGAACTTCGCCTTCATAGAATGGCCTGGCTTCGCGCCGGACGTATGGGCGGAGACACTGTCGGCGGCGATAGCGGCGGAACGTCCTGACGTGCCGCTTACTATTCTGGCCTCTGACCGTGATGCCGGAGCGATTCGCGCCGCGGAGGCCAATGCCGCGCGTGCGGGTGTTGCCGACGACATTGCGTTTTCTTGCCAGGCCGTGTCGGCCATCGCGCCGCCGGAGCCGGGGTGGGTCATCACCAATCCGCCCTACGGCGTGCGGGTGAGCGCCAACAAGGATTTACGCAACCTCTACGCGCAATTCGGCAACGTCCTGCGCGACAAGTGTCCAGGGTGGCAGGTGACCTTTCTGTGCAATGACCTTCGCCTGATCGGAGAAGCGCGCCTGCCTGTGGAGACTGCCTACGTGTGGAACAACGGTGGCTTGCGCGTGCGGGTGGCGCAGGGGATCGTCAATTGAGAAGACCCGAAGGGTTGCGGAAAAACCCTTCGGGTCTCTTTCCTCTATTGGTGCACCATCTCAAGAATTTGCCGTAATTTCTCGTAATTCTCCGGCGATAGCGTCCCCACTGGCCCACGCGCTGGCCCGGCAGGGATACCGAGCAGCGCGAGCGCATATTTGACGACGCCGGGAAACGTCCCCAATGCGAATGCTTGGCGTAGTGGTGCGAGCGCGTTTTGTGCTGCAAGCGCGCGATCAAGATCACCGGCGATGAAGGCCTCGTAGATGGCGACGACCAGGGCCGGGGCGACGTTGGCGGTTGCGGCGATAGCTCCTACCGCGCCGTGCAGCAGTCCTGCGTAGATGAGGGTGTCGCGCCCCATGAGCACGGCAAAGCGATTGCGGTCTGTCTGGCGGAGATATTCGAGGGTCAACGAGAGGTCGCCGCTGGAGTCTTTGACACCGGCGATGTTGGGAAGTTCTGCCAGCCGCCCCACGAGATCCGCCGACAGGTGAACGCCGGTGCGCCCCGGGTTGTTGTAGAGCAGCACAGGCAGTGTCGTCGCATCAGCGATGGCGACGTAGTGGCGGTAGAGTTCGCCTTGTGTAGGGTTGATGAACATCGGCGTGAGGACGGAGACGGCCTGTATGCCGGCGCACTCGGCCCTTTTGTTCAACGCGATGACCTCGCGGGTGGTGATGGCCCCGGTTCCCGCGTAGACCGGCGTGCGTCCGGCGGCCTCATCCACCACAATCTCCCACACGTGCTGTTTCTCATCTGGCGTGAGCGCGTAGAACTCCCCCTGGCTCCCTGTTGGAAACAGGCCGTGTACGCCACCCGCGATTAGGTGGTTGACCAGTTGGCGCAGCGCGTCCTCGTTCAGCGATTCGTCGTCGTGAAAGGGCGTGACCATAGCGGGAATAATGCCGTGGATTCTCATAGTTGTTCGACACCTCCTTCGTTAGCTGCTTTCACTTTACAACGAATTCCTAAGATTGCCATTCCTCACATCGCTCTCACGCCATGCCTGGAAAGTAGCAATTGCGCCACAACTTTTGTTCAGCACGTGATATGAAACAGACCGATCACTGCGCCTTCCGCGTTGTTCCAGGCCTGGATGGCCTCGGGGGTCGGTAGCAACTCAACGTGGCATGCTTTGTGGTCAAGATATTCCACTGCTTCTGCGGAGAGTGTGCCCAAGCCACTTTGACCGCTGCCAACGATGAGGCGTTCCGCGCCGTTCTGGTAGACGTGCTTGGCTTCGTCCAACGAGATAACGTGCGATGTGCCGTAAAGTGCTTTCGACAGCCTTTTCTTGCGTTTTTCCACCTCACCGTTGAGCCGGATCACAACATCATGGGCGATTCTCTGTCCTTCAATGGTGATCGAACCAAATTTCGTGTCATCGATCGTGGGTTTCATAAGCCCTCCCAATCCATTTGTCCCTCGTATCCTGCCCCTTGCTTCTTATTTCTTGCCTCGCTCCCACGCCATGCCAGGATAGTACCGGTAGCCGCCCACCACCTCGATCAGACTTGCCCCAGCGCTGTCTAGCACCGGTTCGTCGTTCCAGGTCTCGATGGTGATGCGCGTTTTAAAGGTGGTGAGGTGGGCGAACAACGTTTCTAGGGCACGCTGCAATGTCCCGTCATCGACGCCGGGGGCGGCGGTGATGGACGCACCAGTGTTCGCAGCGACGAGCACTGGCAGTCCGCGCACCTGTGCCAGCCACGTCGAGGGAACGCGAGTGAAGGTGAGGGCTTCGGGCATATCCTCGCGGGTCGGCCCGTACAGGCAGGCCGGGTCACAGGCATTGAGCACGACCGGGGCGGCATCGTCTGTTGCATCGCGGAGGGCGCGCAATTGCTCCACCACATCCGGCAGCGCGAATTGCGCCCCCGATAGCCCCTGCACGAAGTAGCCACGTCGCACTTCACCCCGCATCTCCTGCCGCTGTAGTTCCTGGTAGACCAGGTGCCAATCCCACGATCCGGTTTCGTTTTCCAGGCACTCGTGGGTGACGACCCCGTAGCGCGCGAGCAGTTGCCGGGCCTGTCGCGCGGTACGTTCGCCCAACGAAACGGGCTTGCCCATCACACTGAAGCGCTGCACGAGTGTCCAACGGCCCACCCAGCGTGGCGACGTGGTCTGCTGCTCCACGCGCTGGCGGACGCGCTGCCGCGCCGATCTATACCGCGCGCGCTCCGGCTTGTGCCCCACAGCCCGAACGTTAAGACCCAATTCCGCACGCCGCCGGGCTAGATCCGCTTCCAGCGAGCTATACGGCTTCGCTGTCTGTGGCTGTGACTTCCCCTCCTGCACAATCTGTCGCATCGCTTCGAGGCTGTCGTTGGTTGCCAGGCCTGCCAGCACCAGCTCGATAAGGGCGGACTCCACGGCAGTCTCTTCGAGATCCAGGGCTTCGCCAATATCGTTGAAGAACACCGCGCCCTCGGATTTGAGGAAGTCGTAGACGGCCTGCGCCTGCTCACCGAGTGCGTCCGTATCCGGTGACTCAAGATAGATGTGGCCCTCTCCCCGGAACAGGAAGCGCACGCGCCCGTAGCGCGGATCGGTCCCGCCGGAGCCGACCCACACCAGTTCGCCGCTGTTGCAGAGCGCGTCGAGGTCCGCAGGTTGATAGTCGGGCAAGCGCAGCGGCAGCACATCGCGCTCCCAGGTGCGGCCCACGACGGGTAGAGCGCGCAGTTGTTGGAGAACCTTGACCAAGCTCCCCCCCTCAGTCCCCCCCATAGGGGGGGAAGAAGAAGTCTCCCCCCCAGCGGGGGGGATTAAGGGGGGGAATACGTGTTGCCACCGTACCAGAAAGTCGGCGTAGACGGTGAAGGGGACGGGCTGCACTTCTTGCCGCAAGATGCTAAGCGTGCGGCGGTGAATCTGCTCCAGTGCGCGGCGGTCCACGAATTCGGCCGAGGGGACGGAGTCCCACGGAGCCGGCACCCCTTCGGCTTGCGGTGTGAAGTGCCCGTGGACGAGTTCCCGTTTCTCAATCAAGCGGTCGAGTTCTGCTTCCAGCCAGTCCACCGGGAAGGCGTAACGCGCACGGATTGCGTCTATCGTCACCGGGCCGGCGTAGGAAAGGAAGCGTTCGAGGATGCGGCGACGTCTCCCCTCAGCCCCCCCCACAGGGGGGGAAGTTTCTTCCCCCCCGTCGGGGGGGATTGAGGGAGGGAATGCGTCAGCATACTCCGCCTGGTATTCCGTGAACACCCACCGGAATTCGGGCTTCGTTGCGGTCGGGATGTCCATCCCGATCACGCGACCCTCACCGGTCAGGTGCGCGATCCAGCTTGAAGGATCGACCATTGTGCGTTGTGCGACTTCACTCGGCGAAAGATCGCCCATCTGCTGGAGCAGGACAGCAAGTTCTGCCTCGGTGCGCGCCCAGGCGGTGGGAAGCGTGTGCTGCAACCGGCCACGGACAGCGTCGATGGCTTCGGGGCGCAGCAGTTCATCCAGCGCCACATCTTTGAGCAGGTCTTGCAGCAGATCGCGGTTGACGGTAAGCTGCTGCAATTGCTGTTCAGCTTTGGGTGTGTCCCACTCGTACATACGCGTGCTGATGAAGTTGAACATTAGGCTTTCCGCCACGGGCGACGGTGCGCGCGACTCCATCACGGTCACGGTGATGTCGCCCCGCTGGATGCCACCCAAGACTTCTTCGAGGTGTGGCAGGTCGAGCACGTCTTGCAGGCAGTCACGGTACGTTTCGGCGACGATGGGGAAATCGTCGAACTTGCGCACGACCTGGTATAGTTCTTTGGCACGCAGGCGTTGGAGCCAGAACGGCGTCCGCTTGCCACGCCCGACGCCTGGAAGAAGCAATGCGCGTGCCGAATTCTGGCGGAAGCGCGCGCCGAACACCGCCGAATCCGGCAACTCGCGCAGGATACGCTCGCGGGCCTCCGCCGGCCCCATGTCGGTCACGACGTCCAGCGGGAATTCGGCCTCGCTGTCGAGCAAGCGCAGCAAAATGCCGTCGTCGTTGGTTTCGACTTCGATATTGACTCCTGTGCGTTCGCGCAGGGCGCCTGCCAGCGCCAGCCCCCACGGGCCGTTGACACGCCCGCCGAATGGCGAGTGAACGACCATACGCGGGTCACCCAGGGCGTCGTCGAAAAGTTCCACCAGGATACTGCGGTCAGTGGCGAGTGCGCCGGTGTGGTCGAGCTGGCTGGCGAGGTAATCGAGCGTGTTCCAGGCTGAGTTTGTGTCCAGGGCGTGGGTTTCGCCAAGCCAGGCGAGAAGATTTAACACAGAGGCACGGAGATCACAGAATTTTTTATCATTTTTCTCTGTGTTCTCTGTGTCTCTGTGGTAAGCATCCAAAATGTCTTTGAACGGCGCGTCATCCGACAGTCCCAAGTTATGGCGCAAGCCCTCCAGCTTCTCTGCCACGGCCCGGCGGAAAGTGCCGACACGCTGGCCGAGTTCATAGGGTCGCCAGGGGAAGTCGCCACGCCAGAAGGGCATGCGGGGGATCGCGCCGGGCGCTTCGGCCACGGTGACGCGATTCTCGTCAATATCGAGCACGCGCCACACCTGCGAACCGAGCATCAAAGTGTCGCCGATGCGCGTCTCGAAGACGAATTCTTCGTCCAGTTCGCCGAGTTTGGTCTTGCCGTCGGCGAGGTACGCGCCGAACGCACCGGTGTTGGGGATGGTGCCGCCATTGGTCAACGCCAGCATCCGCGAGCTGGGGAGCGCTGCCAGCTTGTTGTTGACGCGATCCCAGTCCAGCCGGGCACGCAGCTCGCGGTACGCCTGGCTCGGATAGCGTCCGGCAAGCATCTCCAACGTCGTCTGGAACGCGCGTGCGGTGAGGTCCGTGTAGGCGTAGGCCTGGCGCACCAACGCGAATAGCTCGTCGGCATCCCACGTCTGCACCGAGACCATCGCTACGATCTGCTGCGCCAGTACATCCAAGGGATGGCGGGGCGTGTACGTCGGCTCGACTGCGCCGCGCAGCATCCCGCCAGCGATAGCCGCTGCCTCCACCACATCCTCGCGGTGGGTGGGGAAGATGCGGCCCACGCTCGTCTGCCCCACGAGGTGACCGGATCGGCCCACGCGCTGTAACCCCTGCGCCACCGACTTGGGGCTTTGCAGTTGCACAATCAGGTCCACTGAACCGATGTCGATACCGAGTTCCAGCGACGAGGTGCCCACCAGCGCGGGCAGTTCCCCGGCCTTGAGCTGGCTTTCGATTTCCAGGCGCGTCTCTTTGGCG
>JAFGSL010000132.1 GCA_016934645.1 Anaerolineae bacterium
CGCGTTTTTGTTTGGGAGCAAGCGCCTAAGCAGGGTGGTACCACGGGTGATCAAACGCTCGTCCCTATCAGGGATGGGCGTTTTTTTGTGTCAGCGGATTGAGTGGATTTTTGAACTTTCAACTTTCAACCTGTAACCTTCAACTATCTTTAGGAGGACTTGTATGAATCAAAAGAAACGCATCTTGACCGGAGATCGGCCAACCGGAAAGTTGCATTTGGGACACTACGTGGGCAGCCTGAAGAACCGTGTGGCGCTGCAAGATGCGTACGAGTGCTATTTCATCATCGCCGATTTGCACACGCTCACCACGCGGCCGGAAAAGGAACACGTATTGCAACTGGGGCAAAACATCTACGACGTCGTCCTCGACTATCTCTCGGTGGGCATCGATCCGGAGAAGAGCGTTATCTTCCTGCAATCGGCGCTGCCGGAGACCTCAGAGTTGACGCTCATCTTTGGAGACCTGGTGACGCTGCCCCGGCTGTCGCGGTTGCCGAGTATTAAAGATATGGCGCGCGCGGCCAATATGGATGACGAGACGGTGCCTTTTGGTTTGATTGGTTATCCTGTGCTGCAAGCGGCGGATATTCTGCTGCCACGCGCGCACCTCGTGCCGGTGGGCAAGGACAACGAGGCGCACGTCGAGATCACACGCGAGATTGCGCGGCGTTTCAACCGCCTTTACGAAGCGGATGTATTTCCCATCCCGGAAGCCCTCATCGGTGATGTGCCGACGCTGATAGGAACCGATGGGCAGGCGAAGATGAGCAAATCGCTCGGCAACGCCATTATGCTATCCGACGACGCCAAGACGGTGGAGCAGAAGGTGCGCGGGATGTATACTGATCCCAACCGCATCCGCGCTGATATTCCGGGGCGGGTGGAGGGCAATCCGGTCTTCATCTACCACGATGCCTTCAATCCCGATCTCGACGAGGTCAGCGATCTCAAGGATCGCTATCGCCTGGGCAAGGTGGGCGATGTCGAGGTGAAGCGCAAGCTGGCCCGTGCTATCAACGCCTTCCTCGATCCGATCCGCGAGCGCCGTGCAGCCTATGCCCAGAAGCCGGGCATGGTCGAAGAGGTTCTGATGGAAGGGACGCGCGCAATGCAGGTTCAGGCGCGCCTGACGATGGAGATGGTCTACGACGCGATGGGGATGACCGGCTCGCGCCTGAGATCGGCGTTACAGAGCGGCGCGGAGTTCAGACTGCTCGCATAAGGGGGATAACGATGTACATCACCCAGGTGAAGCTGCACAATAAGTATTACCCGACCGACCGGCATTATCCGTTCAACATTCCGACCTTGCGCCGGACGGCGGCGTTGGTCTTGAAAAAGCCAGTGGTCTTTTTCGTGGGCGAGAACGGATCGGGCAAGTCCACGTTGTTGGAGGCATTGACCCGCAAGTGTGGCGTCTACATCTGGGACAAACAAAAGCGCCGCGCCGGGTACGATAATCCCTACACCGACCGTCTGGTGGATTTCATCGACGTGACGTGGGCCAACGGGCACGTCCCCGGTTCGCTTTTCCGCGCGGAGACCTTCCAGGACATGGCCGATTTCCTCGACGATGCGGCCTTGTGCGATCCCGGACGGCTGGCCTATCAGGGCGGGCAGATGCTCAACACGCTCTCGCACGGAGAGAGCATGCTCACGTATTTCAAGGGTCGCTATCACCTGAAGGGGTTGTATTTTCTGGATGAACCGGAAGCGGCGCTCTCACCGGCGAGCCAGATCCGGTTCCTCAAGTTGTTACAGGGTTTAGTGGCGGAAGGTCAGGCGCAGTTCATTATTGCTACCCATTCGCCGATATTGCTGGCGTATCCCGGCGCGCAAATTTTCAGCTTCGACGGGGGCCGTATCGAGGAGGTGACTTACGAGGAGACCGCGCATTATCGCATCTACAAGCAGTTCTTTGCCGACCGTAGTGCATATCTTGCGAGTAGTCAGTAATGGGTAAAGAGTAAAGAGTAATCCGTGATTAGTGATCAGTAACCTATTACTAACTCATTACTCATTACTTTTTACTCATTACCAATCACCAATCTTAAGGAGGAGTCGAAATGAAGCAGTATAAGTACGTGTTACAAGAAAACGAAATGCCGACCCATTGGTACAACATTATGGCGGACATGAAGTCGCCGCCGCCACCCTATCGCCACCCGGTCACGCTGGAATTGCTCGGGCCTGACGATTTGGCGCCCATTTTCCCGGCAGGATTGATCGCGCAAGAGGTCAGCACCGAGCGCTTTATCGAGATTCCTGACGAAGTGTCGGACGTGCTGAAGATGTGGCGACCCTCGCCGCTCTACCGTGCGCACCGTTGGGAAAAGGCGCTGGATACTCCCGCCAAGATTTACTACAAGTGGGAAGGGGTCAGCCCGGCGGGGAGCCACAAACCCAACACCGCCGTGGCGCAATGCTACTACGGCAAGCAGGAGGGGTTGGAAGGATTCGCCACAGAGACCGGCGCCGGGCAGTGGGGGAGCGCCCTGAGCCAGGTCACCAACATCTTTGGACTGAAGTGCAAGGTCTTTATGGTGGCGGTCAGCTACCAGCAGAAGCCCTACCGGCGCATCATGATGGAGACGTGGGGCGGGACGGTTGTGCCGAGTCCGAGCAGCGAGACGAATGCGGGTCGCGCGATCCTGGCAGAGGATCCCGAATCGCCGGGCAGCCTGGGTATTGCCATCAGCGAGGCGATTGAGTACGCCGTCACCCATGATGGCTACAAATACTCGCTTGGCAGCGTGGTGAACTTCGTGCTGTTACACCAGACCGTCATTGGCCTGGAAGCGAGGAAGCAGATGGAGATGGCGGGCGATTACCCGGATATCCTTATCGGTTGCGCGGGCGGCGGTAGCAACGCTGCCGGTTTGATCTTCCCCTTTATGCGGGACAAACTCACCGGCGATAAGCCAGACATGCGGGCGATCTTCGTGGAGTCCACCGCCTGTCCCAGTATGACGCGCGGTATCTATGCCTACGACTGGGGCGACACGGCCAAGACCGGTCCCGTAGCGAAGATGAACACCGTCGGCCACGATTTTATCCCCGCGCCGGTTCACGCTGGCGGCCTGCGCTATCATGGCATGGCACCGAGCATTTGCGCGTTGCTTGACCAAGGCTACGCCGAAGCACGCGCCTACCACCAGCTCGAGGTCTTCGACGCGGCGCAGAGCTTTGCACAGGCGGAGGGATTCATTATCGCGCCGGAAACCGCGCACGCCGTCAAAGCGACGATGGATGAAGCGCTGGCATGTAAGGAGTCCGGCGAGGTGAAGACGATTCTCTTCAACGCCAGTGGACATGGGCACTTCGATCTGGGGGCGTATGACGCCTATCACCGCCAGGCGTTGACGGATTACCAGCTCGAAGAAGCGCAGATCGAACGTGCGCTGCAGAAGTTGCCGAAAGTGGCAGAGTAGTTATACAAGCCAGGTGGGACGCACTTCAAGCGGATGTCTTCATCCGCCAAGTGCGTCCCACCTAGTAAAAATCATGCTTCCATCGCCGTCAGGCGACGGGTTTGTTCGTCCAGTGTCAGGGCGTCGATGAATTCATCGATGTCGCCATCCATCACGGTGGGCAGATTGTATGAGTGCACCCCGACGCGGTGGTCGGTGACGCGGTTCTGAGGGTAGTTGTAGGTGCGGACTTTCTCACTGCGTTCGCCCGTTCCCACCTGGGAGCGGCGTGCCTCGTCGATTTCGGCGTCCTGTTTGGCCTGTTCGATTTCGAAGAGCCGGGCGCGGAGAACGCTCATCGCGCGTAGTTTGTTCTGCGTCAGCGAGCGTTCGCTTTCACACGAGACCACAAGCCCCGAGGGCGTATGGGTGATGCGCACGGCGGTCTCGTTCTTCTGCATATGCTGTCCGCCAGGACCGGAGGAACCATATGTGTCGATCTCCAGGTCCTTGGAATCGATGTGGATTTCTACATCATCCACTTCCGGTAGCACCGCCACGGTGACCGTCGACGTGTGAATGCGCCCGCTAGACTCGGTGACGGGGATACGCTGCACGCGATGTACACCGCTCTCGAACTTGAGGCGCGAGTACACCCCCTTGCCCTGCACTGTGAAGATAACTTCTTTGAAGCCGCCAATGCCGGTGCGATTTTCGCTGATCAGCTCCGTTTTCCATCCACCCTGGCGTTCGGCATAGCGGGTGTACATGCGCAGAAGATCGGCAGCAAAGAGACCGGCTTCGTCGCCACCGGCCCCCGCGCGGATTTCCACGATGACGTCGCGCTTGTCGCGCGGGTCTTTGGGCACGAGAAGCTGGCGCAACTGCTGCTCCAACGTTTCCTGCTCAGCTTCCAGGTGGGCCAGTTC
>JAFGSL010000133.1 GCA_016934645.1 Anaerolineae bacterium
GCCGCTGCCGTGGCAGGGCGCGCGCACGGCGGGGTATCGCATCCGCGCGGCGGCGCTGCAATACCACATTCCCTATGTGACCACGCTGGTTGCTTTGCGTACCGCCGTCGCTGCGATCCGGTTTTTGCGGCATGGCATGTTGCCTGTGCGGACGTTGGGGCTTGTGTGACACCACGGGTGGTGCTATAATGGTGTTGAGAGCACATAGAAAAGCATTGTCCATACGAGTGTCGAGGAGGGAATAATGGGACGGTTAACATTGCGATTGCCGGATACACTGCACCAACAGTTGGCGTCATTAGCGGAGCAGGAAGGTATGTCGCTCAATCAGTTTATCGTTTACGCACTTACGCGACATGTTGCATCAGCCTCTGCGACTCGACAACAGGAAATCGTGTATACCGTATCGTCTCAGAGCGTGGGAAAGACTTCACGCGAAGAAATTCACACAGTCTTAAGTGAACGAAAGGCAACCTATCCAGAACATGGGGCAGAAGTGGATACAATTTTCTCCCTGCCGGTGAGTCTGGAACAAATAAGCTTGGCGATTCGAAGGATGAGTCGTGAGGAACAACGCCGTTTATTGGACCTTGCGCCAGACTTACGTGAGGCCGCGTTACAGGTTTCTACCCGGACGGAGAGCCAGGCGCGGGAAGCAATGGCACGCTTACAGGAAGAACTCCGTGCAAATTTGGGTGGAGAGCTACTCTCACCTGAAGAACCGTTTCTGGGAAATATGACCCTCGGAGAATACCTGGCGTTGCCTGAAGAAGAGAAGCGTACACTTTGGGAGGCATGGGAGGGTACAGACCTGATGGAACTCGACGAACGCGAGGTTAGTTCCGATGCGTTGCCTGCTCGATAAAGTTGTGGCTCGTTATACGCTGACGGGATTGCTGAAACTTGCTGAAGACAACGCCGGGATCACCAGAGAGGAATTGTTTTCGCTCGAACTGTTCGCGCGTGCCGCTTCATCCACTTTGCGGTTGTTTGTTACACCAGCGTCGATGCGTGTTTTGCAGCGTTTGGCGGGGTTATCACGATATGCGGTGATTGTGCGTCGCTTTCGCGAAGGCGTTGATGTAGCTTTTCCAACTCAGTATTACAAACGTTGGACGCGGCGTTTACGTAGCTGTGGTTTTGCGCGAGAAGATGCCGCTGTTTTAGCTTTAGCTACGTTTGGCACCGATGAAGAGGCGACAATTCTGGGGATGCATTTTGTGGCAACATACGATCAACTGTTGATCAATAACTGGACTGTGCAGGAAGAGATCCTCCGGACACGTTTGGAGACGATGCAACACGATATTCCTGTTCCTTATTGTGATGCATTGTTACCAAAGGTATTACGTCCTGAGCAAATTGTGTTTTGATGGCATTCCGGGGTGAATTCATGAACAAATCTAAGTCTTGCTTACGTATTTTCTTGAAAGTCCTGGGCATTTTCGCCCTCTATCAGATTGCCCTGCGCCTGCTCCGCAAGGTCTGGCGTTTCCCGGCCCCGGTGTTTATCGGCTACTTCCTCGATAGCGATTATCGCCGGACATTACAACCGCCGGATCAGATTGTGGCGCGCAGCGGCGCACAACCGGGGATGAAGGTGCTCGAAATCGGTTGTGGTAGTGGGGCATACACGACGTTCTTCGCGCGCGCCGTCGCCCCGATGGGCGAGGTCGCCGCGCTGGATATCCAACCCGCGATGCTGGCGCAACTGGGGGCAAAGCTCAAGAAACCGGAAAATCAGGACATCCATAACATCGTCCTGCACGAAGCCAGCGCCTATGCGTTGCCCCTTGACGACAACACGCTCGATTTGGTTTACATGATCACCGTGTTCCAGGAAATCCCTGACCGCGACCGCACGCTGGCGGAGGTGTTGCGCGTGCTCAAGCCGGGTGGCCTGCTGGCTATCACCGAATGGATTTTCGACCCGGATTATCCACTGATGAGCACCACCATCAAACAGGGAACGCGAGCTGGTTTTGCGGTGGATGCCGTATTGGGGAATTGGTGGACGTACACAGTGCGGTTCAAGAAGGTTTAGCGGAGTAGTTAATGAACGATCTCGAATTTCTGGAAAAACTTCTTTCCATCCCCAGTCCCTCCGGTGGTGAGGACATCTTTGCCGAGTACATGCTCACGCAGATGCGCAAACTGGGCTTTACCGGACATCGCGACGAGGCGGGGAACGTCGTCGGTACGTTAGGTAATCCCGATGCGGAGAACCACATTGTGCTGCTCGGTCATATGGACACGGTTCCCGGCTTCGTCCCCGTGCGCTGGGAGGGGGATATGCTCTACGGGCGCGGTGCGGTGGACGCGAAAGGGCCACTGGCAACGTTCGTGCTGGCGGCGGCGCAGGTCGCGTCGCAATTGGCGGACGCGCGCATCACCGTCATTGGTGCGGTCGAGGAGGAATCGCACGGCTGGGGATCGCAGTATCTGGCGGAGACGATGCCCGCGCCGACCTGCGCTATCATCGGCGAGCCGAGCGCGTGGGACTGCATCACGCTGGGGTACAAGGGGCGGCTGGCGATGGATTACAGCCTTGCACAGCCCGGCGGGCACAGTGCGGGTGAGTTCGCCGGGCCGGCCGAGCACGCCGTCAACTTTTGGAACAGCCTGCGACGGTTTGCCTACGCTTATAATCAGGACGCGCTGCTGAACGGCAGGAAAGGGCGCTTCAACTCGCTCGATCCCGCGCTGCGCGATTTGCGCACCTACAGCGACGGCTTGAACGATTACGTGGAGATGACGATCGTGGCGCGTCTCCCGCCGGATTTTGAGGTCGATGCACTGCAGGCGAAGATGGAGGCGTGGGCCGGCGCGGCGAAGTTGACCTTCGGCGGCAGCGACCCGGCGTACCAATCGGACAAGAACATTCCGCCGGTGCGCGCGCTGCTGCGCGCCATTCGCGCCGAAAATGGCAAGCCGCGTTTCAAGCTCAAGACCGGCACGTCGGATATGAACACCGTTGGACCGGTGTGGGAGTGCCCGATGGTAGCCTACGGACCGGGCGACTCGTCGCTTGACCACACGCCGCACGAACACCTCGACATCGTCGAATTCCGGCGCGGCGTCGCGGTCTTGGCCCGCGCACTGGAGCTTTTGGCCGGTGCATGAGCCAGACTACAAAAGTCTCACAAGGCGCTTGCTTGCGCCAGTATGTACGCTAAACAGCGGGTCTGCAAGGCACAATATGTGCTGAGACTTTTGTAGTCTACGCGCCTTGTCTAATCATCACCCTTGCGTATACTGAACCAGTATCCAGTATCCAACATCCAATATCCAATAATCATTTCAAGGAGGTCAACGATGTACAATATGTCACCCGATGCGTTGAAGAAGTTGTATGTAAACGGCAGTCTGCAGAACCAGGGCGAGGGCTTTGTCTTCCAGATCAAGAACCTCATCGATTCAGGTTCGATCAGCGGCATCACCAAATTCACGGTGGATGGTGAGGCGCGTTCTTTGGAAGGCGCGACCGTCGAACTGAACGGCAAGGTTCGCCCGGTAACGGAGATCACGTGGGCGACGTCGCTGTACGTGGGCTATGGCGCCGTGATGACGATCTACGTGCCCGGCGCGCTGGAACCCGGCGAGCACACCATTGTGATGCAGGTGAACGTGCCCGAACTGGGATCGTTGAGTTTCCCCGTCACTGATACGGTAGGATAAGCGCCGACCGGTCCTGGCGCCGCCGGGAATTCACATCAAGGTTGATGGATTGAACGGATTAAGAAGATATAGATCGGCTTAATCCGTTCAATCCGTTTAATCCGTTGAGAGCTTATTTTTGAGGAGGAGAGATGTCTGCGAAGAAAAAAGTTTCCAAAGTAATCTTGGCGTATTCCGGGGGGCTGGATACGTCGTGTATTGTGCCGTGGCTGATCGAGAATTACCAGTGCGAAGTCATCACGTTCACGGCGGATTTAGGGCAGGAAGAGGAGTTGAGTGGTCTGCCGGAGAAGGCGCGAATCAGCGGCGCGGTGAAGTCCTACGTGGAAGACTTGCGCCAGGAATTCGTCACCGACTTCGTCTTTCCCACGCTGCGGGCCGGTGCGATTTACGAACGGCAGTACCTGCTGGGCACATCCCACGCCCGTCCCCTGATTTCCAAGCGCATGGTGGAGATCGCCGAACTGGAAGGCGCGGACGCTATCGCGCATGGCGCGACGGGCAAGGGCAACGATCAGGTGCGCTTCGAGCTGGGCGTGATGGCACTCAACCCGCGCCTCACCGTCATCGCACCGTGGCGTGAGTGGGACATCCGCTCCCGCGACGACGCGCTGGCCTACGCGACCGCGCATGGCGTCCCCGTCACCACGACAGGCAAATCCATCTACAGCCGCGACCGCAACCTCTGGCACCTCAGCCACGAAGGCCACATCCTGGAAAACCCGTGGATGGAGCCGGAAGAGGCGATGTTCCAGTTGACTGCCGCGCCGGAAAAGGCCCCGGACAAGCCGCGCTACGTCGAGATTGACTTCAAATCCGGCATTCCGATGCACGTGGATGGCGTGTCCCACGGTCCGGTAGAATTGGTCACGCTGCTCAACCAACTCGGCGGTGAAAACGGCGTCGGGCGGCTGGACATGGTCGAAAACCGGCTGGTGGGCATCAAATCGCGCGGCGTCTACGAGACGCCCGGTGGCACGATCCTCTACGCGGCCTTGCGCGCGCTGGAGACGCTCTGCCTCGACCGCGATTCCTTGCACTACAAGGACGTCGTCGCTGAAAAGTACGCGGAGATGGTCTACTACGGGCAGTGGTTTACCCCGCTGCGCACCGCGCTGGACGCGTTCGTGGACAGCCTGATGCAGAATGTCACCGGGACGGTACGCCTCAAGCTGTACAAGGGCAGTTGCACCGTCGTCGGGCGCAAGTCGCCGTACTCGCTCTACCGCGAGGATTACGCCACCTTCGGGCAAGACGACGTCTACCAGCAGAGCGACGCCGAGGGCTTCATCCACCTCTTCGGCCTGCCGCTCAAGGTGAAGGCGCTGTTGGATATCGAAGGCCTGGGCAAGTCCAGTTATGCCCAGCCGGACTTCGGCACGTTCAAGCGGGATTGAGTGTCAACGGATTCAGCGGATTCGAACGGATTTTTCCGTTTCTATCCGATTCATCCGTTGAATCCGTTGACATAAAGTGTAGGGAGATAACTATGAGCAAACTCTGGGGTGGACGTTTTGACAAACCTACCGACGCACTTTTGGAGCGCTTCAACGCCTCCATTGGCTTCGATTGGCGCATGTACGCGGCGGACATCGCGGGCAGCATCGCTTACGCGCGGAGTATCCGTGACGTTGGCATTTTGACGGACACGGAATATGACGCGATTGTGCAGGGCCTGGAGCAAGTGCGCACGGAGTTTGACGCCGGAACCTTCGTGGCGCTGCCCTCCGATGAGGACATCCACACCGCCGTCGAACGCCGCCTAGGCGAGATCATCGGCGACGTGGCGGGCAAACTGCACACGGGCCGCAGCCGCAACGACCAGGTGGCGACGGATCTGCGCTTGTACCTGCTCTCGCGGGTTCCTGTGTTGCGCGAGCACGTTCAGGGCGTGCAGCGTGCCATCGTGGACAAGGCCGAGGCGCACCTGGACGTCATCATGCCCGGCTACACCCATCTCCAACCCGCGCAGCCGATTCTGTTCTCCCACTGGCTGATGAGCTTCTTCTGGATGTTACAGCGCGACGTCGAGCGGTTGGACGACCTGATCAAGCGCGTCTCCGTGATGCCGTTGGGCGGCGCGGCGCTGGCGGGCAACACCTTCGGCATCGACCGGGAGGCGCTGGCGGCGGAATTGGGCTTCGCGCGCGTCAGCGAGAACAGCATGGACTCCGTGCCGGGGCGGGATTTCGTCGCGGAGACGCTGTTCTGGGCCGCGCTGCTCCAGACACATCTCAGCCGTCTGGCGGAAGACCTCATCATCTACGCGACGGCGGAGTTCGGCTTCGTGGAACTGGATGACGCCTACAGCACCGGTTCGAGCATCATGCCGCAAAAGAAGAACCCCGACTCGCTGGAACTCGTGCGCGGCAAGACCGGGCGGCTGCTCGGCAATCTCGTGACGCTGCTGACGACGCTCAAGGGACTGCCCAGCTCCTACGACAAAGACTTGCAGGAGGACAAAGAGCCGCTCTTCGACACGCTGGACACGCTGGAACTCGAACTGCCGATCGTGGCGGGCGTGATCGATACGCTGCGCCTCAATGCTGAGGGCATGGCATCCGCGCTGCGCGATGACCTGCTGGCGACGGAACTGGCGGATTACCTCGTGCGCCAGGGATTGCCCTTCCGTCAGGGGCATCACATCGTCGGGCAGGCCGTGCGTCTAGCGCTGGCGAAGGGTTGCGGACTGCGTGACCTTTCAGTGGCCGACTATCAGACCATCTCTCCACACTTCGGCGACGATGTTCACGACGTCCTCGACTTTCGTCGCGCCATCGAGCAGCGTTCCGTGCCCGGCGGCACGGCGACGGTGGCGGTCAAGGCGCAGATTGAGAAGGCTAAATCGCTGTTAAGCCGCCAAGAGGACTTGAGTGAAGCATAGACTAAAACCATTAATCCCGACAGCTTTTTTGCTGGTCGGGTTGTTCTATCTGCTGGAGTCTTTTCTATCCGGTTGGTTTGAGATTGTAGATCCGGTGATATATCGGAATGTTTTCGTGCCTATTGATTGGATTGTATTCATTAGGCTTACGTTCCCCTTTTTTCGCTTGTCTGAAAACCTGGCTCTATTCATTCCTGATATTGTGTTTGGGCTGATATTTCTACTGTATGTTCTTTATTTCTTTAAGGTGGTTCGCAATCGCTGGATGGAAGAAAAACACAGACGGCTAGCTTTTGTGCCTATCACCGTATGTTGTCTAGTGTGGTGTTTATTATTGCCATTTGGAGGAACCTATTTTGCAAGACGAATCAATGCCTTTAGGGTCGGCGGGTGGACACGCCTAATGTGTTCTGGGGGAGCTTCTCGTGTCAGAGAAGATGCCCTTGAGTTTATGCAAGAGACAGCCCAAGCTGACCCACCGCGGTCAGAGTGGCCACTGTCTTTGCAAAAGCTAGGATATGGGCTGCGTATAGAACACGATAACCAACTTGTCTTGGTGGGATTAGGTCGGGCGATAGGGATGGCCGCGGAATTTGGATTTATTATCCAAAAACCTAGTAGAGTTATTGCACAATAAGAACATTAGGTAGGTTTAACTGGCGAAGCGGAAGTTGACTAGATTAAGCGCCCATCGCTTGCGCC
>JAFGSL010000134.1 GCA_016934645.1 Anaerolineae bacterium
ATGGCGAGATAGGGAGCGGCGACGTTGTCTCTCACACCTATCCGAATGTAGGAATCTATACGGCGGTTATCACAGCCAGCAACAGTTCTAACGTGATGACAACTACATCCGCTGTCACAATCACCGATGCACTGATTGCCGGGTTGACGGCAACCAACGATAGTCCAACACCGCTAGGGCGTCCTACAACCTTGACAGCTACTGTCGCGGCGGGAAGCGACGTGGTGTATACCTGGGCTTTCGGCGACGGTGAAGTTGGCTCTGGGAGAGTTGTCGCACACAGCTATCTTGCCTGCGGAACTTATTCAGCGGTGGTCACTGCCAGTAACAGTGCCAATTCTTTGACCGCGACTACCCAAGTCAAGGTTGTGGCCTATGTCTACCTTCCCTTGATATTGAAACGCTGGCCTCCTGTGCCCTATGCGCCTACACTATATTCGATCAACAACGCCGACGGCGACGGCAATTACATGGTCAGTTGGACGGAACAGCCCGCGCGCCTAGCCGATACCTATACTTTGGAAGAAGCCACGAATGCCACCTTCACGACCGGTTTGCGCACCGTCTGCACAACTGCACAGCAGTCCTGTGCCGTGAGTGGCAGGCCGGCAGGCACATACTACTACCGCGTGCGCGGGTACAATACGTGGGGATATGGCGCGTGGAGCAATATTCAATCGAGCGTCGTGTTACCGCCCACCCCGACGCTTACACCAACGCTAACCAGAACACCTACAGGGACGCCAACCAGAACCCCGACGGTCACACCGACTCCGACCAGGACTCCCACTCCAACGCCTACTCCACCTCCTCAAAACGTCTATATACTCCCCAATTATTCGCACTACACATCTGATAGCACGCTGTACATCGTGGGTGAAGTGCAGAATAATACCAGTAGTTATGCGTATCTCGTCAAGGTGCCTGTCAATCTATTCAACAGCAGCGGTCAACTTGTGGATACCGATTATACGTACACTACATCGGATTTGCCCGCCGGCAAAAAGTCGTGTTTCCGCCTGAGCATTTACAATCCACCTGCCGATTGGTCGTATTTCCGGTTTGAATCCCCAACTTACTACACTTCTGCGAATGAACCCTGGCCCAATCTCACTCTTTACAATCATTATGGGACGCTTCTGCCGGATAACAGTTACAAGATTCTTGGGTTTGTCCGCAATGATGATAATAGCCGCCTTGAAGGCATTGGGATTGAAGGCGCGCTCTACAATGCAAGTGGCATCGTCGTTGGATGTAGTTTGACCTGGCCAAGCAATGGCAACTTGGACCCTGGACAGACAAGTTCTTTCGAGCTGAACTATTCTTACTATTATCGCAACTATAGCGATGTTAGCTCTTACCGTCTTCAGGCAGACGGTCATGTACCCTAGCATAAGGGCGAGGCGTCCCTCCCGCCAGGACTGGTTGACCAGACGCCTGGTTGGGAATGCATCGCCCCTACCATCATCACGTATCCTGATTCATGAATCGTAATTCGTGATTCGTAATTCATACAGTGAGGAAAACCTATGACGACGATATTGACCGGCAAAGAGTTATTGTTGGCAACGCTACGCCACGAGCCGACACCCGCCATCCCGTGGGTGCCGTTCGCGGGCGTCCACGCGGGCAAGCTCAAGGGCTACAGCGCGCAGGAGGTACTCACCGACGGCGACAAGCTGTTCGAGGCGCTGCTCGCCGTCAACCAGACCTACGACCCGGACGGGCAACCCGTCGTCTTCGATCTGCAAATCGAGGCGGAAATCCTGGGCTGCGATCTGGTGTGGGTGGAGAAAGGGCCGCCTACGGTGGCTTCGCACCCGCTGGCAACGCGGATGGAGGTCCCCACCCGGCTGCCGGAGGCCACCGATGGTCGCCTGCCGCTGATCCTCGACGTGATGCGGCGGATGAAGGCTGCCGTGGGCGCACACACCGCGCTCTATGGGCTGATCACCGGGCCGTTCACGCTCGCGTCGCACCTGCGCGGGACCGAAATCTTTATGGATATGTTCGACCATCCCGATTTCCTGCGCGACCTGCTGGCTTTCGGCAGTGAGGTGGCAAAGCGCATGGCGGCACTCTACATCGCAGCAGGGATGGACGTGATCGCCGTGGTGGACCCGCTCGTGTCGCAGGTGTCGCCGCGCCACTTCCGGCAGCTCCTCAGCGCGCCGTTCAGCGACGTGTTCGCCTTCATCCGCGCACAGGGGGCGTACTCGTCGTTCTTCGTCTGCGGGGACGCGACCAAGAACATCGAGCCGATGTGCCACACCGGGCCGGATTCCATCTCGGTGGACGAGAATATCGACCTCGTCGCCGCCAAGCGCATCACCGACGCGCACAATCTCGCCATTGGCGGCAACATCCCACTCACCACGCGGATGCTGCTCGGTTCGCAGCAGGACAATATGAAGTTCGTGGCGGACTTGCTGGCGCAGATCGACCCGCACAACTTCATCCTCGCGCCGGGCTGCGATATGCCCTACGACGTGCCCGTGGAGAACGTCGTCGGCGTGTTGCAGGCCGTCCGTGATCCGGAGGCGACGCGCGCGATGCTCACCAATTACCACGCGACGGAACTCGACCTGGACGCAGTCATCCTGCCGGATTACGCGACGCTGGAAAAGCCGCTCGTCGAAGTCTTCACGCTGGACTCGGACACGTGCGCGGCGTGCGGTTACATGCGCGACGCCGCTATCCGCGCCACCGAGGAGTTGGGCGAGCAGGCGGATATGGTCGAGTACAAGTTCACGCAGAAAGAGAACGTCGCCCGCGTCGTCAAGATGGGCGTCAAGAACCTGCCGAGTATCTACATCAACGGGGAACTGGCGTATTCGTCCATCATCCCAAGCAATAGGGAGTTGGTGGAGCGAATCAGCGAGAAGGCGAGTGAGAGAAGAAGCGAATGAGCGAATTACGAATCGCGAATTACGAGTTCTAGCCGGACTATTAGACTAGCGACTACAGGACTATCGACCACAAGACTAACGCCTATCTGACGCTTGCATAGAAGGGAAAATAGCATACAATGCCTGGGTAATGTTATGCTAACACTAGAACTTTAAGCTGGCAACTAATAACTGGTTACCCGTTACTAATTACTATTCTAAGGAGTGAATGATGATCGTTACAACCAAACAACTCTTTGCGCATGCCTACGGCAAATATGCCATCGGCGCATACAATATCAACAACCTCGAGCAGACGATGGGCCTGTTTCGCGGCAACATCGACAGCCAGGCCCCTTTCATCATCCAGATCAGCAAGGGTGCGCGCTCGTATACGCACAAGCTGATGCTGGAAGGGCTGATCCGCAGCGCGGACGAGGTTTTCCCCGACGCCATTTTCGCCGTCCATCTGGATCACGGCGACGAGGAGACCTGCTACGACTGCATCGAGAGCGGCTTCTACAGCTCGGTGATGATTGACGCCAGCCACGAGGATTTCGATACCAACGTCGCCATCACGAAGCGCGTGGTCAAAGCGGCGCACGCGAAGGGCATCGTCGTCGAGGCCGAGTTGGGCCAGTTGGGCGGCGTGGAGGAGCACGTCAAGGTGGACGAGGCCAACGCCAAACTGACCGATCCCGATCAGGCCAAAGCATTCGTCGAGCGCACCGGCTGCGATTCGCTGGCTTGCGCCATCGGCACCAGCCACGGCGCGTTCAAGTTCACCGGCACGCAGGGGCTGCGCTTCGATGTGCTGGCCGAGATCCAGAAGCGGCTGCCCGGATTCCCGCTGGTGATGCACGGCAGCAGCTCGGTGCCGCAGGAAGAGGTCGCGCGCATCAACGCGGCGGGCGGCAATCTGAAAGGGGCCAAGGGCGTGGATGCAACACAGTTCCGGAGCGCCGCCGAGTTGGGCGTGACCAAGATCAATATCGACACCGACGGCCGTCTGGTGTGGACGCGCGTCCACCGCGAACACTTCCTGGAGCACCCGGAAAACTTCGATTTGCGCCCGGTGGGCAAGATATTCATGAGCGCGTACGCCAAGTTCATCGCAGAAAAGAACGAATTCCTCGGCAGCGCGGGCCAGTTGGAAGCCGTGCGCCAAGTCCTGAAAGGTTAACCATCAATCTGGAGGTCATATAAATGGAGAATGTACTAGAAGTTATTCGTCAAGGTATTATGGAAGGCGATATGCCCCTAACTCAGGAGAAGGTCCAGGAGGCCATCGACGCTGGCATTGCGCCGGGTGACATCTTGCAGGAGGGTCTGGTCGCGGCGATGGCCGAGGTCGGACGGCTCTTCGAAGAAGGCGAGTATTTCGTCCCGGAGATGCTGATCGCGGCGCGCGCGATGAAGGCCGGTCTGGCGCTGCTGCGCCCGCTGCTGGTCGAGGCCGACGTGAAACCGGCGGGCAAAGTCGCTGCGGGAACCGTCAAGGGCGACCTGCACGACATCGGCAAGAACCTGGTCTGTATGATGCTGGAAGGCGCGGGGTTCGAGATCGTGGACTTGGGCGTGGATGTTGGGCCGGATAAATTCCTGGACGCGGTCGTCAACAAGGGCGTGGATGTCATAGCGATGTCGGCGCTGCTGACCACGACCATGCCGAACATGAAAGTCACGGTGGACGCACTCAAGGAAGCCGGTGTACGGGACAGCGTGAAGGTCATCATCGGCGGTGCCCCGGTGACGGACGCCTACGCTCACGAGATCGGTGCGGATGGCTACGCCCCCGACGCCAGCCGCGCGGTCGCGTTGGCACAGTCATTGGTTGCTGCCTAGTCTGTATTCTCATTAACCGGCGGTTCACCAGCGGTTGGAGGAAAAATTTCAACATGGATGAGCAGGATATACAGGATTAAGATATATCCTGTGCATCCTGTATATCCATGTTATTTTCAAGGAAGTTAGTTTACGCGGGGCCTCAGACTGAGGCCCCGCGTTGTTACATCAAAGACGTGGATTAGTAGTTGCGCATCACGAGGGGCAAGAAGATGTAGGCTTTGACGTCTACTGTGACCTGCTCGCTGACCATCGTGTGCATATAGGCGTCAGTCACTTCGACGCGGGCTTGATACGTCCCCGGCCTCATATACTGGTGTGTGACCATATCGCCCGTCGTGCTCACGTACACACTGCCGTCGCCAAAGTCCCAGCGATAGCGAAGGGCCTCGCCCCCCACGGAAGAAGCCATCGTCGCGGCGAAGTCCACCATCATCGTGGTACCTTCAGAGGCGTATGCCGTCTCGTCGAACGCGACCGTGAGGGTATCGTTGACGTAGTCGAACATATCGCCCAGCAGCGCCGTGCGGGTGTAGTAGCCGGTGTCGTTGTTCACGGCTTCCAGCCCGAAGGAGCAGAAGGTGGTGCGGTGCGCGATTCTCCACCACCCACTGCCGACGGGGTCGGCAACACGTTCCAGCGTCGGATCGGACGACATGGCCGAACCCATGAAATCTTCCCCGAACATTGGCGTAAACGTGCTGGGTACGGCGAAGAGCGGGATGTTGCTGACATCTCCACCGGTATAGAGCGCCAGCGCGTCTACCGTGACCATATTGCCCGCGCCATCACCGCCGGCGCTGAAGTCAACCTCCTTCCCATCCAGGAAGGGCACGACACCCGCCGCGCTGGGCTGCGGGACGGCCTCGCCCTCGAAGACATCATCCTCCGCGTATCCGGCGCCAAAGACAATCGCGAGGGGCAAACCGGCCCAGTTCATTCCCCATGCCGCATCTTGCCCGAAGACAATCATCTTACCACCGGCTGCCAGATAAGCGCGCACTTCGTCCAGGGTAGCGCTGGGGATGCCGTAGCGTGCGTTGTAGTAGAAGAACGAGGCATCGTCACCGGTAAAGTAGACGACAGTATCGTAGAGATCGAGGACTTCACGGGTGGGGAAGCCGGGCGCCCATCCCTGGGCGGTGGTACTCCAGATGTCATACGTCAGCCCAAGTTCGTCCAGCGCCGCGGTGTAGTAGTCCTGGTAATCCGTGTTCCCCAGCTCGCTCAGGTCGTCATCGACGAGCAGGATGTCGTTTTCGACCACCGGCACGATGCGCGCCCAATACGGAACGTGTGCCATGTGCGTGGTTCCGCTGAGGATGATGCCGCCCTCGATGTCCTGAAGGAGCGCGCCACTGCCCACCTCAACGGTGACGGTAAACGTCGCGCTGCCGTCGGCTGCCACGGCGAGCGAAGCCGGGCTGACGGTCACGGTGACGTTGCCGGTGTCGGTGACGGTCTCCATCACACTGAGCGCGTAGGTTTCGGCAGCGCCGGAGACGTCCATCGCGGTGATGACGGTTTCAGCCGTCGTGCCGACCTCGATCATGCCAAAGCTGTGACTCGGCTCATCGAAGGTGAGACCGGGATCGCCCGCTTTGCTCAGGTCGATGCGCCCGGAACCCTGGGTCATCACATTTGCCAGGGAGCCGTCAAGGTCCAGGATGGTCTGGCTGGCGGTGCTCATCAGCGCGCTCTTGGCCTGCATCGGTGTCCAATCCGGGTGCTGGGCCAACAGCAACGCGGCTGCGCCAGCAACGTGCGGTGCGGCCTGGCTGGTGCCATTCTTCGGCTCGAACGTACCATCGGCCATACCGCTGAGGATGTTCACGCCGGGAGCTACGAGGTCCGGGCGGATGGCCAGGCGCAGGTTCGGCCCGCGGGAACTGAAGTCGGAGATCATATCCGGGACTTCGCTTTCAAAGGCCGAAACCGGGTAGCCGACCTGAATGCGCGCCGTACCGGTATGGAGACTCCACCAGGAGCGTGCATCGAGACCAATCTCGTTTGCGATCATCACAGTGTAGATGGGGCGCTCCCCGGCCGTGAAGCCACCCTTCCAGGTGCGATTGTCCGTGTACATCACGACGGCCGTGGCTCCCTGGGCAATGGCGTTGTCCAATTTGACTGTGAAATTGAAATCGCCTCTTGGAATCAAAGCGATCCAGCCAGTTGAGGAATAGGGTTCAGTCTGGGTGATTCCCTCTGTGACACCCGGCAATGACGTATCCGGGAGACCTAATAGATCACAGGGGATGTAGGGCAAAGGCCCGATAGGTCTGGTAGGCATGCCTGCTACATCGATATCGTCGAACTGGTTGGCAGGGAAGCTTTGCAGCGTTGGCGACACCGGTTCAGGTGCAGTTACATTTATCTCGTTGTAATAGGCGCGCATCGTGGTGCTTGCCCCCACCTCGATGAATTTGGGCGACGTGGGGCTGCCTGTGGTGTTGTACACAGGGCCGGAGTTGCCGGTGGAGAAGACAACGACAAGACCAGCGTCGACTGCCGCTTCGTAAGCCGCCGTGAGTGGATCGTCGTATTCCCAGTCGTCGCTGCCCCAGCTACAACTGACGACATCCGCGCCGTCGGCGATCGCGTCTTCGATGGCAGCAGCCAACATAATGCTAGAGCCGGTGGATGACGTACCGGCGATATTCTTGAACAATCCTTTGTAGGCCATAATCCACGCGCCAGGGGCCACGCCGGAAATTTCCGGTGTGCTGGTGCCATACGTGGCTGTGACGATGTTGCCGGCAGCGGTGCCGCCAACGTGAGTACCGTGACCGTGCATGTCCTGGGGCGTATTGACCTCACCGGGATTGACGGCCAACGTCGGCGTGTAGTAGTGGGTCGCGATGATCTTGCCGTTGCAGAATGTGGGGTCAATCTCGCAGTACCCTTTGGGCCACGTCCCCTCGGCAGGATACGACCAGCCCGTGCCGTCGAACAGCACGTGATCGGGATCGATACCACTGTCGATGATGGCGACCTTGACACCCGCACCGGCATTCTCCCGGCCGCCGAGTTGTGCCCACATCGCAGGCGCGTTGATGAGCGGCAGGCTGTAGTCCATCTGCGTTGTGTAAATCCGCTGTGGCGTGACCCGCTTGACATCAGGCAGTGCCCCCAGCGCAAACAGGGTCTTCTGTTCGCTGTCCGGCAGTTTGACGGCCACGGCGTTCAGAGCAATCTGATAGTTGTAGCCTATCTCAGCGCCAGGGATGGCGCGGGCCAGCGCTCCACTGAACACAGCCTGATCCGCCTTGAGTTGCTCGATGTAGGCCTGGCTGGCTGAGGTGTTCACGTTGAGCTTCCCCCCTACGATCATTGCGGTGGTGGCTGCGGACTTGGCATAAGCGACTAACGCCGGGGCGTCCAACTCGACGATGTACCAGTTCCCTTCCGCAGTTGGCAGTGGCACGATTTTTGCATTCTGCGCCATAGCCGGGGACAGAGAGAGAAGTAGCATCAAAACGACGACAAGTGATAACCAACGAAACTTCTTCATGGAAACATTCCCTCCTTCGATGACTTGAGATTTTGACAGTAGAACATCGTTGAACATGTCGTGCTCTATTTGATCATGAGCATCACCTCCTTTACTCGAAGTAGCCGACGGCATAGATAGCGAGAGACAAAAGCGCGTCAGCGGTCGACGACACCAGGAACGTCCGCATCACCGAGAATCCTTTGTTCGTCCAACGGATGGTGAGTAATCCCCCGACGATGACACCGAACGCGAGTGTCAGCAGCGGCACACAGAAAATCAGCACGGTACCGGCATTTGAAGTGACATAGCGGAGTCCGGGAACGTAGGTCAGGATTTGAAAAGTCAGGAGGTATTTCGCTGCCCAATAGAGCCAGAGGGTAGAGAGCAAAAGTCGCTGCCCGGCCAGCCCGAATACATCGCCCCCTCTAGCGAGTTTGAAGAAGAGCCATGCGATCGGGAGGAAAAACCATACGACGATGAGGGGAAACAGGACAATGCCTGATGCAATGCGGTTGATGTAGTCCCACGCGACGGTGCCATAGTCGGCTAACGTCATATGCTGCCAGGACACCCGAAGCGCCGGTGCTGTGCTGGCAAGGTAAATGGGATAGTGGAAATCCGCTCCCGTGGCATCGGTCCAGGCTGCGTAGAGATTGTGAGTAGCATCCGTGGTAACAACCGGACTGGACGAGGTGTGATCGGTCCACGTCAACGCCTGGTACCCAAGTAACTCGCCATCCTGCATGTAGACGAGCGTCGGTTGGTATTCTGCACGGGTACGCGTGGCATATTGTACCGAGAGCGCCAATACCATTTCTTCTTCCTGAGTACGGATCGTCGTCGGCAGTTGGTAAACGTTGAGAGAGTTGCCCCGACTGCTGGAGGATGCCGCCAGATGTTGGTAAGCGAAATAGCCAGTGACACGCGCGGTTGATGGCGGAAAGTCAGCATTGTGAATCAGGGATTCCATTTCGTAGGATTCCGTTGTCCCGGCGAGTGGCCAAGCGACGGTGTGAAGGCTCTTGACGATCCGATTCGGTTGATCTTCGCGTTGCACCCAGGTGATATAGGCATACCGGCGATCCAAGGCTAGCATTGGCCCTTCTATGCTGCTAACCTGTATCCGCGCTGGCAAAAACACAGTCGTCGCCAAGAAAGTGGACGCGAGTTGGAGTGAATCCGCTGCAAGTTGTGCCTGGTAAAAAGCCACTTGTGTCGGCGATTCTTGTTGTGACCAGACAAGATGAACGTTGCCTGCTGCGTCGATCTGAAAGTCGACGCCGATAACGTCAGACAAGAGCTTCTGTGGTATGCCGCGATCAATAAGCTGCCCGCTCAACTCACCGCGCATGTCAAGCCAGAGGACGAGAATATCGCCGCTGGGTAGTAAGGCTGCCTTATACCAGGCTACCGACTGGTTTGACGGTGACACCGGCTCAGCAGCAAGCGACGCGACGCGGGATGGATCAACCTTGCCCAAATGGGCATACCACACCACGCGTGCGTCTCGTTCACCCGCAATCCACAACAGGTGAACATCGTCCTCCATTTCGAGCAGCAGTTGTGCTTCATAAAGGTTGGGGATAGCCGGTTCCAGATTTTGGTCGAACACAACATCGCCATCCGCGTCCAGCACAAAGAGATGGAGATAGTCTTGTGAGGCATTTTCAGCTCGGGTGGGCCAGACCATAATGACCTGGTCGCCATCAGAAGTTGCAACCAAGCCCAAAGGAGTCGCATTCGATGCAACACCGATGAGATTCGCGCGCCCCCATTCCGGCAGAACGCGTACAGTCCGCACACGCTCGGAGCATCCTGTGAATAACAACGTGAGCAGGAGCAGTGGTATAACCCGTTTGAGCACCCTATTTTCTCGCTCGGGGATCGACAACATCATGTAAACCTCTGGAGACAAAATAAAAAGCCGCGGCAAAAAACGATAGTGCAAGCGCTGGCGGGAGCAAAACATGCCATTCCGTAGCCACGCCCAGTGCACTCGAATACGTAAAGCTCGAATAGATCATCAGGCCCCAGTTCAAGTCGCTGCTGCTAAAACCGAAGAAAGCGATGAAGCCATCCGCAACGACTGCACCTGTCACAGCCAGCATCATCTGAAGAGCCGCCAGTGGCATCATATGCGGCAACACGTGGACAAGAATGATGTGAAGACGCGATCCGCCCGCAATCTGAGCGGCGCTGATAAAGGGTCTGGTCACGACCTGCAGAGCTTGCGCCCGCATCACAATCGTTGCGCCTCCTAGACCGGCAACCAACCCGTAGATGATGCCCAAGTGTAGTGGTTTCAAGTCTGAGAAACGCATCCCCATAATGACCATAAACAATGGGGCGGGTAACAGTAAAAACGCGTCAGCAACTTGCATAACAACAGCATCCACTGTGCCTGCGTAGTAGGCGCTTAACACTCCCAAAAGCGTGCTGATGCAGGCTGTGGTCAAGGCCGCTGCAATTCCCACAACAAAAGTGGGAGCTGTCGCCGCCAGCAACATACTCAATATATCGTGACCCAACGAATCAGTGCCCAGGAGATGTTCTGACGACGGCTTTGAAGGATGGGCTATCCGAAAATCAAAACCAGTGAGTGGATTATAAATGTCGTAATCAAAGACCGTCGCCCGTAAAATAGGATAAACCAAGGCCAGTATCCCAAAAAAACTGATCAAGATCACGCCCAACACCGCAAAACGGTTCCGGGTGAAAATTCGCCAGTCGCGCCGGAATTGCTGCCAGGCAATTGAAGACCGTCGTTTGAGGAGTTTGAAATTCATGCAGCCCTCCTAATTTGTCCACGGTCATAGCGGATACGCGGATCAAGGAGCGCATACAAGATATCCAGGGCCAGACGCGCCGCTGCGGAAACGGCGCCCACGAGCAACAAAGCCCCCATAACAACAGCCATATCTTTTTGGTAGAGAGAATCGAATAGGGTGTTGCTGATACCTGGCCAACCTAGCACATCCTCAAGAATGACAGTACTGGTCAGCATATAGGGAAAGCTCACCATAAAGCGACTTAACACCGGGAATAGTGCCGTGCGCGCCGCGTGCCGGTCACGCACGGTAGCTTCTGGGGCACCCTTCGCGCGTGCGGTCGTGATAAAGTCCTCTTGCAATGTGTCCAGCAGGCTTGTTCGTGTGATCAGCAACGTTTCCCCAAAGGAGAGCAAGATGTAAGTCACCAAAGGGGTTGCGGCAACAGTCATGAGTTCCAGCGCACATTGACCAAATCCGAATGCGTACCAGCTTCCCACAAGCAAAGCGGTGAAGGCGAAGACCTGTAGCCAAACCGGCGGCTGCCAATGATACTTTTTACGTATCAAGCCGGATACCCAATTTAGGACCAGCCAAATGACCACAAAGGAAAGTACAATGCGTACCATCACCATGGATGGCGTCACACCTGTTTTTTGCCATACCGCTGTGGTGAAGATTTGCTTACTAGGGTCGATGGTCCGCCCACGGAAATCACGCTTCAAACTTAAGCGCCGGGATGCCAGTTGGGCGACCAAAAATGCCAGCCAGGGGGGAAAGGTCGTATAAAACAGCACTGCTCCCAAAGTTACCCCACCAGAAAGATATTTTCGTATCGTCGCAAGTAGGGGATATTTCGACTTGGTTGGCCAGGCTGTCAGACGTCCTAATTTCTGTCCTAGTTGAAAGGCGATGACCGTGCCCAGGAAGAAAATCAGCAAAGTATAAGGCAACGCTTCTTTAAGCAGATCCAATACCGCTGGCCCATACAAAGACGCTCCCAGGTCGCCGTGCAACAAGTTCCGGAGCCAGTTTAGGTAACGTTGTCCGAGCGGGATATCCAACCCCAGTTCGTGTTGAAGCTCAGCTCTTTGCTGGGGATTCAATACTAATGCAAACTGCGTCGTGAAGTCTCCGGGGATCACGATCTCCGTCACGAAGAACATCAACGACACAAAGAGAAAAAGCGCGATCAGGCTGGAAAGAGCGCGTTTTGAAAGGTAATGTAGCATGGTCAACTCCAGGCTTCAGAGGAGAGCTTTCTCAACGTCAAGGTATTGGGAAGTTCAAAAGGTGTTCTTTCAGCTCCAGGGCACACGTTGAAGCCGAAAAAACACCTCTGTACGTTTGCAAAAGAACAACGGTGTCCGCTGTCAGTTTTCCTGATCGGGATTCGTTTGTTCTTCCACCTTCTCCACAACAATCGTGCCATGCGTGATGAGGGCCGCTATTGCGCCTAACGCTGCCAACTGTGGCGCAACAAGCACACCAATGACGCCGAAAGTGAGCGGGATATCGATCAGCGGACGGCCTTCTTCGTTCTTGATGATGATGCGCCGGATGTTGCCTTCGCGCATCAATTCCTTGATTTTGGTGACTAGTTTGTCACCTTCGATCTTGAATTCCTCTGTACGTACGTTTTCCTCGGTCATCGTTACACCTCCTTTATACTTTGTAACACGCCACCATATGACCATCGCCCTTGTCTTCCAGTGGCGGATGGTCGTTGTCACGGCAATGGTCATCAGCCAATAGACAGCGGTCGTAAAAGCGACAGCGCGCCGGTGGATCAATCGGTTGCGCGACACCGCCTTTGATGTCGATGGTCTCACGTTCCAGACGAGGATCAGGTATGGGTACGGCAGAGATGAGCGCCTGGGTGTAGGGGTGCAGCGGATGCGCTAAAAGTTCCTCCGTCTCCGCCATTTCCACCATCTTGCCCAGATACATCACGGCGACATCCTGGCACATGTAGCGTGCCACCGCCAGGTCATGGGTAATGTAGAGATAGCTCACGTCAAAGCGGTCGGCCAACTCCTGCATCAACTGCATCACACCGATGCGGATCGAGACATCAAGCATGGAGGTCGGCTCGTCAGCGACGATGAAGGCTGGGTCGATGATGAGCGCGCGCGCAATCGCAACACGCTGGCGCTGCCCGCCGGAAAGCTCGTGCGGAAAGCGGAACAGAAACGTATCAGCAGGCGTCAGCCCTACCAATTCCAGCAGGTTAGCAACGCGCTCCTCGCGCTCTACCAGATCGCCGATGCCCTGTACGACGAGGGGTTCCACCACCGTGTCGAAGATCGTCCGGCGCGGATTGAGCGATTCGTAGGGATCCTGGAAGATCATCTGCACCCGGCGGCGGAAGGTCTTGAGTTGCATACCCTTGACTTCCGCCAGATCCACCTGACCCAACTCCATGTCGTTGAGGTAAATGTGACCGCCGGTCGGGTCATGCAATCGTGCCAGCATTTTTCCTGTGGTCGTCTTACCGCATCCGGATTCGCCGACGAGTCCCAGGGATTTGCCCTTTTGGATGGTGAAGTTCACGTCGTCCACAGCGTAGATGTGGCTCTTGGCGCGTTTGAACAAGCTTCCTCCGACAGGGAAGTATTTCTTCAATCCTTCAACTCTGACCAGGTTTTCATCGATCGTCATAACTTCTGCATTCATAGCGTTACTCCCTCTAAAGGATGCCAGCAGGCGACATAGTGCCCGCGGGTGAGGTCATTGTAGGTTACGCCATTGACTGGCTTGAACTCGGGTTGTTTTTCTTGGCAGATTTCTGTCGCATAAGGACAGCGCGGATGGAATCGACAGCCCTGCGGCGGGTTGAGTAAATCGGGCGGTTCGCCAGGCAAGGTTTTCAATTCGCGTTTCTTGCCCTTGATACTGGGAAACGCACCCATCAACGCATACGTGTAGGGATGAGTGGGATGGGCGAAGATGTCGACCGAATTTGCCAATTCTGCCATCCGCCCCGCATACATCACGCCGATGCGGTCACTCACCTCAGCGATGACGGCAATATCGTGAGAGATGTAGATCATCGCCATGTTGAGTTCCTTTTGCAGTTCCCGTATCCGTTTAAGAATCCGGTCCTGTACGATCACGTCCAGCGCCGTCGTCGGCTCGTCGGCGATAATGACGTCCGGGTCACAAGAGAGGGCCATTGCAATCACCGCGCGCTGGCGCATCCCGCCGCTAAACTCGTGTGGATAGCGCTCCATCAAGGCCGGATCAAGACCTACCAGATCAAAGAGACCGGCGATTCGCTCGCGCACCTGTTCCGGGGGGATGTCCCCGAAGTGCAGTTCCAGTGCCTCCACAATCTGATCCCCCACCGTGTAGACAGGATTCAACGCGTTCATCGCTGCCTGGAACACCATCGCGATTTTGTTCCAGCGGAACTTGAGCAAGTCATTGTAATCCATCGCGACGACATCCTGACCATCAATCATAATGTATCCATCTTTGATGATGCCATTTTCCGGCAACAGGCGCATCAAGGAAAACGCAATTGAAGTTTTGCCGCACCCGGATTCCCCCACCAGCCCGAGAGACTGCCCGCGCTCGAGGTCAAAACTCACCCCGTCGACAGCGGAGACCTCGCCTTTGCGGGTAGTATAGTGCATCGTCAAGTCATGTACGGAAAGAATTAAGCTCATAGTGATTCTCCTGTGCTAAGCATCAGGAGTATGGAGTACGAAGTATGGAGTAGAAAGTGCATGACCACATTTCTTACTCCTTACTCCTTACTCCTTACTCCATATTCTCTATCGTTTGCGCAAGCGGGGGTTGACGACCTCGTCCATAGCGCGCCCCACCAAGTAGAAGGCCGAACAGAGCAACGAGATTGCAATGCCCGCCGGGAACATCAAATACCAATACTTCCAGGAAACCAGCAAATACCCAGCGGCCTGGGTGATCTGAATCATAATGCCCCAACTCATACGGATATTGACCAGACCAAAGAACGACAACACGGCCTCCGCGAAAACCGCGCCGGTTACGGTCACCATCATAAAGAGGAATGACAGCGGCAAAAGATTGGGCACAAGATGCGTGAAAATGATGTGCCAGTCATTACCACCGGCCACACGTGCGGCTTCAATGTAAGCCTTGACTTTAATTGACAGCGCCTGGGATTTGATCACAATCGTATTGCCCCCAAAACCAGCCAGGATACCATAAACGACCGCCAGGTGGATCATTTGGAAGTCAAACATCGCGCTCAAAACGATCAAAATGGGGATAAAGGGCAACATCAGGATCACATCGGCGATGCGCATGAAAATCATATCCACCACACCCCCATAGTAGGCTGAAACGGCCCCCACGGTCGTCGCAATCAGCACCGTCACCAGGGATGCCATAATGCCCAGGGCAAACTCAGACTGCGTGCTGTACATCAACTGGCTTAATACATCCCGTCCCAATGGATCGGTTCCCAAAATATGCCGGAGCGGCGAAATCGGCCCGAGGGAAACGATCTCTGTGCTGGCATTAGGAATCCAGGTTGGTGGCGAGGGATGAACAATGATATCCCGGTCATAGCCCATGATGGGGTCGTATACTGCCTTCCCCCAAACCGTCGCCATCAGAATCGGGTGTAAAGCCGCCATCAAGCCAAAAAACGCAATCAGCCCAATGCCCACCAATCCGACAGGATTTTCCCTAAATAAGGCCCAGCCTCCCTTGAGCGCCTTCCACGCCAGCCGCACGCGAACCTGCCATAGGGGCATTCGTTGTTTTGTGGTTGCCGTATAGTCTATTGCAGTCATCTATTCCTCCAGGAAACAATTCGTAAGTCGTAGCCGTTATGCATATCGAATGCGGGGATCCAAGAACGCATAGCCAATATCCGCGATGAGGTGCGACAACAAGGCCACCACGCCAATAAAGCTCCACACGCCCATCACCAGGGGGACGTCCTCGGAGTTCGTCGCCGACAGCAACGTGAGCCCCATCCCTGGCCAGGAGAAAATCGTCTCGGTAACGATACCGCCGCTGAGCGTAAAGGGCAGTCCAATGATAAGGCCCGTGAAAACCGGCAGCATCGCATTGCGCGCCGCGTGTTTGTTGCGCACTACCTTTTCTGGCAAGCCTTTGGCCCGCGCAGTCTGGATATAATCCTCCCGCAGCGTCTCCAACATGGTCTGGCGTGTCGTAAGCATCGTGCGGCCAAAACCGACCAGCGCTACCGTCGTCACTGGCAAGATCATGTGTTTGAAGATATCCCAAGCCAGGACACCTATGCTAGACAAAGCCCAAATCCCAATCGCGCCACCGAGAATTGCAATCGTCCCGCTCGTCAACGTCCGGCGGCGCTGGACAGTGCTTAGTTTGCGCGTTACAGCAAGGAGCACCAGCCACAGGATCACAATGATGGTCGCGGTGAGCAGCATACGGTTAAACACGAAGTTGCCCTTGGACTCGTTGCCCATCAAACCCGGAATTTCAGCCGAACTCCATAATGTTACCGTCATAAACTTTCCCAACGGCAACCAACGCAGACGCGCGCCAAAAATGAAAATCATCATCAGGCCAAACCAGGGCGTAAAAACTGTGTACAAGAACACGCCGATGAGGGTTGAACCGTACTCAAACAAGCCGCCGCGCTGCCAGGCCAGGATACGCCCCAGGGTAAAACCTAGCAAAAACTGCACAACCGTTGCGCTCAAGAAAAGTATCAATGTCCGGGGGATACGCTGTTTGATGATGGCCATAACCGGCGTGGGGTATTCAGAGAGCGATACCCCCATATCGCCCGTGATGAAGCTGCGCCACCATCGTGCATACTGCACCAGAACCGGATCATCCAGGCCCAGCGCGCGACGTGTCTCCTCGATAGCTTCTGGAGGGATGTTGGGGTTGTTGAACATCCGGTTGGTCACGTCGCCTGGCATGGCTGTCAAAATCACAAATAGCAGCGACTGAAAGACAAACAAG
>JAFGSL010000135.1 GCA_016934645.1 Anaerolineae bacterium
AATTGCCGGTTGGTCGCCCGGTTCGAGTGACTGACATTGTGCCCAAACATTGGGACTTTACCGCAGATTTCACATTTTGCCATTTTTTCTCACCTCTTCTGTCTCGATGACGGAAGGTATCATACCACAAAGAGGAAAAGATGCAACTGGGAGGAGGGTTTCTATGAGTGAAAAAGTGCAGCCTCGGGGGAGAATAGAGGTGTCTCCAGCCGCTATTGCATCGGTTGTCAGTGAAGCGGTACAGACGTGTTACGGGGTTGTGGGGACGGTGCCCAAAAACTTGGCTACTGGTCTGGTCGATATTCTATCCACTGACAGAAAACGCGGGGTTGAAGTACTGATGCGGGATGGGAAGGTTGTCGTGGATTTGTATGTAGTAGTAGAATACGGTACGCGGGTATCAAGCGTGGCCGAGAGTATCAAACATGTGGTGAAATACCAGATTGAAAAGATTCTCGAATTGCCAGTCGCCAAAGTGAATGTACATATCCAGGCTTTGCGCGTCAGCGATGTAGATTAGGGGGCTTAGCGTGGGCGAAGGTGTGGGCGGTGAGATTGTATATACTCTCGATGGGCATGATTTAAAGTTTATGATGTCGGCCGCGTTGTCCTGGTTACGACAACACCAGGCAGAGATCAACGCGCTCAATGTGTTTCCGGTGCCTGATGGTGATACCGGCACGAATATGATGTTGACGATGACATCGGCCTGGAACGAAGTCGCCGATGTGCAAGAAGAGAACGTAGGTCGTCTTGCTGGCAAGGTAGCCCATGGTGCCTTGATGGGTGCACGTGGTAATTCCGGGGTGATCCTCTCCCAGATTTTGCGCGGATTTGCGCGCGGCCTGGATTCAAAAGCCCACATGTGTGCAGCGGATATACCGATTGCGCTGAATGAAGCGCGAGATACTGCCTACAAAGGTGTCGTCAAGCCTGTAGAGGGCACGATTCTGACCGTCATGCGTGAGGTGGCGGAGGAATCCGCGCTGGCAGTGGCAGAAACTGAGAATTTGCTGCGCATTTTCGAGCGGATAGTCCAACGGGCAAAATCCGCCGTTGCCCGCACACCACAACTCCTGCCAGTATTGCGTCAGGCTGGAGTGGTTGATTCAGGCGGACAAGGACTGTTTGTGGTCCTTGAAGGGATGCTGCGCTATATGAAGGGATTATCGGTCGAAGAACTCGAACGCCCCACCAGCGATGCGACATTTGCGATGCAAGTCCATGAGGCTTATGATCATATGGCCGAGTCATTACATTTCGATAGCAATTATCCTTATGATGTACAGTTTATTGTCGCAGGCAGTGCTTTGGACGTTGCCGGGATGCGTGCCACCATTGAGGCGATGGGGGACTCCGCTCTGGTGGTGGGAGATGCACAGACTATCAAAGTGCATGTGCATGTGCTCGATCCGGGTATCCCCATTAGCTACGGCGCGAAGTGTGGCTCTCTGCGTGACGTCGTTGTAGAGGACATGAAGGCGCAGTACGACATGTTCATGGCGGGGCGGGAGGACGTCCAAGCGACTGGTGTCCCGTTCCCAGTGATGCCAGTTGAAGAGCCTACCAATATCTGCGTGGTGGCGGTCGCTGCCGGTGATGGATTGGCAAAGGTGTTCCGCAGTTTGGGCGCTACCAGCATTGTCGAGGGTGGGCAGACGATGAATCCGAGCACCGCGCAAATTCTGGCGGCAATAGACGAGTCAGTATCCGATCAGATCATTGTTCTCCCCAACAACAAGAATATCTTGATGGCGGCGCAGCAGGCCGCTGAGGTGAGTAAAAAGCATGTCGCGGTGGTGCCAACGCGCACTATCCCTCAGGGCGTCTCCGCACTGCTGGCGCTTGATCAACAAGCAACGCTGGATGGTAATGTGGCGGCGATGTTACGCACGGCTAAAGAGGTGATTACCGGCGAGGTCACGTGGGCAACCCGCGATGTCGCACTCAACGGCGTCAATGTGCGTGAGGGCGATGCCATCGGGCTGTTGGATGGTGAATTGGTGGTGGATACAGAATCTTTCGACGAGGCGGTGTATTGGCTTCTAGCCGGGGCCGAGATCGAAGATTGTGAGTTGGTGACAGTGTATTACGGTGAAGGTGTAGAGGCCTCCCAGGCAGAGGGCCTGGCCGAAAGACTGATCGAAACCTACCCCGAACTGGAATTCGAAGTTGTCGAAGGTGGGCAACCGCATTATCCTTATATTATCTCGATTGAGTAAGTGGACCCTGGCGAAGGTTACAAATCAAACGCCGCAAGGATAGTGGAATCATTATTCTGAATTTATGAGTTAAGGAGAAAGGGTGTGAGCAGCAATCATCACATTCAATTGATCACCGATGGGACGGCTTATCTCTCAGCGGCACGTTTGCGCGAACTTGGCATTATTTCGTTGCCCATCGTCGCGCAGGCGAATGGCCGCAACTTCATGTATGACCAACAGACAGAGGGGCATATCGACTTGCTGACCGAGCTTGAGCAGTCGCGCAGCCCTGTGGAGATCGTTGGACCGTCTCCTGACGATTTCCGTGCTGTTTTTGAGCGCACACTCTATCGCACTAACCGTATGCTGCTGATCCTCTCTTCAAGTCATCTGAGCCCTGTCATGCGTAATGCGCGCATCGCGGCCCGTGACTTTATGGGCCGGTGCGATATCACTGTGTTGGATTCACAGACGATTTCCGTCGGCCTGGGGTTGTTGGTAGAAAAGGCTGGCGAATTGCTCAAGCAAGGTGATTTGCCGTTACCGGATGTGGTCAAGCGTATCCGGGGTATGATTCCCCGCATCTATGTGGTGATGATCTCACATACCCTGGATTACATCTACAACAGCGGCAAACTCAGCGCCATGCAGGCGATTCTGGGGGCAATGCTCAAGATTCATCCCTTCCTTGTGATTGAGGATGGCGACATCATCCCGCAGGAGAAAAGCCGCAAGCCGGAACGGGCGCTCGACAAACTGGTGGAGTTTGCCTCTGAATTCTCGCGGATCAACCAACTGGTTATCTTCCAGAGTGGCGCACAGCCGACGGACGAAGCTTTACTGCTTAAGACCCGGCTTGAGCAAATTATGCCGAACCGTGACTTCCCTATTATCACCTATGACCCGATCCTGGCTTCGCATATCGGTCCGGAGGGCGTAGGCATGGTCATTTACGAGGGGGTATGGCGTTAAGTCGGCATGGATGGTCATATTCGCATCGTCACTGATGGTGTGGCGGACATCCCCCCACATCTCGTTCAGCAGTTCGATATCAAGGTTATCCCGATTCATTTGACGATGAGGCAGGCCAATCATCTGATTGGTGTTTCTGCCGATTACGGATGGTTTTACCGTGAGCTGTTAGAATCGAATGTTATGCCCAAGACGGCGGCCCCAGCCCCGGCAGAGTTCTTGCAGGTTTACCAGGCGTTGGTCGCGGAGGGGGCGCGTGACATTATTGGCCTTTTCGCCTCGTCGAATGTGAGCAGCCTGTATAATCATGCGTTGCTCGCTGCGCAGCAATTAACGGGCGCGACCGTGCATGTTTTCGATACGGGGCAGGTGTCCATGGGGATTGGCTGGGTGGTGGTGTTGGTGGCTGAGGCTGTGTCTCGTGGTGCGTCTCTTGCTGAGATTAAAGTATTGATCACGTACGCGTGCGCCCGCAGCAGTGTGCTTGGTATGTTGGATTCGCCGGAGTATCTGCGCCGCAGCGGGCGTGTGAGTTGGGCTGCTGCCAAATTGGTCTCTCTCTTACAGATCAAGCCAATGATTGTGTTTGCCGCTGGCGAAGCCCAGTTGATCGGGCGGGTACGTACGCACCAGCGTGCGCTTCAGCATATGGTGGACTTGGTGATGGCGATGGTACCGTTGCAAAAGTTAGCGGTGTTACACGCTCATGCCGACCTCGCCGTCGTGAAGCAACTTGGCGAGGCGTTAGCGCCTTATGCGCCGGGCAATTCGCCATTGGTGGTTGAGGTCGGCCCCATCTTTGGCGCGCACGTCGGTCCGGGGGCCGTGGGTGTGGCACTGGTCCGCGCTGGCGACCTTTAACGCTCGAGGCGACCGCTTGATTAACGAATATGAGACTAACAACTACGGGACTAACGACATCCGATTATTATCTAGGAGTATGAATGGTTAAGCCATTAGAGATTTTGGAGAAAATCCTCAATTTAGAGGAGAAAGACTACACCTACCAGGACAAAGCCGTCGCTGGTGGATTAACACGCTACGCCGACACTTGGGTCAAACAGGCGGTTGGTGCGTTTGGTGAATCGGCCCGCCCCTGGGTGGAGGACGTCGCTACCCGCTTGCGGGCTTATAGCAGCCTCAAGATCGAGGCGCGCTGCGAAGCGATGCATGCTTTGCGTGTAGCTTTACGCACGCCGCCTACGGGGGAAGGTCCCCAGACAGAAGCTCCAGCACAGACATCTCCATCTGCGGCGGAGACGCCGTCTGCTGCGTCGCCGCAGGGGCCGCCCTCATCTCGCCGCCAGCCGCGCAGCGTTTCCGGGCGGGGCCTCGAAGCTCCGGTGGAAATGCTGGCTGGCATTGGAAAAAGGCGTGGCGAACAGCTCGGGAAACTCGGTGTCAATACCGTGCGCGATCTTTTGTGCTTCTATCCCCGGCGTTATGAAGACTACTCTACTTTGAAGACGATTAATCGCCTGGTCTACGCCGAGCGTGTGAGCGTCTTGGCGACGGTGTGGGATGCCGGTTTGCGTAAGACTCATGGAGGCAGATCTCTGTTCCGCGCCGTGCTTTCCGACAATACCGGCACCATGGAAGTCACTTGGTTCAATCAGAGCTACCTCGAAGGTCGTATCCGCTCCGGGATGCAGATCCTGGTCAGTGGCAAGGTGGACGAATATTTGGGCCGCCTGACGATGAACTCCCCGGACTGGGAACAGGTGGGCCGCAAAGACTTGACGAACGCGCGCATTCAGCCGGTGTATGCGCTGACCGAGGGTTTACAACAGCGTTGGATGCGGATGACGCTGGAACGCACCCTCTCGGCGTGGGCCAAGCGTGTCCCCGATGCCTTGCCCGATGCCATGCGGGCGGAGCATGACATGCTCCCGTTGGATCGTGCTTTGTGGGGTATCCACCTCCCTGATAATCAGGAGCACCTTACTGCTGCGCGACGACGCCTAGCCTTCGAGGAGACGCTTTACCTGCAATTGGGGCTGCTGCGCCAGAAGCTGGCCTGGAAGTCGCAGCCTGGGCGCACGATTCAGGTTGATACGGCTTATCTAGAGGCGTTGCGGGCCAGCCTGCCTTACGCACTTACCGGTGCTCAACAGCGCTCTCTGGAGGAGATCCTGCGCGATCTGGCCTCCGGTCAACCGATGAACCGCTTGTTGCAGGGTGATGTCGGTTCGGGCAAAACAGTGGTCGCCGGGTTGGCAATGGCGGTGACAGCGGCGAATGGCGCGCAAGCTGCGCTGATGGCTCCCACGGAAATTCTCGCTGAACAGCATTACAAGAGTCTCGCCAACCTGTTCGCGGTTTTCCCCGAACCACGCCCAACCTTCGGTTTGCTGACTGGTAGCACGACTGGCGAGGAGCGTGAAGCCATCTACGCAGGGCTGGCGGACGGTTCCTTGCAGGTTGTGGTGGGGACACACGCGTTGATTCAGGAGGCGGTAGAATTTAAAGATCTTGCATTCGTCGTAGTAGATGAGCAGCACCGCTTTGGCGTTGAACAACGCGGTGCGCTGCGGCAGAAGGGTTACAATCCCCACTTGCTGATGATGACGGCAACACCCATTCCGCGCTCGCTAGAGTTGACCATCTGGGGACATCTCGATGTCTCCGTGCTAGACGAGATGCCGCCAGGCCGCCAGCCCATCGAGACGCGGGTGTTGTACCCGCGCGAGCGCGAGCGTGCCTACGCGTTTATTCGTTCTCAGGTCCAGCAAGGGCGACAAGCTTTCATCATTTATCCATTGGTGGAAGAATCGGAGAAGATCGACGCCAAAGCCGCCGTCGCCGAATACGATCGCTTGCAGAAAGATGTATTGCCCGATCTGCGGCTCGGCCTGCTGCACGGGCGGCTCCGTCCTGCTGATAAAGAATCCGTGATGGGACAGTTCGCACATGGCGAACTCGATGTGCTGGTTGCCACATCGGTGGTCGAAGTGGGGATCGATGTGCCGAATGCCACAGTGATGCTTATCGACGGGGCGGAACGCTTCGGCCTGGCGCAGTTGCACCAATTCCGGGGGCGTGTGGGGCGCGGTGCACACCAATCCTATTGTTTGTTGTTGGCCGATAGCGCTTCGGAAGAGGCTAGTGAACGCCTCAAGGCTGTAGAAGCAACCACCGATGGTTTTGTGCTGGCGCAAAAAGACTTGGAGATGCGCGGTCCCGGCGAGTTCCTGGGTACGCAGCAAAGCGGCTTCCCCGAACTGCAGATGGTAGCATTGGCTGACACTCGTTTGTTGCATCAAGTGCGAGTGGTCGCTGAGGCTCTGCTTCAGGCTGATCCTGATCTAGGTCAGCCGGAAAACCAATCTCTGGCGGAGCGCGTGGCCGAATTTTGGCACGACGGAGGAGATCTCAGTTGACGCAAAAAATAGCTCTCTATCCTGGCTCCTTTGATCCGGTGCATTTCGGTCACATGGACATTGCGCAACGCGCGGCCAAAATCTTCGATCAACTGATCGTCGCCGTGTACGAAAACCCAAAGAAACCATTGTGTTTTTCCGCCCCGGAACGGGTGACTATGCTCAAGACGGCGTTAGCCGAGCTTGAGCATGTGACCGTTTGTGCGTACACTGGATTGACTGTGAACCTGGCGCGTTCTATGGGAGCGCTGGTGTTGGTACGTGGTTTGCGCGTCATCTCCGATTTCGAGATGGAGTACCAGATGGCGCTCACCAACCAACAACTTTGGTCTGAGGTCGATACGATTTGTCTGATGACGCGCTACGAGTACGCTTTCCTCAGCGCCAGCCTTGTTAAAGAGGTGTTTATGGCTGGTGGTGATATTTCACAAATGGTTCATCCTGTGGTTCAGGAAATGTTACTGCGCAAGCGCGAAGAACGCCGCGCAAATGGGGACGAGATCCCCAATCTCTCATTGTAACACGCGATTTAGGGACTCAGGAGGTATCGATGGACGTCGAATTTCTGATCGAACGACTGGAACGCTATATCCTGGAAGAATCTCCCAAGTTGTTTGGGGTGCGTGCGGTCAATGAGGATGAGGTCCGCACGCATCTGACGCAGTTGCGCGCTGCCGTACCCGACGAGGTTCTGCAAGCCCGTGAGGTTGTCGCGGAGCGGGATGCACTGCTCGGCGCTGCGCATCAGGAAGCACAGCAAATCCTCGCTGCGGCGCGGACGAAAGCGGAGCAGCTTGTGGCGGAACATCGCCTGGTCCAGGATGCGCGCCAGCAAGCCGAAGTCATTGCCAAACGGGCCAAGCGTGACGCTATTGTACTGCGCTCTGATGCCGACGAATATGTGTTCAATGCGTTGAGCCAGTTGCAGGCTGAGTTGAACCGTCTTCTGCACATCGTCGATAATGGGCTGCAAAAGCTCGAGGTCGACCGCGAGCAAGCGCTACAGGTAAAAGAAGAAGGCGCGTGACTGCGTTGTGTGAGTGCGCCTGGAGGGTACTCAACAAAGACGACAAAATTTTCAGCGGGTATTTGTTTTTCTCCGATGTGGTCGCTGAATTGAACCGGTAACCTGGAAACCCTTGTCGTTGTCCTTAAATCCAGTTTGACACAAGGCTTCTTTTTTGTATAATAGGCTTTACTTTGTCCGTCCTTAAAGAGGACGATATTATAATGAGAAGAGGGAGTTAGAAAAATGCCAGCAGTACCGAAAAGACGTACCCCGCGCAGCCGTCGTGATCGCCGGCGCGCCAATAGCTATCCTTCGCCGGCTTTGCCGACGTTGGTGACTTGCCAGTGTGGCGAACTTGTGCAACCTTATCAAGTCTGCCCGCACTGCGGCACCTACCGTGGCAAAAAGGTTATGCAGGTTAAGGAGGATTAACCTGATCTCTGATTACCCTGGAGCGTTGGGATGAGTGCTGCTTTCCTTTTCCCTGGACAGGGTTCGCAATATGTAGGCATGGGTTTAGCCTGGTACCGGGCCTCGTCAGAGGCCCGGATGTTTTGTGATAGGGCGGACGCGTCTCTAGGCTACGCACTGAGCGAACTGTGTTTTGCAGGGCCAGAAACACAGTTGAATCAGACCGAATTCACACAGCCTGCGTTATTTGCGATTTCGCTGGCGATGTGGTGGGCGGCTAAAGCGATGCTTCCGTCACCTGTCTTTGTTGCTGGACACAGTCTAGGGGAATTTAGCGCGTTAGCGGCAGCCGGGGCGTTGGATTTCGACGCCGGTTTGCACCTCGTCTCTGAGCGTGGACGGTTGATGGCGCACGCGGGCGAAAGCGCGCCGGGTGGTATGGCTGTGCTCCTTGGCGCGACCTTGGCAGCGGCGGAGTCGCTCTGCGAAGCGGCGACAGCAGCAGCAGGGCAACCGCTGGTGATCGCCAACGATAATTGTCCGGGACAGGTGGTTATCTCTGGCGCACTCTCGGCGTTGGATGTGGCGATGACGCTTGCGACGGAGCACGGCGTACGGCGGATGCGGCGTCTGGCGGTTAGTGTGGCACCACATAGTGCCCTGATGAGTGAGGCACAGGCCGCGTTTGCTGATCTTCTGGCTGCTGTACCATTGCGTGCGCCGGAAGTACCCGTCGTGTTGAACGCGACGGCAGCACCGGTCTCCACACCGGATGAGATTCGCCAGGCACTTTTGCGCCAACTTACCTCACCGGTGCGCTGGCGTGAGAGCTTATTGTGGATGGCGGAGCAAGGTGTGGACCATTTTGTCGAAGTTGGGCCGAAAGATGTGCTCACTGGTATGATGCGACGGACATTGCCCGAGGCGCGTGCGGAAGCATTGGAGGCGTTGGTGCCTTGTGTTGCGTTGGACGCTGGGGTTTAGGGAGTTGTGATAATGGCGACTTTGGAAGGCAAGAAAGCGCTCGTTACCGGTGGTTCGCGCGGGATTGGTCGTGCGATTGCATTTGAACTGGCGCGACTAGGTGCCGACGTCGCTGTGAACTATGCCCGCAACGCCGCGGCGGCGACGCAGGTCGTGGCTGAGATCGAGACGTTGGGCCGTAGTGCTGTAGCCTTGCCCGCCGATGTGGGCGATTTTGATCAGGCAACGGCTCTGGTAGAAGCGGCGATAAAAGCGCTAGGGCGACTCGATATTTTGGTCAACAACGCTGGCATCACCCGCGATACTCTTCTGCTGCGGATGCAGGAAGCGGATTGGGATGAAGTGTTGCGCGTGAACCTCAAGGGCGTGTTTAACACCAGCAAAGCGGCGGTGCGCTCGATGGTACGCCAGCGCGCAGGACGCATAATCAACATCAGCTCGGTTTCAGGGCTGATGGGGCAGGTGGGGCAGGCGAACTATTCGGCAGCGAAAGCCGGCATGATCGGCCTGACCAAGAGTATGGCCCGCGAGTTTGCCGCGCGGGGCATCACCGTCAATGCGGTGGCGCCGGGACTCATCTCGACTGATATGACCGCGGCACTGGATGAGGAACTGCGCGAGCAAATGCGGGCGTTGATTCCTCTGGGGCGATTTGGTGTTGCTGAGGATGTCGCACACGTTGTGGCGTTTTTAGCTTCGGATGCGGCGGCTTACATCACCGGTGCCGTACTGCCGGTTGATGGCGGTTTGAGTATGTAGGAGGTTGGCATGGAAACAGGAGCCATTTCCGGTATGGTCACGGTAGAACCCGAAGTGCTAGAGACAATCGCAAGGTTCTCGGCTTTGAGTGTACCTGGCGTGGTGCAACTCGTCGAGAAAGACGTGGATCGCATTTTGGGACTTCAGGGCAAATCGGTCGTCATCCATGTCGAGGCTGGCAAAGTTACGGTGGATTTGTCCATTGTCGCCGGCCCTGAGATCAGCCTGTTGCGCCTGGGCCGTGCCGTGCAATACGAAGTCACGCGCGCGATTCAGAACATGATCGGTATGCCCGTCGATGCGGTTAACGTCCATATTGAGGATGTGGTTTATCCTCGGTCAGAGAAACAGCTTGAGGCTCTTGAAAACTGACGCGTATTTTGGCGCGTTGAAGAGGTAGATCGTATGAAAGGTGAGCGTCGCCTGGCCCGCCAGTTAGCGCTCCAGGTTCTTTACGAAATTGATCTTGTAGCGCATCCCATCGGCGAGGCGTTAACGCAGCGTTTTGCCGACACTGAACCGCTGCCGCGCGTGGAAACCTATGCCCGACGGCTGGTCGTTGGGGTATCGCGTTACCGTGATTTATTGGATCAGTATATTCAATCCCACGCGCCGGAGTGGCCATTAGACCAGGTGGCGATCATTGACCGCAACCTGCTGCGTATGGCGCTCTATGAGTTCACGCTTGGGGAAGTGCCCGTCAAAGTGGCGATCAACGAGGCGGTGGAGTTAGCCAAAAGATATGGTTCCGATAGTGCGCCGCGCTTTGTCAATGGCGTGTTAGGGGCATTGGTCCCGATGCAGACCGAGATCACGGGAGTTCTCAGAGCATCTGTCAAGGAGCAATCCTGATCCCGTTGCAATATTTCAGGCATTACCACAGGGGCGCAATTCCGATATGAGGAATTGCGCCCCTTTTTTCTCGAATTTCACTTGTTGCCTGGGTTGGAGTGCTGTAGATTAGGGGGAGTGCGAGTTTCGTCGCAGATGTATTCGCAACGCAATCTTTGAAAGGAGTTTCTGAATATGGAAACGATTCGAGTGGTGATTATGGGCGCCGCCGGGCGTGATTTCCACAATTTCAACACATATTTCCGCGATAACGCTAAGTACACGGTGGTAGCTTTCACCGCGACGCAGATTCCAAATATCGAAGGCCGCCGGTATCCTGCCGAATTGGCCGGGAGTCTATATCCTGAGGGTATCCCAATCTATCCTGAGGTTGATTTGGCGATGCTTATCGATCAGCATAGGGTTGATCAGGTGGTCTTTGCGTATTCCGATGTGCCGCACGAATACGTGATGCATAAAGCTTCGTTGGTCAACGCGCTGGGTGCCGATTTTCTGCTGTTGGGCGGTAAGAACACGATGTTGCCAAGTTCCAAGCCGGTGGTGGCTGTCTGCGCCGTACGTACTGGCTGTGGCAAGTCCCAGACGACGCGCCACGTGTGCGACATCCTCTTGAAGATGGGGAAGAAAGTGGTCGTTGTGCGCCACCCTATGCCTTACGGGGATTTGGTCAAGCAGGCGGTGCAGCGATTTGCCACGTACGCGGATTTGGACGCCCACGATTGTACAATTGAGGAGCGCGAAGAGTATGAGCCGCATATCGATCGCGGCGTGATTGTGTATGCCGGGGTGGATTATGAGGCTATTCTCCGCGAGGCGGAGAAAGAGGCAGATGTGGTGGTCTGGGATGGCGGCAATAATGATATTCCCTTCTTCAAGCCCGATCTGTGGATCACGGTGGCGGACCCGCACCGCCCTGGGCACGAAACAGGTTACTATCCTGGCGAGACGAATCTGCGCGCCGCAGACGTGATCGTGTTGAACAAGATCGACACGGCGGATTACGCAAATGTTCGGAGCGTGCGGCAGCACGCAAGCGCGGTCAATCCTGACGCAATCATCGTTGAGGCGGCCTCACCGTTGTTCGTCGAAAACCCGGGAGCAATCCGCGGCAAGCGCGTGTTGGTGGTGGAAGATGGCCCCACGCTGACGCACGGAGAGATGGCCTACGGTGCGGGTTACGTAGCGGCACAGCGTTTAGGCGCGGCGGAGATCATCGATCCGCGACCTTACGCGGTCGAGTCGATTGTCGCCACATATCAAAAATATCCGAACACCGGAGCCATCCTGCCGGCGATGGGGTACGGGCACGAACAGATGCGCGATCTGGAGGTGACGATCAATAACACACCGTGTGATTTGGTCGTCGTCGGCACGCCGATTGATCTGACGCGCTTGCTCAAGATCAAGCATCCGATGGAGCGTGTGCGCTATGAATTGCAGGTAATCGGGCGTCCAACAGTGGAGGAGGTTCTGGCGCAGAAATTCGCGTGAGTATGACTCGGTTGCCGCCAAAAAAGACTCAGTAGATCGAAATTTCGTAAAGGTGCCGCTTGACACGAGGTACACAACCGGCTCAAACTGTCATTCTCAACGGGCCGCTGCGAAGCAGCGGGCGTGAGGAATCTCGTTGCTACGGAAACGAGACCCCTTACTGCGTTCGAGGTGACAATTTGTGATCTACTGAGTCTATGCCGCTCCCCACTGGCGGTTGAAACTCTGCGGAGCACTGAGCCAGGCACTGTCGCGTAGGTAATAGCGCCAGCGCGCTTCGATGGCCCGTGGATCGCCGCGTACGCCGATGCGCGGACTACGCGCGATCTGCGTTTCGGGGATGGGCGAGGCATTTTCAATCCACAGCAGCGCGTCCGGAGTACAAAGGTTGCAGTGATTGAGGTTACGGTCGATGCCCAGAGCCTGGCAGACCCGACCCGGTCCACAAGTGAGAGCCATAGAGGAACTTTGGAGGCCACGCCGCTGTTGCATAATTGTTAAACCTTCCAGGGGTTCTATTGCGCGGATGAGGATCGCTGCCGGAAACCCTTCGCGTTCGGTGACGACGTTGAGGCAATGGTGAACGCCGTAGATCTGGTAGACGTAGGTGTAGCCGGGCGGGCCGTACATCGGCGCGTTACGTGCGGTGGGGCCAGGGCTGGCGTGACTGGCGTGGTCGTCTTCACCGATGTAGGCTTCAACTTCGGTGATGCGTCCGGCAAGGCGGGTGTCTCCATCTAGCCGTACCACACATTTACCAAGCAGGTTGCGGGCGACGGTGAGCGTATCGCGGGCGTAAAATTCACGGGGTAATCGGGCAGTCAAGTTGACATTGTCTCCTTATGAAGTATGCTACTGATATAGGTTCTATCCGAGAATTGTACTTGCGAGCGTTTCTATCGTGTCAACGGCGAATTTCTGGATAGGTTCATAGGCATTGATTCCTGTGTTTCGGGTCAGTGATTGTAGCATAGCTCTGACCCAGTACAAGCAGTAGAACATCCGATTATCTGACTATGGACTAGGTGACTAAGGACGGCGTGACTGTTCTCAAGGAGGCCGGCAGATGAGCAACGATATGCCTGATTGGTTGGCGGGTCTGGTATCCGCTCCAGAGGACGAGGATGACGATCAACTCTTAGCCGCCGCGATGCCCCAGATGCGTGCGGTGGAACCTCATGTCACCGCGCCACAACCCCAGGCGGCTGTAGCGCAGTCCCCGGTAATTGCGTTTGAGGATGAGGATATGATGGCCGATCTGCGCAGCCAGGTCGCTGTGGAAGAGCCTCCACCTGAACCATTGGCCAAGAAGACGCGCTCACGCTACGTGTTTGGGCTGTTGCCCTGGCAGATTTTCTTCCTTGCAGTGATGATGTTTTTGGATGTTGCTGTAATTGGGATGCTGTTTCTAGTGATGTTGGGGCGTGTGGTGTTGCCGTTTTAACCCAGGTCTCCAGAAAAAACGCGAGGTGCTCAGCCTCGCGTTTTGCGTTTCAGTAGGGTGGGATGTCTGATTACCGCGTTAACAATAATTGTGCGATGCGCTTTACGCCCAAAACGAGAGGTGTTTTGGGCTGCACTGCTGCCAAGGGCAATCCTTTGGCTGCCACGGTCACTTGTGCCGGATCGTAGGCGATATCAACCGCCAACGGGACACGCAGTGCTTTTTGGACAGCTTCCGCAGGAGGACGTGGCCCCGGTGCTGCGGTATTGCGGATAACCATAAGACGTTCTTTCCACTCCTGGAGGGCCTGCAAGGTGGCGCGTGCGACCTGTATGCCCAGGGCGTCGTCGCTGCTGATGAGGAGGATACGATGCGCCTGGGCTAGCACGGCCTGCGCCGTTGGATTGAATAGCGACGGCATATCGACGATCACAAAGCGCGCCGTTTCCGTGAGTTGTGTGAGAATGCCAGTAACCACATCCGCGTTTGGCCAACCATATTGCCCCGGAAGCGGTGGTGCAAGGAGGGCTTGTAGACCGGTGGGGTGCTTTTGGATCAAAGAGGCAATTGGAATGTCATGGTTTTCCAGGTAATGTCCCCAGTGTTTCTCCGGCCGCATGCCCAAGAAAAACGCACATTGTCCAATGGTCGGGGCCAGGTCTAACAACACGGTGGGGGCGATTTGCTGAAGTACGTTCGCCAAATTGATGGCGAGGGTGGTGACGCCTACCCCTCCTTTCACACTGAAGACCGGCAACGTCATAGCGTTGATGGCTTGTGTCTTTCCCTTGTCCCGGTTCAGAAGCTCATCGATACGTTTGAGTAACTCTTCAACGTTGGCAGGCTTGGTCATGTGATCGTCCGCCCCGGCTGCCAGCGCCGCCTCACGGTCGACGGACTGTCCGCGCGCTGTGAGGATGATGATGCTCATCCGTTCAGTGCGGGGATCGGCGCGAAGCTGTTTAACCACATCGTACCCACTCATACCTGGCATCATCACGTCGACAAGAGCAGCCTCAGGCAGCTCCTTGAAAGCTGCCTCCAAACCTTCTTGTCCATTGGTACAGGCGATGACTTCGTGTTTCCCCTGTTTCTCCAGGATCATCTTGAGCATACTGAGCATATCATAGTTGTCATCAATGATCAGGACTCGGGACATGATTGGCCTCCTCGTGACTAACCGGCGGTTTCGCCGAAGAAACTGATGTGCGCGCGGTTGATGAGTGCTACGCCACCTTGATAGCTGACATCAGGATTGAAAGTGGAACGTGCGGTTACATCCAAAAGGGTGATGAAAATCCCGGCATCCGAACTAAGATAGATTCGCGGATTGAAGTTCCTGTTAACCAGAAATAAGTGGCCAGTAATCTCAAAAAATGGGACAGTGAGACAGATCAATAACTCGTATGTTCCCAGGCGATACGATTGATCCCGTCGCAGTCCGTCTTTCTTGTCAACCGTCAGCACAAAATCCAAATTGGATTTGTCGAAGAGGGTGAGTGTGTAATAGGCGCTGATTTTGGCGGGATCCATAATGGGCGAGAGGTAGGCCTCTTCCAGTTGCAGGTAGTTGGTCGTCGGGTCATAGATCTCGTCGGCCAGGGGGCGTTTGATGACAACGTAGGTTCCCGAAACACGATACCCTTGCGCGAAAAACTCGGCGATCACTTTGTTGGTCCTCTGCATGGTTTTCTCCCTTCGTCAATAATCACAGATCTTCGTGCGCAATTATAGTTCATGGTGCCGCGACGTCCCAGACGAACGTGCGGCGTCTACCTGTCAGGCCGATGACTTTGTAGGTGGGGTCACTCCCGCTGGTAACCTGGCGCACGACGCTGACCCGCCATGCGCAGACGCGGTCCTCGATGTCGGCCGGGGGGAAGAGATCTTCTGGAACCCGCCAGGCAGTTGAGCGTTGGTAGATGTTGATCGTGGTTTTCCCTTCCGCTGTAGGGATGATGAATTCGAGCTTATAGAACTCCTTCTCGGTGAGAAGGCCGGTGGAAGCCCACTGCAAAGTGATGGCGGCATCCGGCCCGGTGAACGTAGCGTTATCCGGTGGATAGAGCATTTCTGGGGCAGAGTAGGCCATCACCGGTGTGGGCGTGCCGCCGCCGATGACCGCGATAGTCTCGGGCTGTGGTGTGGGCGTGTACTGTGGGATGACAAGGACCTGATCGGGCCGGATAGTCTCGGCATCCTCTGGAATATTATTGGCCCGGCGTATGTCGTCAACGCTCACGCCAGAATAATTCTCGGCGATGGTCGACAAAGTATCTCCCGTGCGCACGGTGTGTAGGATGTAGGATGCGGGCGTCAAGGTCGGTTCGCCGGGTTCGAAGGTGGGCGTTGGGCCAGGTGTCGGTGTGGGCGGTGGGATGAGCAGGCTTTGTCCTGCGCCGATGTCGTCAGAGTCCAGGTTGTTGTAGGCTTTAAGCTCATCAACGGTGATATCGAACTGCACTGCAATGCCGCCTAGTGTATCTCCTGGTTGCACAGTATACGTCTGCGGCGGCAGTGGTGTAGGCGTCGACAGTGGCGTGGGGGTGAGCGTCGGCGTCGCTGTTCGTGTAGCCGTTGGGGTGAAGGTAGGCGCGCTTGTTTGAGTTGGGGTAAAGGTGGGGAGTTCGGCCGGCGCAACGAGATCGCCTTGAGTAAGCCGCAACCCCAGCATGACCGAACCGGCGAGGATAATCACTGCTACGACGACCATAATGATGATCTGCACGGTTTTCATCCGCTGCGGGACGCCACTCGGTGGCGGCGCTTCGACTTCGGGTTCTTCCTCCAAAGTCGCCCCGCACATCAGACAGACTTTTGCCTCTTCGGCCACCCGCGCGCCGCACACCGGACAGTGACGGGCCGGGCGCTTCGGCAAAGTTTGGAGTATGTCTTCGGTTTCCATAATCTTGAATTTTATGATAACACCGATA
>JAFGSL010000136.1 GCA_016934645.1 Anaerolineae bacterium
GCTTTCACGTCCTCATGGGGAATCGGCCCGATGCCGGAGACTTGCACGGCGGTGTAGCCGATGTCGGCGACTTTCTTCATGCTGGCATCGAAGTCCTCCAGCGTCTTGCAGAAATCTCGAACGGTATACAATTGTGCGGTTAATTTGGGATGGGACATTGTTTTACTCCTTTGGTTTGTACATTTCCGATTATGCGATTATAGAATGGATAGACTGATTGAACAAAACGTGAAGCGTGAAGCTTGATACGTGAATGGTAATTCATCACACATTACGCATCACGTATCAAGCATTTTAACGTTTCCGCGTCTTTGAGAAAGTTTGCTGGATCATCGTCACGGACGAACTCGATCATGGCGAAGTGATCGCGACCAGTTGCGGTAATTTTGTCTAGATACTGTGCCCATTCGTCCGCTTTGGCGTTGAGTAACATACGCTCGCATTGACCGTTGATCTCGCGCCAGCTAAAGACGTGTACGTTGACGAGCCAGGGAAGAATTGCATCCAGACCCGCCAGGTTTTCATCCAGGGTTGCGCCGCCGGGCGGCTGCCAGTAGGTTTTGACGTTGTCGTGGGCCACGGTCCGCAGCAATCGCAGTGCACTCGCATTCGTATCGGTGAGGGTATTGCCGTGATATTCGTAGGCCACGACGATGCCCGCCTGCTGCGCCAGATTGCCGATGGCGCGTGAGTCCTCGACTACGCGCGCCCAGTAGGCGGCATCTGCTGTTGCTGTGCCTTGCTTGCCGGCCCACACGCGGATTGTAGGCGCGCCCAGGGCTACGGCACTCTTAACGACGGCCTTGAAGGGAACTGGCTCGCCGTGACCGACGCGATAGTAGGAACCATACGCCGCGACGGCAAGTCCGGCTTCCTCCGTCATTTGGCGGACGAGACGCGCCTGTGCGACGTCGCCGTGCGGTACGTGGACATCGCCACCCCACTCAATCGCGTCCAAGCCGGATTGCGCGACAAGGTCAACGATCGCTTGCGGTGTGAGTTGGCGAAAAGTGATGGATACCAGACCGGAACAGATCATAGTACGCTTCCTATGCTAACTCTGTCGTAGGAGAATGCTGGGCTAGTTCGCGCAGATAGCGGCAATAGGGATTGTCTTTTGAATAGTTGGCGATTTCCAGCAATTGTTCCGGGCCGATGTAGCCTTTGCGATAGGCGATTTCCTCGATGCAGCCGACTTTGAGGCCCTGCCGGTGCTCGATGGTTTGCACGAAGTCGCTGGCCTCCAGCAGGCTCTCGTGCGTGCCGGTATCCAGCCAGGCGAAGCCGCGCCCGAAGATGCGAACCTTCAGCTTTCCGCGCCGAAGGTACTCTTTGTTGACATCGGTGATTTCCAGTTCTCCGCGGGCGGATGGGTTGAGGCTCTTGGTTATCGCTACCACATTCTGATCGTAGAAGTAGATGCCGGTGACAGCGTAATTCGACTTGGGCTGCTGCGGCTTTTCCTCGATGCTTAAGGCGTTGAGGTCTTTGTCGAATTCGACCACACCGTACCGCTCCGGGTCCTGTACATAGTAGGCAAAGACCGTGCCCCCGTCGGTGAGTTGGCCCGCTTCCTCCATAAGATCCGAAAGACCATGCCCGTAGAGGAAGTTATCGCCGAGGATAAGCGCGCACGGTTGTCCGTCGATGAAGTTCTCACCAAGGAGGAACGACTGCGCAATGCCCCCTGGACGTGGCTGTACAATGTAATCGATACTCAGACCGAGCCGCGATCCATCGCCAAAGAGCTTCTCGTATAACTCGATGTGCTGCGGCGTCGAGATGATGAGGAATTCGCGGATGTCGGCGAACATCAACACCGAGAGTGGGTAATAGATCATCGGCTTGTCGAAGATGGGAAGAATTTGCTTGGATAGAGAAACCGTAAGGGGATACAGTCGTGTTCCCAAACCGCCGGATAGAATGATACCTTTCATAGTGTCTCCTTTTTGATTTTATGTTAACGTAATCTATCCCGTAAAGCAGATCAAGCTTCATCCAGGATCTGCCTGACTTTTCGTGTCAGGTTATCTATTGTAAAGGGTTTTTGGAGGAAGTTTATGCCTGGTTCCAATATGCCGTGATGGACGACGACATTGTCCGTATAACCCGACATATATAACACTTTAATCGTGGGGTGAAGAGTCGCGATGTGTTGGTAGAGTTCCTGCCCATTCATTTCCGGCATGATGACGTCAGTCAGTAGAAGATGGATGGCGCCCTTGTATGTGGCTGCATGCTGTAGGCCATCCTCGATATTTTGGGCTTCAATTACATGGTATCCATGCCCGATCAAGGTTTCACCAATTAGCTTGCGGACCACCACATCATCCTCAAACACGAGGATCGTTTCCGTCCCGCGTAGCGTGACTGGTGGTGTGATTGTTGCGTCAGAGGTTTCGACAATCCCTTCCACTCGTGGTAGGTAGATTTTGAAGGTTGTGCCTTTATCCGTTTCGCTGTAGACGTAAATGTTTCCCTCATGTTGTTTGACGATGCCAAAGACGGTCGCCAATCCCAAGCCCGTGCCTTTGCCAGGGGCTTTGGTAGTAAAGAAAGGTTCGAAAATGCGCTGTTGCGTGGTAGCGTCCATACCGTGACCGGTATCACTGACGGTCAGCATCACATAATATCCCGGTAATAGAGTGTCCGCGTGTTGACTGATGTAGGCTTCATCCAGGTAGACGTTAGCTGTTTCCAGAGTCAGTTTCCCACCGGCAGGCATTGCATCGCGGGCGTTCACCGCCAGATTCAGTAACACTTGTTCAATTTGCGCCTTGTCAGCTCTGACTGGGTAGAGGTCAGACTCAAGAAAGGTCTCCAATGTAATATTTTCCCCGATCAGACGCTGGAGCATTTTTTGGAAGTCTTCGACAACCGCATTGAGGTCCAGTACGCGCATGTCCAATACCTGTCTGCGGCTGAAGGCCAGGATTTGACGTGTCAGGTCAGCGGCCCGTCCTGCCGCTTCTCGTATGACTTGCAGGTTAGCATACAGCTTCTCGTCCGGTGACAGCTTCCTCAGTGCCATTTCGGTGTAGAGGCTAATGGGGACCAGGATGTTGTTGAAATCGTGAGCGATGCCTCCAGCCAATTGACCGATGGCTTCCATCTTTTGAATTTGACGGATCTGCTCCTCAAGTTGTTTGCGCTCGGTAATATCGCGCGAGTTGACGACAATCCCCTGTACCACAGGATCATGAAGCAGGTTCTGTCCGATTGACTCAAGATACCGCCACGAACCATCTCGATGCTGAAAACGAAATTCGATTCTCTGTGGGCCTCTTGGTTGTTCCAGGCCTTGTTGAAACACCTCCAAAACGACGCTGCGATCCTCGGGATGTATAAAGTCGAAGGCGCTTTTTCCTAACAGCTCTTCTGGTTTGTAACCTACTGTGCGCTCAGCGGCAGGACTCTCGAAACGATACGTGCCATCCGCATTCAGCACGGTGATGGTGTCTTGTGCGTTGGCAAGCAGAGTGCGGAAATATCTCTCGCTGGCCCGGACGGCCTCTTCAGCCTGTGCCAGTTCGTCTACTTTCTGTTCCAGGTCACGAAACAGCGTGCGGAGCTGCTTAGTCATCTGGTTGAAAGTGAGTGCCAGGACTTGCAGTTCATCCACGGTTTCTTCGGGATCAAGTGCGACATCCAAGTTGCCTCGCCCGATTTGCTCAGCGACTTGGGTTAGCTGGCGAACGGGCTGGCCGACTACAAGCCAGATCGCGATTCCAGCAGCGACGGATATAATCAGCAACCCCACGGAAATCTGGATTTGCGAAGAGCTACGAATAGCGGACATCAGCTTCTGGCCCAAGGCATCAGCACTAACCATGATAAGTATGTTGCCTTCTTGGCTGGGCACAGGTGTGAAGCCGATCACTTGTCCCGTCTGTGCTTCTTTGGCGGCATCAGTTGTTCCTGAAAGGATTTTTTTGACGATATCTGCGCCAAAGTCGTCACTCATCGAAGTGTTCACCTTGTTTTGGTTTGGGTGAAAGAGGTAATATCCCGCTAGATCAACGAGGTATAGACGATCGGTTTCCTCAAGGGCGTTCTCCTGTAAAGAAGCGAAAACCTTGGTCTGAGATATATCTGGCAATGCAGCGGCTAGCAGTTGAACTTGTTTGCGTTGGTGATCAAGCGCCAATGTATCAAAGGCGTCAGCAACGTCATTCAGAACGAACACTGCCAAAATGGCGAGAGGAAAAATCGAAAGCACCAGAAACCAGACTCCTAATCTGATGGCCAGCGAATTTTTTTGCATTTTGAGTTATCCTACACAAGCTGTTTCGGTCACCATAATGGACGCCGATACTTGGGTGGAAGAATGGCGAGGATAATGGTGGTAATGAGAACCGTGATAATAAATTCCGGCGTGGCGGCCTGAGCGAAGGTAGTGTAGGCTTGTCCAAACGACAATGCGCCAAATAACTGTTCACCTAAGGCTGAGAAAAAAGTGTAAGTGACGCCAATGAAAACTGGAATGATCACAAGGTAATAGTACATAAACACCAATCCTCCCCAGCCTAATACTAACGATGGCATTTTTAATCGTGCATACATCAGATTTTTGTAGGCGAGCCCTATCCAAAGGCCGCCTAGTATGTGGGCGCTACAGTCTGATATTAGGGCAATCGAATCTTCGCTAAACCAGTTGTTCGCCATAAACCCACAAAGCATCCCTCCAACTGGCCCGCTTAACGCCGCCCCCAGGGTAACAAACAACTCGCGTGGGTCTGAGACTACGTGAGTGCCGACAACCGGGATTCGCAAGCCCGCCGCTCGTACGATCATCGCTGCCATCCCAAACCCTAATGCCGTTAAGAGCGCCGCTTTGGAGATGGGCGAGGTACACGTTTTATTCTCGTTCATGGTCTAATCCTTCTCAGAAAATGCCAAATGGCAAATCAGCAAATCGCAAATTACGCTTAACTTCACTGAAACATGGCAACGTTAGAACAAGATGCTTCCCACAGCCCCCTATCTACTACCTGCCGTTTGCCCTCTATCTTCTATGCCATCATCTTCGCGCGTTCTCGTGTAATCGCCCATTTGAGTGGCTCGCCTGCTATGTAGCGCTGAAGTTCTTCGACCATGTACTGCCCCATGCGGCGACATTCCATATCCAACGAGCCGGCGATGTGCGGCGTGAGGATAACGTTGGGTAGCGTGTACAACGGTGATCCGGGCTCTGGAGGCTCAGGATATGTGACGTCGAGCACGGCGTAGAGGTCGGGACGTTGTTGGAGAACGGCGATCATCTCCTGCTCGCGAACAACAGCGCCACGCGCCGTATTGATGAACGTCGCACCAGGTTTCATCGCTGCGAGGTGTGCCCCGGTAATCATTCCCGCTGTTCCCGGTAGCAACGGTGTGTGCAGCGAGACAATGTCGGCACGGCGGAAAATCTCGTCCAGTCCAACCATCTCAACACCCAGTGCTGCGCCTGCTTCGGCGGTCACGTAGGGATCGTAGGCGATAACGTGTAGATCATACGTTTTGAGCCGCTCGGCCACCATTCGCCCTATCATGCCGAGTGAGATGAGGCCAACAGTACTACCATACCCGCCGGGCACTGTCTTTTTGGGGGGATAGGCTCCTGCCTGCTTGGTGCCGAGAATGTAGCACCAAGCATGCTTCAGGCTGAAGAGGATCGCTGCGAGTGTGTACTCGGTGACCGGGATGGCATTGGCTGCATACGCGCTAGTGATGACGATCCCGCGTTCCCACGCCGCATCGGTGGCAAAGCCTTTGATGGAACCCGCTCCATAAAACACCGCCTTGAGGTTCGGCGCGGCCGCGAGAAAGGTCTTATCCAACTTCGCCATTCCCCATCCGGAGAAGATCACGTCTATATCAGCCAGTACGCTTGGATTTTCCCGCACGGATTCCGCCGTCTGTGGTGGCGTGATGATGTCTACAAGATCAGCGATTACCGAGCGCTCCGGTTCGCCGTAAATCTGGTCGTAAACTTTTGTGCCTAGAAGAAAGAGTCCCTTAATCATTATGTCGGAATCCGCCACTCTCACTATAAAACTGCGCCATCTTATGAAGCCAGGCCAGCGCTGCGTTCTATCCAGAGGATACTTGGTTTTACTCTATTGTCAGTAGATCGCAATCAAAGGCCTCCAGGAATAGAAATGACCAGGGATAAACCTAAGCGCTGTTTGACCATTTCCCATAACCA
>JAFGSL010000137.1 GCA_016934645.1 Anaerolineae bacterium
AACTCAGACCATCTGAGTTAGTGTGATTGTCGACCCTATCTCTGTTTCGACAATCGCCTTTTTTGATATTTTATACAAGGAGGTGTTGCCATAGGCGAGGTGGCGACGCACAATAGCAATAACAAAGTTATCGTTATCAACTGGCGAAATCGTGAGCTACAAAATCTGTGGAACACCCTTAGCAGCATGGCAATGTTAAGCGCCCTGCACCCTTATCCCTTCTCATACCACATGTTGCCGGAATTCGCCGTATCGACTTTGGAATAACATTTGACAAAGCCATGTTGGACCAAGTAGTTCTCAATGTCCTGCTCGCGGCCCAGGTGATACTCCAGGCGGATATTTTGGATCAAGGCGTAGACATCTTCACCTGCGGAAAACAAGATACTGTATTCAGCGCCTTCACAATCCAGCTTAAGTAAATGGATGTCGCCAGTTTGGTCGAGTATTTCTGGCAGGCCGATAGTGCTTACCCACTCAAAATCAGTAGTGTTGTCGTTGGTGATAATGGCGTTGTACATGCTTGACTTGGTTGGAAACCGAACCGGCTCTCCAGGTGTGTCCACAACGGCAAACTGACCGGGAACGATAACTTGATCGAGATGATTGGCCTTTATGTTCTGAAGTAAGTAATCATAAGACTCCGAGTTGGGTTCGTAAGCAAAAACCCTGGCGACTCGGTTTTGAGCAGCGTACAAGGAGAAGATACCAATATTGGCGCCAACGTCCACAACTATGCTGCCCGGCTGGATACGCCCGTAATCCTCGCGAACAAAGATGACGAATACACTAATGACATCGTGGGGATGTTCCGAAAGGCATATCTTCAGTCCGCTGCGCAATTCTACGACTCTGCCGGAAGGGGATTTGCACGACAAATAAGCCGAAATGAACCCAAATGGATCTTTGAACAACATAAAGCACTTAAGAAAATAGCCGAGATATGAGGGTATTTCAGGGATTCGCCGCACGTATCTTGAGATGTCTCTGCCAAACAATTGCATAGTGATTTATCTTAATTTTAGTTTTGGGATCTACTTTGGGATGGTCATCTCAACTGAGACCCAATCAGGTGTAATCAAAGGTGATCGGAAACTTCGAGCCGCTCATCCGCGTAAGCGTCTGGTCGCCACATGGCAGCGCCGTGCAGCAAGAAGTATACCATATCACCTGGAACTTTCAGTATATGGGTGATTGGGCGCATACAGCATCAGGCGCGACACAGAAGGGTTTACCTTCTGTGCGTTTCCTGGCTGTAAGACAAAAACTTGTTGAGGGTATAGCAGCTAACCACCGGCGGGACGATTAAGGAACCGGGGCCGGCGACTTTTTGCAGTCCGCTCAGTAGACTCACGACGGCTATTGGGGAATGTAGTCCCACAACACATTGACGATCATCCAACAATCCTGAGACTTTGCGAGATGAACATAGTCAATGAATTTCTCGGAGACGATCTTGACGCTCGCCATAGTCGCAGTCCGATCCAGAATGGTAATCTCTTTTCGTCCGCTTTCAGGCGCATCAAGGCGTCCTCTGCCATTCCCTGTCGCTTCTATCATCCAGGCCTTATCCACTTCCCATATTTCTTCATCAGAGACAACTCGTCGTTTGGCAAGGTGAGGCGACAACGCCTGATTCATTTTGCCGGCGTTCTCTTCATACCACCCCTCAACGTAGTCTAGCGCACAGCGCTTGATTGCTTCGGTATCTTCCATAACTTATCTCCTACTCAACGTGTGAAATGATGATGTCGTGACCTCAATATCCGGTAATTCTTAGACATCCAGATCATCTTTCATTAACGATCAGTACTAATAGCAAACAGTTCAGCTATTGAAGTGCATCCCCAAAGTTGGACAGGTTAGAAAACGAACTATCATGTCAAACAAAACAACGGAGGGCTGTAATGACACGACGGCGCACATTTACGGCTAAGTTCAAGGCACAAGTGGTACTGGAAATACTCGGTGGGCATTTCGTGCATCTAGAGCCTGCTACTCCTTATATACATACTTCTGCGCTGTAAACATGATAGGCGAATATTGTTCTAAGGCTATCACCCGGGGGCCGGACGGTTCCCAACCCTGCACCCCCTGCAGCACGTTAAAGATGGGCAAGGACGCACCGGTGTTGCAGGTGATATACCAAAACGTTTTGTGCGCCGCCAGCAATTCCGGCAGGTCTTTTTCGTAATGCAGCGGGGGAACGAAGGGATTGAGCACATCTCCATACCGGCCTTCGTATGGATTGTTCTGATGGTAGTGAACCGCCTGTGGCCAGTAATAGAACGCCGGACCCAGGGAATAGGAATCGGACGTGACGATGAGGTCGTTCGGCTGAACGGCTCCGTCTAGCTTTTCCACCATCTGTCGCATCGGGTGATTGAAATACTGGGTGTAGATATCCTTGATGGTGAAGACATTCAATAGTGCAAACAGCCCCGCCGCGATCCAAGGCAAGTATTTGCCCGGCAGCATCCCCATGCCCAGCGACACAAGCAGCAGGAACAACCCTGACACCACCAGGAGATAGCGGGAGAAGAATACCGGAATCAGGAACAGGGAAACCAGCATCATTGAGAGCACCACGCCGAGGTATGCCAGGAAAACAAAGCGGCCAAATCCGGCCCCCTGCTGAGCAGGCTCCCGCTCGGCGCCTTTACGCCAGGCAATGATCAACCCGCCGATACATAGGATTGCGGCCAATGCGAAAGCCAGGTATTGGGTCAACGGAACGTCGGATAGAAATTGGGCGAACGTACGGGTGGGGAATTGCTCTCTGTACGCGAACGGTTGGATGAAAGCGACCTGGACCCCATCCCACGAGAGCGGTCCCAACCAAAAAGCTTTTTGCGCACTCAGCGTCTGCCGGATGAAGACGATCAGCCAGGGAAGATACACAACTACCATGACCGCCCCAACGATCAGATACGTTTTTAGTTGCTCACGCCGTTGGATCAAAATCCAGAAAAAAACAAGCGCATGCAGGAAAAAACCTGCGATGAGTCCATAATAATGGAGGTAAGCTCCGGCCAGCGTTGCCACGCAGAACAGCACCCAATCGCGCCTGCGGTTCTCCGTCACCGCCAGATACCCATACAACGCGCCGGCCGTCACGGCGCAGATCGCCAGCGAGTACATCCGCGCTTCGTGGGCGTAGATGAGTATGGCCGGCGTGAACAGCACTACAATCGCATAGAGAAACGCGTTGCGGTTTCCGAATATCCGCCGGACCGGGCCCGCCCCTAGCATCACCAGCCCCGCCGCTCCCGCTACCGATAATGAACGCAGAGCCCATTCAGAGTTCCCCAGTGCAATCCGCACCAGGCTCAGCAGAATGTAGTAGAGCGGAGGATGGTTGTCCACCATCACTTGCGCTGGAATCTGCCACGGTAGATAGCTCGCGATGACCGACGAGTACGCCTCGTCATACCAGAAGCTCTCGTGCGAAATGCCGACGGTGTACACTACGGTAGCCAAGATGACTATGGCAATCCATCCCCATAGAATCCTCTTATCTAAGTCCGGAGTTGTTGTTTTGTTCATAATCTCCTCGTTGTATGATACAATTTCAAAACTACCCTCAACCAAAAGTATTTCGACTGGCGCATAGCCTTTGAAAAATAGATTTGAAATTTGTTGATCGAGTATTAAGTTGTGCTAACTCCGACAGGAGGGCATGAAATTATGCATATCCGTGTTATCATGCGAGCCGCCAAACGGTAAGCATAAGCCGCCGCGCTTGTCAGGAGATTAGTTTCTTAAGAAAGAGCATTCTGAATCGTCAAACACAAGGTACACGTTGGGGCTAAGCCCATAAGCGGTTGCATCTTGAAGACCGGACTCCTTGAAAACAAGCAGCAGTGATGGCGCCAGAGGGTTCCCGAACATAATCGCCTGCATCGCTGGCATACGAATCGATGCAGGATCATCAGGATCAAGATAGGGCATTATTTGCAGAGCCTGGTGCAGTTGAATCTGAACGATCTTTCCACCCTTGAGTAAAACATAGTGGCGGATACCGTGCTTGTCCTCTGCACTGATGCAATCGTCAGCATACTCGTTGGCTTGCCCAACAGTGGTCGGAATGTTTTTCTCAAACGTCAGAGTGTACACCCAATAGTCATCGTGTTTTTCCAGTGCGAATTTGTAATACATCGTGTGCAATCACCCCCTGTATTGAGGAACTATCACCTAGAGCAAGAATCGTTATCGATCTGTGGCGCAGCGCCCTAACGATTCTGCATCACCTGCGCACAGGTGGGCGGAGGCTTGCTACTGCTACATCTCTCAACACCCTGGTATGAGAATGTAAGTGTACTTCATCAGTAGTCGCACTCTGCGCTGTAGCCAGTTGACTTGCCCTGCCATTCCTTGTGCCAAGGGTAGTAAACAAACACCGCAACATTATGGAGCGCGCCTAACGTGTGCGTCAGCCGTACCGAACAGCCAACCATAACGTTGGACTAACGCCAAATCATTGATGACCACGAAAGCCTGTTAAACGTGGCCCGTGTTCGGCGTTGGCGGCACGCGGTGTTGGGCGGGCGCAGGTTACAGCTGGTAGTACACGATGCGGTGCGCCCGCCGCACTATCTTGAAGGCTCCAGCCAGTCTGTAAGCCACGCGATACCCAAGGGCGAGACGGGCCAAGTCGGGATCGTCAGTGAAATACCACTCTTCCAGGAGGCGCAGGCCAGGCGCCCAAGCTTCCAATTCACGCGGGTCATCCATGCCCCAACCGATGGTCGCACCGGTATATTTCAGCGAGGGATGCTTGGCGGCCGAGCGCGCCGTCAGCCGACTAAAGACATCCGCGATCAGCCGGCAGCCCGGAAAGGTTTCGTGCAGTCGGAGCACCAGTCGCCGTACATCGGCCTCGCCTAAATACATCAGCAATCCTTCCGCTACCACTAGCACCGGACGCCCGCCCGATGTGACGGTATCCACCCATTCTAGGTTTGTCACGGAGGCGGCGATCAGGTGGTAGCGCTCGCTTCCAGTAAAGAACTGGCGGCGGAGCTCTACCACTGGTGGCATGTCCAGGTCGTACCAGTGGACACTGCCGTTGTCTACGCGCCAGAAGCGGCTATCCAGACCACAGCCCAGTTGCAACACCATGCCGTTGGGATGCTCAGTCAGAAAGTCCTGTATGACCGCATCTAGCTTCTTGGCCCGCTGGCAGACCAGCAGGACGGTCTTGTAGGGGACATGCAGGCGAGTAAAATCATAGTCCACCCGATTCAAGATGTCTTGGGCCATCGGGTCAAAGAACAGCGGGTTACCCGGTTGTGCCTTGGCATAGAGCGTAATCAGCAGGGTTTCCTGCTCGGGGGTCAGCGTCAATTTGGCCCTTGTGGTCATTGATATTCTCTCCTGGTGATAGCTTGATTGGTGAGACCGCCCAACAAGTCGGGGGCAGCCGCGTCGCGGAGCGATGTCGGCTGCACCCCGGCGCTAGACGGCGACTCTGCTCATGATGGCCTTTCTCCATATTCGGCTCTTAATTAGCGACCCGTCATCTGCCTCAGGTTTTCGGGATATCGATCCCCTTGTACCGTGATCTTTGAAATGGCACTTTTGATCTCCCGCAGATCGTCGGGCTTGAGTTCGACAGCAAGTGCGCCGATGTTCTCATCCAGGCGCGCGAGCTTCCGGCTGCCCGGGAGGGGAACAATCCACGGCTTCTGCGCGAGCAACCAGGCGCGCGCGATCTGAGCCGGTGTCGCTCCCTTCTGTTCTCCGATTCTGGCAAGCAGATCAATGATCACCCGGTTTGCTTTCAGCGCCTCCGGCGTATAGCGGGGGAGGCGGCTGCGGATATCAGAACTGGCGAAGGTCGTGGATGATGTTTACTGTTTTGCTAGAGCAAGTTGAACGGCATTGATGGCGCGCTCAACATCCATATCATTTGTTTTCCAATTACACACCGAAACGCGCATACAGCGTTTACCTTGCCACGTAGTACCCGTAAAAAATGCTTCACCGGATTCAAGAACATTTGCAATAACGCTGTCTGTGCGCCGATCATGATCGGCATCCGTCGCATTGAGTTTCGCGCTGAGAAAACGTACTAACCCCTGGTTTATTTGTGGTTCCCAAATCAACTCAGCACCGGGTAATGCGCCAATGCGTGTTACAAGGCAATGTGCATACTGACAAGTGCGTTCGATTAGCTCAGCCACCCCCTGTTTGCCTAGTTGCCGGATAGCGGCATAGGTGGCGATGCCGCGTCCACGGTGAGACCATTCCGGAGTCCAATCGATCTGGTCACGGGCAACC
>JAFGSL010000138.1 GCA_016934645.1 Anaerolineae bacterium
GCAAGCTCTCGAAAATCATTATGATGTTGTCTCTCAGATTACGGCTGTTGCAGCACCGTTGCTATGAAATTTCGATCTACTGAGACTGGACAACACCTATCTATCTGCCGCCTGATGGGAAAAGCTTCTACCTGGTCTTTGGCTCCCCAAAGCCATGCGCGCAACGTTGGGATGCTCAAACGCTGTCGCAACTGTGGAGCACGGATATGCCCAGCGGCATTTTCTACGACAACCCTATCCTCGTCACCGAGGAAGCGCTCTACCTGGGCAATGACAACCAACTATTGGCATTCAATACAGCGACCGGAGAATTTCAGTCACTGCTCACCAATGACGATTACGAATTTGTGCCGCTGACCATCGTGGATGACAGCCTGTTGGTGCGCGCGATGCGCCAGCGCGGCTCCGCGCGCTTTGAGATCTGGTCGGTGAATAAGAGCGCCCCTGAGGAGGTCAACTGGACCTTTGACCTGGGCCAGAATCCGCCATTCGATCCCCCCAATGCCAACACCAGCATCATCGATGAGGATGAACCGGTCTGGACATGGCACGTCGCCCCGGGAGGCCTGATGATCATCCGTTTCAAGCGCGCCGAGGATGACGTCTCGCACGCGATCCTGCTGGAAACACTCGATCTACAAACCGGAACCAGCAGCGGCTCAGAAGAAATCCAACTGGGCATCAGCACCATTATCCTGAGCGCTCCGGAGTTCGTCGTCTGGCAACAGGATACTATGTGGATGTCTATCGAAGGACAACTGCTCGGGTTTGATGCAACTGGCGGCGAGATTGTCTACCGCTGGCCGTAGCGACAAAACGTGAATGGAAACTACTACCACGAAGGCACAAAGCCACGAAATTCTTACAAATCTTCCTTTGTGGCTTTGTGCCTTCGTGGTTATCATTTTGAGGAGTGAAAAGTATGCATCTTTCGCTACGTGATCGTTTCAAAGCCGCTACATCGATGTGGAGCACGTATGTGCTCACGCTGGCGTTCACCGTGTTCTTAATGAGTCTGGGTTCGGGATTGCTGAACGCCGCGAGCACTAACTTCTTCGTCAACGACCTCGGCCTGAGCGGGGCGCAGGTGTTGTGGCTGGCGGGCATCCGTGAAATCCCTGGTCTGCTGCTGGTCTTCATTGCCGCGCTGCTGATGCGCTTGCCGCTGTCGCGCCGCGCGGTCCTCTCCATCATCGTGATGGGGGTGGGCTACTGCCTTTACGCGGCAATCCAGTCTTATGTGGCTTTGCTAGCAGCAGCGGTGTTTTCCAGCCTCGGCTTTCACAACTGGCTGCCGCTGCAAGGCACATTAGGTTTCGCGCTGACCGAAAAGCGCCATTCGGGACGCATTATGGGCTTCCTGTCGTCCATCGGTGCGCTCGCGTCCATCGTCGGGATGGGGCTGACGGCACTGCTGGCAACAGCGCTTCCGCTGCGTGCCTTCTTCATCGTGGGCGGCGTGCTGATCGTGTTGGGCGGCGTGCTCGTGCTCCGCATCCCTGCCAACATCGGAGAACAAAAGCAGGCGCAACCGCGCATCCTCCTGAAGAAACGCTACTGGCTCTACTATGTATTGACGTTCTTCGAGGGATCGCGCACACAGGTTTTTGGCTCGTTTGGCACGTTGGTGCTGGTGCAGAGTTACGGCCTGAACGCCCAACAGATCAGCCTGCTGTTGGTGACGAGTGGCATCGTCAACTTCGTCTTTGCACCGGCTATCGGACGGCTGTTGGACCTCGTCGGCGAGCGGTTTACGCTGACGATCAGCTATGTCCTGCTGGCGCTGTGTTTCGTCGGCTACGCCACCGTTCACAACGTCTGGTTCCTGTGCGGGATGCTAATCGGGATCAACCTCCTGGTCACGCTGAGCATCGGGCTTTCGACCTACGTCAACCGCATCGCCCCGCCGGAGGAACTGGGGCCGACGCTCTCTGCCGGGGTGAGCATCAACCACATCACCTCGGTGACGATGTCGTTGCTGGCGGGGACGCTGCTGGGCCTGATCGGATACGAGAAGCTCTGCTGGGGCGCAGCAGGAGTGATTACGCTTTCTGTGCCATTCGCACTGGCGATCAAAGTCGCAGCGGCGCCGGTGATGGAAGCGCAGGTAGCATAATGACAAAGATGTTTGAACCGTTCTATACCACCTACCCTTCCCCCTTCGGGCCGTTCAGCATCGTCTGGCAAGAGACCGATGCCGGGCCGCGGATTCAGCGCATCTTTCTTTCCAATGCCCAGGCTTTGGCCGAAGATCGCGTGCGCACAGTATGGGAAAACGCTCTACCCGGCGCAAATCCCCTTATGGCCGATTTGGCGGAAGGAATCCAGCGATTTCTCGAGGGTGAGGCACTCGATTTTGCGTTGACCTTGGCAGCATTGGAGACATGTCCGGCCTTCCAACAGCGCGTCCTGCGGGCCGAACATCAAATCCCACGCGGCTGGGTGAGCACCTACAGCCGGATCGCCGCACACCTGGGTGTTCCCGGTGGGGCGCGGGCTGTCGGGAACGCGCTCGCGCAGAACCCCTTCCCTATCCTCGTCCCATGCCATCGCGCCATCCGTGCCGACGGCTCCCTGGGCGGTTACCAGGGCGGCACGGCCATGAAGCGCGTTCTGCTTGAGCACGAAGGGCTGACGTTTTCTCCAGCGGGGAAAGTGGTATTGCAACGCGTCCACTACTGACAGGAAACTTGATGAATTCCTCTGCAAAAATAGCTATCCTCACCGACTTCCATTACGGCCCACCATTGTCCCACCCACGACGGCGTACCGAGATCGCCGACATTCTCCTGCTACGCGCCGTCCACCGGCTAAACCGGTTCATCCAACCCGATGTGACGCTCATCCTCGGCGATCTGGTCGATGATGGCACCGCGCCGGATAAGGCGGAACGCCTGGAGCATCTGCGCGCGATCCTCGACAAGCTGACATCGCCCACCGTCGTTATCCCCGGCAACCACGACGGCGATGTGAATGCCTTCTACCGCGTCTTCGAGCGTCCGCAGGCTATCGCCGACATCGGCGGAATCCACTTCTTGCCGTTCATCGACCGCGAGGAACCGGGCTACAATGCCAGCCGCAGCGACGTTGATCTCGCCCGCTTTCGTCAGGCGCGTCAAAACTACAACGGCCCTATCGTCGCCTTGCAGCACGTCTGCCTCGCACCACCGGAGCGGTTGGAGATGCCGTACAACTACACCAACGCGCAGGCCATCGTCGATGCAATGGCAGAATCTGGCGTAACACTCTCCATCGGCGGGCATTACCACAAGGGTGCGCCGGTGATCCATACGGAGCACCACAGTACGTTCATCAACGCTCCCGCCCTGTGTGAAGCGCCGTTCCATTTCCTGGTCGTAACTTTGGATGGCGGACAAGTCACAGCGGAACGCCACCAACTGGCGATGCCCGCGAACCTGCGCCTGGTCGATAACCACGTCCACACGCAGCTCGCATATTGCGCAGAAAACGTGACGGTCGAACGCGCCATCGCGCTGGCCCGCGACTTCGGACTGGCAGGCGTCGGCTTTGCAGAGCACTCCGGGCAACTGTACTTCGACAGCACGCAATATTGGGGACGGCAGGCCCTTCAGGAAGGAATCAACGGCGCGCAAGCGCCAGATAACCGCATGGCAGACTTCCTCGCGCTCAAACACACCTTTGCAAGCGACACCATCCGCTTCGGGCTGGAGGTGGATTGCGACTACGACGGCAATCCCGTACTCAAGCCAGAGGATCGCCATCACGCGGATTTCCTCATCGGCGCGATTCACGGACTGCCGAGTGAGAAGATACCCGGCGTTACCGATGAGACCCTCCAAAGCGAGTTCCTCACGCTCCTCGAAAAGTTTCTCCAAAGCGGCATCCACATCCTGGCACACCCTTTCCGCATCTTCCGCAAAGCCGGCTGGGAACCGCCGGAGACGCTATTTCTCCCTGTGGCGAAACTGCTGCGCGAGCACCAGGTCGCCGCTGAGATCAACTTCCACAAAAACGAACCGTCGCCAGAATTTATGCGGCTGTGCCTCGAGCTTGGCGTCAAGCTGTCGTTTGGCAGCGATACGCACAACCTCTACGAGGTCGGCGAGTTTACACCGCATCTGCACCTTTTGAAAGACATCGGGTTCAACGGAGACATCACGGATGTACTTCTGTCGAAACCTGCCTAAAATAGCAACACTTACGCAAACGCATGAAGAATTTACCGCAGAGCACGCAGAGACCGCAGAGATTTTGTGCGTTGCGCGCAACGCCTGTTTCTCTGCGTACTCCGCGGCCTCTGCGGTGAAAAAAGAGAGAGAGCTTTGCGCAAGTCCTAATCAGAAATGTTGAGGTAAAAAGCACACAATGACCAATCTTGCTCAGACTCTGAATAAATCTATCAAAACAAACGCATTCTCCGGCGTGGTCTACGTCCGCCAAAACGGACAGGTCGTGTACGAACGAGCAGCGGGATATGCGGATCGCGCCAACCGGCGCGAAAACACGCCCGATACCCGCTTTGGGATCGCATCCGGCACGAAGTTCTTCACTGCGTTAGCCATCGGCAAGCTGATCGAGGCGGGGAAGCTGGATTTCGCCACAAAGGTCGCCGAATGTGTCCCCTGGAACTTCCCGCGCTACTCAAAAGAGATCACCATCCGGCAGTTGTTGACCCACACGTCCGGCATCCCGGACTATTACGACGAGGAGAAAATCGAGGACTTCGACAAC
>JAFGSL010000139.1 GCA_016934645.1 Anaerolineae bacterium
ATCCTCGAATCGTATTTCCGAGGCGATGACGTGCGGAGCGGCGTGGATGGCATCCAGCAGACCTACGTAGTAGGTGCGCGCGTTCAAACATGAACCTCGGACAGGATATAGAAGCGGTGTTGCCATAAATCCAAACCGCGCTTCGCCGCATACCAATCAAAGTACACCGCATCGTCTCCCAGTTCGCCAGACTCAAACTGCTGTATGAAGTCATCAGACGTCATATGATGCTGTTGCTCAAAAGCCTGGCATAACCGCCCGAAATAGATGCGGCGCGTTTCAGCCAACTTTGTTTCTTGAAGCAGGGCATCACTTAACACCTTGCGAACCTCTGCGCTGCTGTGCGCGGCAGAAAACTTCATCTTAAGTGCAATTTCTTCCATTTCACTTGACCTTTTTAGGGTGAATTTATGTTCCTATTCACAGTATACTACAGTTCATGGTTGCGGGCAACGGAATTATTGCAGATTGCAGTAAGAGTTTCGTGCGGGTTCGCTGGGCTTTTGTCGTCGATCACGACTGAATCATCGCCTTAACTTTCTTTTCTGCCTGCTGTGCCTCTTCCGGCGCAAGCGCGCCAATCTCGAACTCGGCCACGAATTTCTCGCCGGGCGGCAGGACCTTGACGTAGCCCTTTGCCTTCTCCGCGAGATAGCCCTCCGGCTCACACGTCCCGGCCTCCACCAGGGCGATGGCATCCTGGTCGGGCGTGCGCGAGATCCAGCGCGTGGCCTTGGGTAGCTGCGATGGGCGGTGACGGATGACGTCGGCATTGCCGTCGGGATGGATTTGTAGTGAGTGCGCCCAGCCATTTGCATCGGCGAGGTAGTCGATGAAGAAGACGCCCTCCGGGTCGAAGGCCAGGTCCGGCGTGAGAATGTGGTGCTTCGCAGGATTGTCGCGCAGTTCGGCGAGGAATTCGGCGTAGCCCGGCCCTGGCTTAATGTGACTGGGGATACTCGCGCGCACGCGGACGTGTTCCGGCGTGGGGATCGCGCTGTAGACCAGGCGACCGTTGTCCACCGGCTTGAAGTTGACGTGCGCCAGGTAGAGCAGTTCCTGGCCGGAGTTCTTGAGGTTGGTGATCGTCATCGTCGCGTTGAACAGCGTCGATCCGGCGTAGAGCTTGACCAGTGGTTCGGCGAGATAGTTGTGCGCGAAGGCGACGGTGTGCCGGTACTGTCCACCCATCCCGATGTATGTCCCTTTCTCGTCTGTGCCTGTGGCGATGTAGGCGGTTTCGTAGGGCGCGTTGGGCAGTTCGCCGTGCAGCGGATGGGTATCCTGCGGCGACGGTCCACCGACGCCGGTGATGCCACAGTGCTGCAAGAATCCGCCGAACGTCTCCAAGAACGGCCGGTTGGGGTAGGGCTGGGTGAACATCGACTTCATCGTCAGGTTGCGGCCATTGAACGTCGCCGACCAGACCTGCTGGCCCTGGAACGGCAGTAGTACCAATTCGCCCACGTCGCTGGTGAGCCGCAGTCCACACACCCCGCTCGGAAAGCGGAAGGTCGAGGCAGTCAACTTGCCGTACTCGACGAGAGTTCTTTTCTGCACGGAAAAGTCATCAGGTGAAAGGTGAATGATCGTTTCGCTCATTTTTGTTGTACCTCCGGTAATTCGCTATTCGTAATTCGCAGATTCGCCGATTCGCTCTAGCTCCACAGCCGGTCCCACGATTTTTCATTATCCCACTTTGCCGTTGGCTCGAAGTAGCCAGGCTGGTCTGGGTCGATCTGGAGGCGCAGCATTTCTTCGTTCACACCGGTGAAGCCCAGGCCGGGCGTCTCCGGCACCTGGATGTAACCGTCCTGGATGAGCGGGTTAGGCAGGCCAACGACGAAGTCATTCCACTCTGGGTGATCGACGGAGTGGTTTTCGAGTACGAGGAAGTTCTCCGTCGCTGCCGCGCAGTGGACGGCCGCCAGCGCTGCGATGGGCGAACCGGCCATGTGCATCGCCATCGCGATTCCATGCTCCTGCGCCAGGTCGCCGATCTTCTTGGTCTCCAGGATACCACCGGATGACGCAAGGTCGGGGTGAATGACCGAGACGGCGCGCTCCTTGAATAGCGGCATAAAGCCCTCTTTGAGGTAGATATCCTCGCCGGTGCAGATAGGCGTTTTGACGGCGCGGGAGAGTGTCACGTACTGGTCGGTGAACTGCCAGGGGATCATATCCTCGTACCAGGCCAGCGAAAACTGGTCGAGTGCTTGGCCCAACCGGATGCACGATTCCAGCCCGATGTGACCGAAGTGGTCGATCGCCAGTGGTACTTCGTAGCCGACGATGCTGCGCACGTCGGCGACGTATTGGCAAAGCCAGTCGATGCCCTTTTCGGTGATCTGTGTGCCAGTGAAGGGGTGCATGATGTGAAAACTGTCGATGTTATCGGGGAAGCCGATCAGGGTGTCGGGAACGTTGCGCAGCATATAAATGCCCAAATCCATTTTGAGAAATTTGAAGCCCTGGTTCATCCGTTCCTTGAGGCGTTTGCCCATCGTCTTGCCATCGGGTTCGCTGTGCGTATCGCTGTAGCAGAGGACTTTGTCGCGGAACTTGCCGTTGGCGAGCATGTACGCCGGGACGCCGTAGGCCTTGCCTGCGAGGTCCATCAGCGCCATCTCGATCGCGCAGACGCCGCCTGCTTGCCGCGCGTGATGGCCGAACTGCTTGATCTTGCGGAAGACTTTATCCACGTTGCAGGGGTTTTCTCCCAGGATGCGGCTTTTGAGCATCAGGACGTAGGTTTTGCTTGCCATATCGCGCACTTCGCCGTAGCCGGAAATCCCCTGATTCGTGTCGATGCGAATGAGCGTCGCGCGCACGATGCCTTTGAGGGTGACGATGCGCATGTCGGTGATTTTCAGGTCCGACGGGCGCGAGCCTTGGTTGACATATTGTTCACTGAGGGTGGTCATTGGGTTAAGAATCTCCTTACGTTTGAATAGGTTGTGTGATGCGTACTAGTGATGCGTGATGCATTCTTGCGTCGTACATAACGTGACTGAAGATGTATTTACATCGAAAGGTTTCATCATGTATCACGCATCACGTTTCACGTAAGCTTCTCCCACAGAAAATCATACGCGCGTCGCCCGCTGATCTGGTGGCGGCCTTCGAAATAGTCAGTCTCCACTTGATCGGCGGCACCGAAGATGCCGTAGACCTCCCGTGTTTTGGCGACGCTCTGCTGCACGGCAGCGATGGGGAAGATCGGGTCGCGGGTTCCGGCCTCGACGAGTAGCGAGCGCGGCGCGATCAGTCCGACCAGATCGTACATCTCGCCGAATTGCCACAGACCGGGGACGAAGTTGCAGGTACAATGGGACATCGCCAGGATGCTATCCTTGAAGGTGCTGTAGTAGCCGCTGATGACGCACGCCTTGATGCGCGGATCGGTGCAGGTGGAGAAGAACGTGTGCATCCCGCCGCCGGAGATGCCCATCGCGCCCAGGCGGTTGGCGTCCACGTCGGAGCGCGTTTCGACGTAGTCGATGAGTCTGCGGGCATCGTGGGCGCGCAGGCCGGCTGCCGATCCTCCGAGATGGAAAGCCAGCTTTGCGGTGTGGTCGCATGTAGTGGGCGCGGTCTGCCCGATGGTCGCGTTGAGATACGAGAAGTCCGTCTGACGTTCGCCGAAGCATGAGATTTCCGGTGCGGCGACGACGAATCCGCGGCGGCACAGGGCCACGGCGAAGTCCTTGTGGTAGCCGTCGGGTGTGTCGCGTTCAGCGCCATCTTCCCACAGCCCGACGATGTCCTTCACGCCGTACCCGTGCCCGTGGAAGGCGACGACGACGGGGTGGGGCGCTGTCCCCTGTTTGGGAACAAGGATGTAGACCGGCATCAGTGTGTACGCCGAGGTGCGCAGCAGCCACTTTTCGCGGACGTAATCGCCTTTGTCCACGCTTTCCAGCCGGCGCGGGTTGAGCGGTGCGGCAGGAAAGGCATCGCGTTGCTCAGTTCCGCTGAATCCGAGGGTCTTCGTCAATGCGGCGCGGATGCCGGTTTGCCACGCCTCGGCCTCTGCACGGGTCTTTGCGCGGAAGCGATAGGGCGCTTTCTCCGGCGCGTAGAGGCGCCACAGCGCGTGAGCGGGTTGTAATTCGAGCAATTCCTGAGGGTCGAGTTTGGCCGTTCCCATACTTACCCCATCGGCACGGCGCGCTGGCAGAGTTGCAGGGCCACGCCCCAGGGATCGCGCAGCATCACAAGCAGTGAACCATCGTCGAGTGTTTGGTTGCTGACCAACGTCGCGTCACTGGCGATGAGGGTATCCCGTGCGGCAGCGGCATCCTTTACCGCAAAGGCGACGTGCAGGCACAGCGGGTCTTGCTCAGCGTAGTTCGGGATAGGAGCGATGGGATTGGAGTAGATCTCCATCACCACACGCCCGGTGGCGTCGGCGAGGAAGTGCGTGTGCGGCGCGCCTTGGATGGCGCGGATGATCTGCATGTCGAGGTGCTTCACGTACCAGGCTGCCATCGCGGCAGCATCGGGAACGTTGATACCAAAGTGTTCGAATTTCATCGGAGTCCTCCTGACAGTCATGTAGTCGTTAGTCTTGTAGCCGGATAGTTGCTAAAGCTGTAGTTGAGTAGGCATTGTGGCACAATTTGTGACGAGTGCAAATGCACGAAGCCTTGCGAAGGTTTCTGAACCTTCGCAAGGCTCTCTCATTCGATAGCCCAAAGATGATCGTAAAGAGCGGCGGTACGGCCTTGACTGGCGCGAAGCAGGTCGCGTGCCTCTGTATCGCTCGCGCTGTACGCGAGCATCAGCCGGCCCTCTTCGACGCAGAGAGCATCGTGCTGCGGGAGGATTTCGCGTAGCAAATATTGTGCGTACTTCGCAAGGCGGAACGGGCCGTGCGCTCGCGGCGTTTGGCCCGGCAGCGCTTCCACGGCGACGGAGTACAGCGCCTTCACGCTCAGGACAAGATCGGGTAACTCCAGCGATGGCGCAAAAACGAGGGTGTAGTACCAGCCGAACAACTCGCCTGTCTCGCAGCCATGCGCGTCGCTCACGCCGACGATGGGGATCACCTTGCCGCGCGCACGTTCGTCGTGGTAGCGCGCCACCTGGAGCATGTTGGATTCCACCTCAAAGGGGTGATACCCGCCGATGAGTTCCAGCGCGTCGTAGGGCTGGCGGTCGAAAAGGAGCGTCGTCAGCGCCTCCGGTACGTCGTAACGGTGACGGGTATACCAGTAGGGGTGACAGAAGACGGCCAGACCGCCACCTGCGCGGATTTTGTCGAAACACCAGACGCATGAGGCGTAAGGGTAACGGTCCATACCGGCGGGGAAATTGTCACACGTATCGGCGATGGCCTGGACTTCGCGCCGGTAGGACTCAGCCGCAAACAACGCGTTGACGCTGAAGCTCCCGCCGAAGTTGATGATGTGTACAGGATTGTCGGGTGGGTGGACTTCCTCGCCGGGATAAAGGCGTAGGTCGATAGGAACGTTCTCGAAGGCGCGGATGGCCTCCAGTGAAGGTGCATACTGGCGATGGTCTGTGATCGCCATGAAGTCCAACCCGATGCACCGTCCTGCCCCGGCAACGTAGGCTGGCGACTCCTTGCCGTCCGAGCGATAGCTGTGGATGTGTATGTCGCCTTTGTACGGACGGCGCACGAACAGATCGTCGTCCAGTGCATAGAGGCGGGTCTCGGCCAGTGGCCTCTCGCTGTTACCTACTAGCAACGTGTATTCCTGCTCAGTCTCGAAGTGGCAACGCACCTGAAGCACATCATCAGCAACGGTAGGCTTGAGCATGACTGGTGGCAGGCTCTCACTCTGCGTCTTGCCACCCTCGGTTGGGAAGAGGGCGATCTCGGAATCTGTGAGGACAGAGCGGACATGATCGAACAAAGGCCGGATCGTGATTATCGTTTCGCATCCGGCGCGGACGATTTTTGGGTAGATGTCGAGGTAACGGTTATCGTTGCGCATAGGATTTATAGGCTCCTCGAAAGATAATATGTGTTGATAGGGCGACTCAGGCTACTATGACTGCCCCAGAAGCAGTGGGATCGAAACCTTCAGGCCAAAGCGTGTGTTGATTGTACGTGGCCTTGTCGAGTTTTGTCCCGTCCAGGCGCGCGTGGGTGAAGTTGGTCCACAGTAGCACAGCTCCCGACAAATCTGCCGTCGTCAAAATGGCTTCTTCTAGGTTGGCGCGCAGTAAGTTTGCTCCAGAGAGGTCCGCTTGTGAGAGGTCGGCCCATTTGAGGTTTGCCATAATCAGGTGAGTGCCATGCACATCCGCCTTACGCAGATCGACGCCGGTCAGTGTTGCGCCGCCGAGTTCGGCTTCGATCAAACGGCTTGCCCCCATAACGCTCCAGCCGAGTTTTGCGCCGACCAGGATTGTGTGAGACAGTTCTGCTTCTCTGAGAAACGCTCCTACCAGGTTCGCGCCTCGCATGTCCGCTTTGGCGAAGTTCACATTGTCTATTTCGGCCTCAACGAGATGGACGCGCCTGAGGTTGGCATGGGACAGCGTGATCCATGGCGCAGCAGTGGAAATCAGCCCAGCATTGTATAGAGTTTCCACGAGTTTCCCTTTTTCCTTGGGTGTGCTGTGTTCCAGGATTGCCAGCGTCCGTTCCTGGATCATAGCCAGCGCTGTCGATTGTGTCAGCTTTTCGGGTGTCAGCAGTGGCGTGAGCCAAAGCATGTAATCAGCAAACGAGATCAGCGCTTCTCGCGCGGTTGCGGAGGATGTGGGGGTGTCGTAGGCTGCTTCGCAAAAGGCGCTGAAGGACCTGCCGGTCAGTTCGATGCTGAGGTGGTTGAGCGATTCAAGAATATCGGCGTGAGCGGCGGCGCGCTGGACTGTCGCCAGATCAGCGGCGGCAGGTGCGATCAGGTTCTCGACGAGGCGTTGCTGGAGAATACGCAGCGTCGAAACTTGCGGATTTTCGTCTCCTGCGGCGGTGATGAGTTTTTGTAATCCTTGTTTGTAGTATTCGAATAATGCTTTGGTCATGGCGCGCCCTCCGTACACATTGTCGAGCAGTATACTACTGATCCGGCCATAAAAAAACTAAAGCCATGCCGGTATCTAGCAGCTTGTCGGAGAGATTGAGAAACCCGGTTTTTAGGCCGAAAAGCGCCCATTTTTGTGGCAAAAATACCTCGGCAAACGACCAAAAACCGGGTTTCTGACACGCGAATCGTTCTCTCCGACAGACTGCTAGCAGGCGTATAAGTGTTTAGCAAAATATGACTGGATCAGTAGATCGTCGAACACTATCGCGACCAGCGTTCATGAACCGGTGGGAAAAGCGGATAAGGAGCATGCGGCTCGGATTGATACCAGTAGCCGACCGAGGCGATGTCGTCGGTCAGCGGCTCATATTTACCGTTGGGCCACCAACCCAGTGCCTGGATGGTCACTTTCAGATCATGCTTGAAACGGATGGGATCGAAGATGTGCCAGCGATAAAGATCGTGGCGCGGCACCTCACCAGGCTCTTTGCGATAGAGCGGGTAGCCGAGAAATGGCGTCGAGTAGGTTTCACCGCCGAATCCCCATGCGCCACCGAAGTAATCCTCCGTGCCGGTTCCACAGATGGTGGGGAACTCGGTCCCGCCGTCCCCGTCAATGTAGAACTTGATTTCGCCCTCGCCCCACCAGCCGTTGGAGAGCTGTGCCCAGGCCAGGAACGTGCCAACGTAATGCCCCTGTCCTTGCACGCCGTCGAGAAGGACGTGTTCTGGGTATTCGCGGGCGGTGAGCGAGCGCCGCCATTGTGCGTGGAAGTAGGCGGCGTTGTCGGGAATAGCGGTAAGCGCGTAGGTGATCTGGTAGAAGAAGCCGCTGATAGCGTCTTTGTGCTGGCTCTCGACGGTGATGCGCGCGTGTTTACGGAACGGCATCGGCCAATAGCTGTTGAACCCACCGGAGGGGTTCACTGCCATCGGCAGCGAGTTGACGTTGTGGCGCAGCGCGTGCCCGTTGCAGAAGAAGTCGCCCAACGGGACTTCGATGGAGGGCGTTTCCTCGTCATCCCAGAAAAAGCGCAGGATTGTATCGCGGTAAGCACGTGGGTCTACCGTGATCCAGATGTGTTGAATGATGCCAGGCCCTTCGATATCCGCCAGCGTGGTCGTTGTGCCTGGCTCCAGCGTGATGCAGGGCCGGATCTTCCATCCCTGCCCCAACATCGAACCGGCATTACGGGTGTCAGGGATGGCTTTCGCACCACCCCCCTTCGCGCCGGTGGGGTTCTCGGCGGAGATCGAGCGTGTCTCCGCGTCGGAGAGCAGCGGTAGGCTTCCCAGTCCTAAATTGAGCCGATAGATTTCGTTCATCAAAACCTCCTCAAAAATAGTCGTGCAGTCTTTAGTCTCAGTAGATCGAAATTTCATAGCAACGGTGCTGCAACAGCCGTAATCTGAGAGACAACATCATAATGATTTTCGAGAGCTTGC
>JAFGSL010000140.1 GCA_016934645.1 Anaerolineae bacterium
CACGACCATATTGTCGAGGTCATCCACGCGGCATTGGATGCGGGTATCAACTATTTCGATCTGTTCTGCGCAGAACCCGGTTTCCGCGACGCGATGGGCGCGGCGTTCGCCGGACAGCGCGAACACGTGTATCTTGCAGCGCACCTTGGGGCAGCGATCAAAGAGGATGGGCAATACTTGAAAACGCGCTCGCTCAAGATCTGCCAAGAGTTCTTTGACGACTTCCTCGCCCGCTTAGCAACCGACTACGCAGACGTGCTCGTGTTGCACAACTGCGACCGACAGAACGACTTCGACGCTCTGTTTCGCGAGAATGGCCCGCTGGGGCTGGCTTTACGGCTCAAAGAAGAGGGCAAAACGCGCTTCATCGGCTTCAGCGGGCACACCGTCGAAACAGCACTACAGGCGGTCGAGAGTGGCCACATCGACATTCTGATGTTCCCGGTCAATATGGCAGGGAACGCCGTACCCGGCAAGAAAGACTTGCTCAAAACGTGCCAGGCACGCGGCGTGGGCGTCGTGGCGATGAAACCCCTGGGTGGCGGAAAACTGCTGCAAGGCCCACGCACCGTGCGTGTGTCGCATTATCAGATGGGCGGCGAAGCGCAGAAGATCAGAAAAGGCGTCCCGATCACACCGGTACAATGCCTTAGCTATACACTCGCACAGGTGGGGGTCTGCGCAACGATCCCGGGTTGCGCCAGCGTTGAGGAGTTGCGAGGTGGACCGCAGATATGCGGCGTTCTAGCTTACGAGAACGCAACGAAGGCAGAAAAAGATTTCTCTGAAGTCATCGCCGACTTCGAGCAGTACGTGCCCGGCGAATGTGTCTACTGCAATCACTGCCTGCCCTGCCCGTCGCGGATCGACATCGGCCAGACGCTCCGCCTGTTCGATATGGCGCAGCAGGATTTCACCCCGGCGATCCGTGCGGCTTATGATGCTATGCCAACGCACGCCTCAGATTGCACCACATGCGGCGCGTGTGAGAAGCGCTGTCCGTTCGACGTGTCGACGGTGACGCGCATAGCCGAAGCCGCCGCGTTCTTTGGCTGACCGCAAGATTTACACGTCAAACTCTGCGTTTGCGTGAATAGAATAACGGCTATAGAATCAGGTTAATGATAAACAGCCTATCATTCTCACGCAGTGTACGGCAACATCTAACACCCCTGGAAAGAATCCTCGTGGCGCTGATCCTGCTGTGCACGCTGCGCCACCCCACCGTAGCACAGGCGCAGACGACCATCATCCACGTGGTGCAACCTGGCGAGAACCTCTTTCGCATCTCGCTGCGCTACGGCACGACGGTCGATGCGATTATGTCGGCAAACGGGTTGAGCAGCATCTACATCTACGTTGGACAGGAGTTGGTCATCCCTGATGCTTCCGGCGAACCTATCCCACAACCAACGCCTGCACCATCCACGGATGCCTACATCGTCCAGCCGGGCGATACCTTGAACAGCATCGCTCTGCGTCACGGAGTTACCGTATGGGCCTTGATAAAGGCCAACGAGTTGTCAGATTGGCACACGATCTACGCCGGGCAGTCCTTGCTCATCCCCGGAAGCGCTACAGTAGAGGAGACACCCGATCCGGAAACAAGCAATCTCGATACTTACGTGGCGCGTCCCGGCGATACCTTGATCCAGATCGCACTGCGCTTTGGGACTACAGCCACAGACCTGGCATATCTGAACGGAATTGCTAATCCGTCCAACATCTACGTTGGGCAGGTGCTACGCCTGACGGGAAGCGCACCTGCACCTTCTGGCGGGGGAAAATACATCGTGGTCAGTCTCTCCGAGCAACACCTCTACGCCTACCAGGGGGATCACTTGGTCTATTCCTTCGTGGCTTCCAGCGGGGCTGCGCCGTATTATACTCGCACCGGCGAATTTCGCATGCAGAGCAAGATTCCCAACGCCTACGGCTCCGCCTGGAACATCTGGATGCCGCACTGGCTCGGGATCTACTGGGCCGGATCAACGGAAAACGGCATCCACGCCCTGCCGGTGATGGCGAACGGGGTCACGCTCTGGGCGGGATATCTAGGTTCGCCGGTTTCCTACGGCTGCATCGTCCTGGGAACGTATGAGGCCAGCCTACTCTACGCCTGGGCTGACATCGGCACACCTGTGTCGATTCATTACTGAAGCAAAGATTCAGTGAATTCTGAGGTCACTAAAGCCTGTGACAGGAAACGCCAAAGACACACGTCATTAATCTCTCTTGGTGTCTTGGTGCCTTTGTGTGGAAAGAACTCCGTTGTGCTGTGCTTGTTCATAACACCTCTGGCGGCGCGAGGCGGTACTTCGCGGCGATGTCGCAGAATTGCGTGTAAGTTTGCTCAAGCAGCGGGATACCGTTACGGCGACATTCCGCTTCCGCCTCAAATTCTTTCTGTCCCGCAAAGTAGACGCGCTCTGCACCTTCCGCCGGGGGCGTGCTGCGGAGATCACGGAGCATCCGGTCCATATCGCGGCGGAATTCACGCGGATCACGGAACGATGCAATCTTGATCGCACCGAAGAAGTGGCTCACGCGCCCCGAAGAAGTTTCGGTATCGGAGACGTCCGCGCCAAAGGGCGCGCCGCACAGTACAGCGCAGAGGATGTCCACCATTACCGCCAGACCGTAGCCTTTATACCCACTGAACAACTCACCTTCGCCACCGAGAGGCAGAATGCCGCCCCCCACCCTGTGGAACATATCATCCAGCAGTGACGCGGTGTCTTTCACCGTGCGACCATTCTTGTCCACGGCCCATCCAGCCGGAAGCTCCTTGCCCAACCGGTCGTACACCTCGATCTTGCCCCGCGTGACCACCGTGGTCGCCATATCCAGCACAAACGCGCGTTCCTCGTCGGCGGGCGCGGCGAAGGCCAGGGGGTTGGTGCCGAACATCACCTGTCGCCCGAAGGTGGGCACACCCAACGCGGCGGTGTTGGTCATCGCAATACCGAGCATGTCCGCTTCCAGCGCCAGCATCGCGTAGTACCCGGCGATGCCGAAGTGCGTGGAATCGCGGACGCAGCCGAAGGCCGCACCACTGTCTCGTGCTTTGACGATGATCTGCCGCATCGTCCTGGCGCTGACGGGCGCGCCCATCGCTCCGTGGACATCCACCACCAGCGACATTGGCGTGTCCATCACGATTTCGACGGCGGCATCGGGGCGCACAATGCCCGTTTCCAGACCGTTTACATAACGCGGCAGCCGCGCCGTCCCGTGAGATGGAATCCCACGCGCGTCTGCCGCCACCAATACATCGGCAGCGATAGAGGCATCTTCCTCAGAAAGATTCAGAGCTTGAAAGACCTCTTGGCAAAATGCGCGCAAAGTGTCAACGGAGATATGGATGTATTCAGCTTTCATAATCGG
>JAFGSL010000014.1 GCA_016934645.1 Anaerolineae bacterium
CGCTACGGGCGCGTGCGCCTCACCCGCGATCCCAACGATCCCACCCGCCTGCGTTTGATGTCCGATGATCCATTGCTCCTGATGGAATTGGAGCGCAATCGCAGCCTCAAGATTTACATCCTTGATCGTATCGGGCCGCACACATTGCAAGTCCCGGCCTCGCGGCGCGGGCACGTCAAGCAGGCGCTCGTCAAAGCCGGGTATCCCGCAGAGGATCTTGTTGGCTATGTCGACGGCACGGCGCTCTCCATCCGCCTGCGGGAAATGACAGCGGATGGATTGTCCTTCACTATCCGTCATTACCAACAAGACGCCAGTGATGTCTTCTGGGCCGATGGCTCCGACGCTGGTGGTGCGGGAGCGATTGTGCTGCCCTGCGGCGCGGGCAAAACCATCGTCGGCATGATCGCTATGGCGCTGGCGCAGACGAATACGCTCATCCTCACGCCGAGTACTGTAGCTGCCCGCCAGTGGCGCGAGGAATTACTCGACAAGACCACCGTCACCGCCAACATGATCGGTGAATACACTGGCCTGCGTAAGGAAATCCGCCCGATCACCGTCACGACGTACCAGATTCTCACGCATCGCAAACGCGGCACGAAAGGGCAAATCCTGCCCCTTGAAAAGGAATTTCCGCACTTCGGGCTGTTCAACGAGGGCGACTGGGGCCTTATCATCTACGACGAAGTCCACCTGCTGCCCGCGCCAGTTTTCCGCATCACAGCGGAACTGCAAGCGCGCCGTCGCCTTGGGCTGACCGCCACCCTCGTCCGCGAGGATGGGCGCGAGGAGGATGTCTTCTCGCTCATCGGGCCGAAGAAGTACGATGTGCCCTGGCACGACCTTGAACGCCAGGGCTGGATTGCGCCCGCCATCTGCTACGAAATTCGCGTGGATATGCCGGAAACCGAGCGGCTGGAGTATATCGTCGCCGAGAAGCGGCAGAAGTACCGCATCGCGGCGGATAACACTGTCAAACTCGACATCCTGGACCGGTTGCTGCGCTACCACGAAGGCGACCGTGTGCTGGTCATCGGTATGTACCTGGCACAACTGGAAAAGATTGCCAAGCGCTACGATTTCCCTCTCATCACTGGAAAGACGAAAGTTCCGGAACGTGAGGAACTCTACGAGAAATTCCGCACGGGCGAGATTTCGACGCTGGTGGTTTCCAAAGTTGCTAACTTCTCTATCGACTTGCCCGATGCGAACGTCGCTATCCAGATTTCGGGCACGTTTGGCTCCCGGCAGGAGGAGGCGCAGCGGTTGGGGCGCATCCTGCGGCCCAAATCCGACGGAAGCCAGGCGTATTTCTACACCATTGTCAGCAAAGAGACGCTGGATCAGGAATATAGTGCTAACCGCCAGCGCTTCTTGACCGAGCAGGGCTATCGCTATCTCATCCTCTACGATGAGGAAATTCCTGGGGCGCTTCCGCATACCCAACAACGCTAACAGATGGCGGGCGCGATCGGGAGACCGGCCCGAGCAGGATAGAGGCGAACCGAAGTTTTACTTGCTGTGGGCGGTCTCCGACCTAACCACCCAAACTACAGTTACGACAACAGTATGAAGCGGAAACTATACACTCAAAGCACAGCGGCGGACTGCACGCCGGATGCCCTCACGGCTAAGCTCAACTACGTGTGGTTGGAACCTGGCAAGCCTGTCAAGCCACAGGCTGCTCCGCCCTTCTGGACGCAGCCCGCGGAGGATGACCTCACCGGATTTATCGAGAGTTTGGCGGAGGAACAATGGCGAGTTAATTCCATCCGCCAGCAAATCACCCGCCTCAAACTGAAGTCCAAAGCGCGGAGCCGCATTGACTTAATCCGCCAACTGGTTGAGGGCTTTCTTGATCCCGACCGGTTTGCTCGCCAGTTGAACACGCTCAACGACGAAGAGCAGCGTTACTACCTACACCTGCTCCTTCATACAAATCTCTTGACCTTGCGCACGGAACCGGTGTCACTTGATCGACTGCTGTCCCTCTCCAAGCCTTCCGCTTCGTTGACGCGACGGATACTCGACACTGGTCTGGGATTGACGGATGAAGAGGGACAATTCTTTGTCCCGTATGAGATGTTCAAATTGCTCCCGCCGGCCTACCTACCTTTTGACACGGAACCTTCTCCCGCGACTTATGTACCGGCTACCGATCCACGCTTGCTACTCACGAAAGTTCACCAATTGCTGGGGTTGGTGCAATCCAGGACGTATCGCACCCGTCCCCGTCCACGCTGGCGCATGCCCCGGATGGGCTATTACGGGACTGAGTATCAGACCTGGCCTCCCATGCCGGACGATGCCCAACGCTTGTTAAACAATCCTAATCAGCAGGGCGCGATTACGCTGTGCCCGCCAGAGCCATATCTGGATGAAAACGCCATCGCTGCGTGGTCTGCCGATCTTGAACTCACACCGGATAATGTTGAGTTCCTCTATCACATACTGATCAACGGGCAACTTCTGCTGCCGGGCAGTCCGGTTACGCTCAACACTGTGCTGATCCAGCCCTGGATGATGCAGACTCCTGGTGACCAACTCAGAACCCTCTATCATATCTATCGTAACCTCGCCGACTGGACTGATTGGTGGCCCGACTGGCGCGCCGGTGACGTCAAGGTTCAGTGGAATTATCAGAATTATTGGACGCTGTCGAGTGTCGACAACATGCTGCGGACGACGCACTACATGCTGCGTTGGGTCATCCTGGATATCCTGGCCTATCTTCCGCACGACGTCTGGCTTTCGGTGGACAAGATTGTTCAATTCATAGTGAAGTTGTACCCTGAACCGAAGAGTCACTATTACCAACACGACCTGCTGTGCAAAGATGTACACAATCACTGGAAGGGTTTTCTGGCCCAGGCACTGCACGCGATGCTGCGTGGGCCGATGTACATACTGGGGTTTGTTGAGGTCGCGCCTGGTCTGGATACCATTGAGGTTTTCCGTCTGCGACATTTCCAGAGCTTTCACTGGAATCGTCCTGAGGCGTTGCTGGTTGAAGACGTTACCCCGTTTGGACGTGCTGACGTCGCTTTTGAATCACGCGAGCAGGCGTTGTTGATCACGCCACCGGCCAAGGCGGAATTTCTCATCGCGGTACAGCAGTGGAGCGAACCTCGCGGTCTGATCGACAACAAGCTGCGCTATCAACTGGACGTTTCCCGCTTACACAAGGCGTTTGAGCAGGGGGAGACCCCGGAGACACTCACTGAAGCCTGGGAGAAACACGCTGGCTTCCCGCTTTTGCCAGAGATCCAACAGTGGTGGCAGACATGGTGGGAACGGTATGGTCACATCCGGCTCTACACGGAACAGACGACGCTGGTGACGCGGGATGAGTTTACGATGCAAGAGTTACAAGTCGCTCTGCCGTCGATGCGCCAAGCCATCATGGGGCTGGTCACGCCACGGGTTGCCCTGCTGCAGGCTGAGGACATCAATCGCATTGTGAGCGATCTGGAACGCCAGGGCTACATGCCCAAAGAGGAGACGTGACGGTCGAGAAGCTGAAACAATCACTCAATCTCTATCATATGAACACGCTCAAGGAAATCGCCGAACACTTGAACGTCAGTCTCCCCAAAGGGGCGGTGCGCAAAGCCTGGATCGCTGATGCGGTCAACGATAAGATCTGCGAGGTTGCCGCTTCCACTGACTTTATTGGCAGTTTGGGCCAGGTTGAACGTGCGCTTCTGGGCCTGCTACTCAAAAATGGCGGCGTTAGCACGCAGCGCGCGGTCACGCTGCCGTTGATGAAAGCCGGTCTCATCTACGTCGAGGGGCAAGATAGCACCATCGACCGGCCGCGGCTGCGAGATGTAGCGTTGTCGTTGATGCGCAAGGGCCTCCTGCTCAATCTTGACGACGTTGGGAGTATGTCCTCGCGTCGCACCTTTGACCCCTTCGACAAGATCGGCATTGCTCCAGAAGTGAGTCGTGTGCTGCCGCGTAACCTACTCGCGCTGCCTGAGTCGTCAGCCACTGTGCAAACTGTCGCCGCCCCGCCGCGCGTCGAAAGCGCAGATGCCGAACTTTGCTTGCGGCAGTTGTTCTTCCTGTGGGCGGAACTGCGCCGTGAACCGGTGAGTCGCCTCAAATCTGGCGGCATCGGCAAACGCGACGTGCGCCGCATCGCCAAAAGCTTGCTTATGGATGAAGAGCGCGACATCGAGCACTTGCGATGGATGCAGGCTGTCCTACAAGCGCTAAATGTACTCACCAGCACCGCCGCAACGATCGGCGCTGCCGATACCGATGCCGTCAAGCTGTTTTGGGGTGCGTCGCCACGGGTTCAGTTGGCCACGATCCTGCAGAGCTATCCTAACGTGACGTATGATTTGACGCTGAGTCTTGATGCTGTTGTCCAGTATGCCTACTATTCCACCCTCCCGGTACGTTCATCCCAAGAAATACGCGGGCAGGTACTCAATCTGCTCAAAGAGATTGCTGAAGCACAGTGGTTTCCGTTCTCCCTCTTCGTGGCGTTTTTAAACGAAGGTCACAGTGGTGGTTTGGTGGTGCCCGATCACACTTTGAGATCGCTTTACACCAACTTGCGCTGGTACGCCGCAGGCCGCCGCGATGATTTGACGTCGGCGTTGAACCAATTGGACCGCCAAGCAGTTCTCGCCGTGCTCACAGAGCTCCAGACACTTGGGGTGGTCGAACTCGGCTATACTGCGCCAGGCGAGGTTCCCGCGGCGCTGCAACTGACACCGCTAGCGTTGGCGTACTTTGCCAATCAGCCTTCCCCGGCTGCGGAGAACGGCGGGCAGGTGATCCTGCAACCCGATTTTCAGATCCTGGCGATGGGGCCGGTGGCCTTGCCTATCCTTGCCAACCTCGAGCGCTTCGCTACACGCGAGAAATTCGCCGAGAGTGTTGTTGCGTACCGGATCACGCGCGAAGGCACATACCAGGCTCTGCAGCGCGGCGAATCGCCGGAAGCCATCCACGTCTTTCTTGAAGAAGCCACCGGACAACCCGTTCCGCAGAACATTATCCGCACCCTGGAAGAGTGGGGCGAGCAATATGAGCGGATCGTCATCCGCCGCAATATCACCGTCCTGCAAACTGATGATGCTGAGACGCTGGAACGACTGTTGAACGACAAGGCGACCGGCAGGTTGCTGCACCGTCTGGATGCGCACACCGCCTGGCTGCGCGCGAAAGATACGGCGAAACTTGAGGCATATTTGCGGTTGCAAGAGATGTTACCCGCTTACTCGCAAGGCCCGGAGGCGGATTTACCCCACAGCTTGCGTTGGGACGAGGATGCGTTGCGTCCCCGCCATCCTATGCCGAGTCTATATGTCACTGGGACGCTGCGCCGTATCGCGACGCTGCACCGCAGTGGCGGGCAGCACGCTGACCGTTGGCAATTGACAGGCGAAAGCGTGCGTACCGCCGTCGCTGCCGGGATGGATGTCCCGGCGGTGATCGCGTTGGTAGAGCAGATGACGGGCGCGCCAATGACGCCGGAGTGGCAAAAGCAACTCAAAGCCTGGGGCAATCACTATGGAGATGCGCAAGTGGCCTCGGTGATCCTGTTACGTCTGGAAAGCGACGAGGCATTGCAAGAATTGCGCCGCGCCGACCGCCGTTTGAGCCGTTGGATTCGCCCGCTGCCGCAAGCTGCCGGTCTGGGCGTCGTCGATGCGAAACACTACGATGAGGTGCACGCCTTGTTGGCTGAATGGGGCATTGCTATCGAAGATAAGTCCTGGTGGTAGGGACTAGACTCAGCCTCTAGGTCTCTAAACAGCACCCTTATCATCCTCCTGATACAAAAAGCCGCTTTAGCGGCAAAATGACGCACAAATGTCTGTTGCTTCCCGAGAATGATAAGGTGCTGAAACAGTACCAGCGTCATCTTGGCAGGCCCATGAAAGATGTTATAATAGTGTATAGTTCTTATTTTATGGAGGCTATGTATGAGCCCGGCACAACCTAGCGCAACAGATCGAAAGAAAGCTGAAGCCTTTTACCAGGAAGCGATCGCCGCTTACGAACGTTGGGAC
>JAFGSL010000141.1 GCA_016934645.1 Anaerolineae bacterium
AGACAGGAGATCCCGCCTGGCGGTTTTGTGGAACCAGCAGCTGGCCTCTTTGAAAAGTGGGGTGTTGAGCTTGTCCTTGTCAGTGTTTACCTGGTTGGTGGGATATGCGTGTTTATCGTCGCACTTGCAAAGAACACAGCACGCTTTCCCGCAATTTATGGGAGCCTTATGATCGTAGCCGGGTGGGTCTTGTCCAGGAAGGGAATGCGAATCAGTTATGTGCTTTTTTCAATGGCTGCTCTTTTGTTAGGGTTCGCAATTTTCCAATACGTTCGGCATTCCAGAAAATCGCCAGCGGCGAAAGAGCTATGATGTTAGCCTATTTGAAGGACTACAAAGTCATCGGGGCGCCGTAATCCTGGAGGTATAAAGATGCATGATGAAATTCAGCGTGCTTTGCGTCAAGATCGCCTTATCGACATCATCACCACGGGGGCGAAGAGCGGTTTGCCGCGCAAGACCGAAATCTGGTTCACCAATGTGGGTGGGCGCATTATCATCTGCGGGACGCCCGCCGCGAAAGGCGGAGACGGCCCCCGCGCACGTCGTGACTGGCTGGCAAACCTGAAAGCGCAACCGGAGTTTTTGTTTTGTCTCAAAGAATCGCTTGTGGTACAATTGCCCGCGCGGGCCGTGATCATCGTTGATCGAGACGATCGCCGAAAACTGATGACCGCACCCGAAACCCACTGGTATAGAGAGCAGGTTGCCAGCGTTGAGGATTTAGTCGAAGGCAGCCCAATCGTCGAGGTCTTCTTCGAGGATTTCACTGATAACGGGAAACTACAATGAGCGAATACATAGAAGCGAATAAACAGAGTTGGGGCGTCATTGCGAAGGATCATTACGAGGCGTTCAAAGCGCGGTTGTTAGCCAACGAATCCACGCTGAGCCAGACGCAGATCGAGGAACTCGGCGATGTGATAGGCAAAAAGCTGATTCATCTCCAGTGCAACACTGGGGCCGATACGCTTTCGCTGGCGCGGATGGGGGCCAAAGTCACCGGAGTGGACTTGGTCCCGGAAAACATCCACTATGCCCGCAAGTTGGCGGCTGACCTCGGCATCCAGGATGCCCGGTTCATCGAATCTAATGTGTTGGATATTATAGACAAGGACATTCCCGAATGTCATGAAAAGTATGGCATCGTCTTTACGACGGAAGGCGTTCTCTGCTGGTTGCCTGATCTATATCTTTGGGCTCGCAATGTGCGCCATTTGCTCGCGGATGATGGTTTTCTGTACGTCTTGGATAGCCATCCTGTTTATATGCTCTGGGATGAGGAAAAGCTGCCGGAATTGGTCGTCAAATATCCTTACTTTCAAAAAAATGCCGATCAGGATGGTTGGATTGGCGGCTATGCCAGTGAGAGCAAGCCGGCGACCAACTACAGTTGGATGTACACGATAGGCGAAATCATCACCGCACTGAGCCAGGCTGGCCTGCACATCGAATGGCTGCACGAGTTCGACGGATTATTTTTCCAGCTCTCTGCTGAAAAGCAGGTCAAAGACGCGTTGGGGAACTGGGTTTTCCCAGAACACAAAGGAAAATTACCCTACATGTTTTCGCTGAAAGCAACCGTGAGATAAGCTCCGGCAGTGAAAGGATCACGTTTTCTTCCAGCCTTGTCCGAGAAATATGAAGGTTCGCCCATCGCTTTATATTTCCTGGTGTTGGTCACTGTTGTTAGCACGGTTCGCAGTCTCATCCACATCTTTGCTCCTGATGGCGGTGTTAATTCCATCGCGGGTCTGGTAATCGCCGTTGAAGGTGGAACGAATCTTGTGGCGATGTTTGCCCAGTGGGGTGCGAGCCAGCTTATCCTCGCGCTCTTCTACTGGCTGGCGATCTTGCGCTATCGCTTCCTGGTACCTTTTATGTTGTTCATCGTTTTTGTTGAACAAGCTTTGAGGATCGGTGTCGGCCAACTTAAACCCATCGAGGTCGTTGCTCCACCGCCGGGAGAAATTGGCAGCTACGTACTGCTTCCGTTGTCCTTGATCGCGTTCATCCTGTCGCTGCGCCAAACTGCGAAGGCAACTTAATCTGGCGAGTGTTCTCTGTATTGATGAAAAAGCCGGGATTCACCAAAATCCCGGCTTTTTTGTTCATACTCTATGACTTTTACACCTCACACGGCAGTTCGCCGGAGACTGACTTGATCAGTTCCGCTGCTGCCGCGACCTGCTCCTCCGTCCCGTTGACGCCGATCCATGCTGAACCTTCCGCACCGAAGATACCGCCACCCGCGATCAAGAGCGGTTCTGCTCCGGTGAGAAGTTGGATGGTATCCAGTTCCGTGAAGATTTCGCCCGGCAGTGGCATCAGCCGGGGACCGTCTGTCCCTTGATCGTTGACGCGCAGCGAGAGGGTGTGAATGTCGTCGAAGACGCGCTTCTCCAACCCGATGGGCACGATCATCTTTACACGCCGCCCGATGACGGCGGGGACGACGGCCAGCACTGTGCCACCCTGGGGATGGCCAATCTGCACGGCGGCCTGCCCGTAGGGGTCAAAGGCATTGCCGCCCTTGAGGACGACGTCGCCGGCCTTGAGACTCTCTGCCACATCAAAAACGGTCTTTCCGGGCTGCCACTGCCCATCCACGATCACGACGTCGCCGGTCAGCTCGGCCGTGGGGAGCTTCGCGCCCTGCGCCACGGTCACGCCGCGCCGGAACCCCACGCGCGAGAACCCGTCGGCCTGTCCGAGCGCCGTGAGAATTTCCTCGGCCACGTAGCCGTTCGTTGTCCCGGCGATAATGAGCAGTGTGCCTTTCTGTAGCACGCGCTGTATGTCATGATGCTGCGCTATGCCCTTCCCGATCAAACGTTTTCCCATCACGGTCGTCAAATTGAATTGTTTCATCTCTTGCTCCTTGAGAAGTGATAAACTACGAATCTACACGAATTTTCACGAATGAAAAGCAAATTAGTGAGCATTCGTGAAAATTCGTGGTTGAAATTGATTACGGCAGTGGTTCACCGCGCCCGGCGGTGAAGAGCGCGTACCATTCTTCACGGGTGAGCGTGACATCGTCGGTCTGGCAACTGGCAATGATGCGTTCCGGCTTCGTCGTCCCGATGATGGGTTGGATGCCGGCCGGGTGGCGCAGCAGCCACGCCAGCGCGATGGCTTCCGGCGTGGCCCCCTTTTCCCGCGCTATCTGCGTGACCAACGCTGCGGTTGCTTTGACGTGTGGTGCGGCATCAATGGGCGGGTTCAGCACCTGCCCACTCGCCACCGGCCCCCACGCCTGGACAAGGATGCCGTGCATGCGGCAGTAATCCAGTGTGGATGAGGCCAGCGCGGTTCGATCCGGCTCACCGCAAGCCGTGGGCTTCCCGGCGATGTTGGCAACGACGCCCTCGCTGATCAGATAGTGGTGCAGCAGGCTCAACTGCACCTGGTTGATCACAATCGGTTGATCGGCGTGGGCGCGCAGCAGTGCTATCTGGGCTGCCGTGTGATTGCTCACGCCGAAGTAGCGCACTTTGCCCGCAGCGGCGAGATCATCGAAGGCGCGGGCGACTTCTTCCGGTTCCACCAATGGGTCGGGACGGTGCAGCAGCAGGATGTCGAGGTAGTCGGTGCGCAGGCGACGCAGGCTGCCCTCCACCGAGGCGACGATATGCTCGTAGCTGAAGTCGAAGCGGTGCGGTGCACCGGGATGAGGATCGTCCGCGAAACGGATGCCACACTTGCTTTGTACGATGATTTTATCTCTGGGGATGATGGACCACACTTCGGCAAAAGCTTCCTCCGATTTGCCTCGCGTGTAGATGTCGGCGTGGTCGAACAGCGTGATGCCCTGCTCGTAAGCGGTGATGACGGCCTTGACGGCAGCCTCTTTGACATCCTGCGTGAGTGGCTCCGCCCCCCAACTTCCACCGATCTTCATACAGCCGTAAGCGATGCGGGAGACGGTGAAATCGGTATGCGGGAAGCGATATGTCTTCATATTCTGTCGGTCTCCTCTTCGTTCCTAATGAATCCGTGAAGCGTGATGCGTGACGAATTCTTAATCACGTATCACGCTTAACGCATCACGTCAAGTTTCGCGGGTTACCTATGATGTGCATAACGCACAGAAACGCCAGTTTCTCTAATCGAAATACGTATCTCCAGGCCACAATAGGCTCTTTGCGACCTTGTCGTTCAGTTCCACGCCGATGCCGGGCGCTTCGGAGACGTGCATCCAGCCATTGCGGATGAAAGGCTTATCGCCGTCGCAGAGGTCGTTCCACCAGGGGATTTCCCGCCCGTGGAACTCCAGCACCAGGAAGTTGGCGACTGCCGCGCAGACATGACACGCAGCCATCATCCCCAGCGGCGACGAGACGTTATGCGGCGCAATGGGCACGTAGAAAGCGTCCGCGATGTCGGCGATGCGCTTAGCCTCCATAATGCCGCCCGCTTTCGAGAGATCGGGCATAATCACGTCGCACGCTTGCTTTTGTAGCAGCTCGAGGAACTCGAAGCGCGTGTACTGGTTCTCCCCGGTGCAGATGACAGTGCTGGTCTTGGCGCGCACCTGCGCAAGCGCATCGATGTTCTCCGCCGGGACCGGCTCTTCGAGCCACATCAGGCGCAGCGGCTCCACCGCCTTCGCCAGCGTGATGGCAGACGGTACGTCGAACTGTCCGTGGCAGTCAATCGCCAGGTCGGTTTCGTAACCGATGCCCTCGCGCACGGCGGTGATCAGGTTGATGATGTGCGTCATCTCTTTTGCGCCCGCTGTCCAGTTGACGGGATCGAGCTTGCCCACGCCGGTGTGATCGACGTCGAACTTGACGGCGCTGTAGCCTTCTTCCTCGATGACCTCCTGCGCTTTCGCGGCGTAGGCTGCTGGTGACTCGTCATCGCCAGCGTGCAGGTCGGCGTAGAGGCGAATCTTGTCGCGGTATTTGCCGCCGAGTAGTTTGTAGACCGGCACACCGAGCGCCTTGCCGGTGATGTCGTAGAGTGCATTTTCGATGCCGGTGATGGCAAAGATGATGGGCGGGCTGGATGTGCCGCCGTAGCGTCCAAAGCGCCGCAGCATTTCGTAAATCGGCCCGGTGTTGGCCGGATCTTTGCCGATGAGAAAGCGCTTCATGACCTCGATAGCATTTTTGACGCCAAAGCCCGAAATCGCTGATGCGGAATTGCACTCGCCGGTACCCACAATCCCTTCATCGGTGTACACGCGGACGAACGTCCACACGCTGCCGCCGCTATCCGGCTCGTGACGGCCAATCACGCATGCTTGTACGTCGGTGATCTTCATAGATGCTGATCTCCTTTGATGTGATTTTGCGGAATAGAAGGTTGGGTGTGCGGGTTAATGATGTCTGCGCAGCCCTATAACGACCGCGCATAGCACGCCCATCAAGCCCAGGATCGGCCATAATCCGCTCTGTGCCAGCATTCCACGTAGGCCAACAGCATTGGTATCGGCGGGCATGTGGCCATTTCCCGACGTTATGTCGCTGTCCGGTTCGTGTGGATGGCAGGTGCTGCAATCCGCACCACGTTGATCCCCGGCCCAGCCCGTATGCAAGCCGCCGCTGTGATTGGTCATCGGATAGCCCGCATTGTTGCTGTCAGAATGGCAGATCACGCAGATACCGTCACCCGAGCCATCGTCGCGCGAGTTTGTGCCGGTCTCCGCTGTGAAGGTCACCGGTCCAACCGTTGTTCCGGGTGTGATGACGATAGCACTATCGACGATCGCCAGGTTACTGCTGCCGTGGCTGGTATGACACTGGATACAGTCCACAGAGAAGTTCGCCTCCGCGCCGCTGAAGTCCTGGTTGCTGTGTGTGCCCACCGCCAGAACACTTTCGCCATCGCCAAACGGATCGTCAGCGCTCGCACCTAAGCGCGCGGCTCCGTCGTCATCGTGACAGTTTTGGCAGAAGGTTGTGAGAGCAGTGATGTCACTGGCTGTGAGATTGGTGCGGTCGTCTTCTATTCGGGTTACACTGGAGGTTGTTCCGGAATCTGGATCCAGCAAGTCTACAGAGGCGTCTTGGTGGTTGCTGGTGTCATAGACCTCAGCATGACATGTCTGGCAATCAGCGTCGGTGATGGTGTGTTCAACGTGGTGGCTGTTCGCTGTGAATTCCATCTGCCCATGACACCCGGAGTTTGTACATGACGTTGGCCCTTGGGGCAAACGTGTGCTGGCCGCAACCTTCGACCATTGCGGAAACACCAAGAGTGAGAATACACCTAAAAGAACACCAATTCTAGCTAACAAAGATAAAAAAAGTGGTTTGTGAAACATCAAATTCCCTCCTTAAAAGTATTTTTAAAAACATAATTACATGATGCTATAGGATTGTAGAATGCCAAGTCCGGTCGCAGTATTTCCTAAGGACTGTAAAAGAATAGGTCCCGCGCAGAGCGCCCCGGGGACGGTGCTTAGAGCGAAAAAACGGGAAGCTATATTTTTACGAACCCTTATTTTCCTTTTGTGTACGCGTGGCCGGCGAAAATTGCCCTTACCTCCGCGGCATTCTTCGCATGGTGTAGCGCGCCCATGCGTGTGGCTTCCTCGTCGCGCAGTTTGCGGACGTTGGTGAGGACGGCTTCGAGCCTATCCGCCGGGAACTTCACTGCGCCATTTTCGTCCATATGGATGATCTCGCCGGGCGCGACGTCCATCCCGGCAACCGTCACCGGCACGTTGACCGCGTGCACGGCGGTGGGGCCGTGTCCCGGCGCGATACCGCTGAGCAGGTATTGGAAGCGCATCGGGCGGATTTCGTCAATGTCGCGCGATGGACCGTTGGAGATGGCACCCACACAACCCATGGCCTGCATCGCGGTGGTCATATTGCCGCCGGAAAGCCCGACTTTACCCGCGATCTCCGGCGGGAACCGCTGTTCGAAGACGAAGATTGTGGGCTTCGGTGAGGCGTCCAGGGCGTCGATCACATCCATAAAGGAAAGGCACTGGTAGGTAGGGTCGGGCAGGCCGTAGACGCACGTGACCGCGAAACCCACCACCGGTCCCATCTCCGGGTACATACAGCGGATGCTTTGATCGGTGTACCAGTTCTGTGTCCAGGGATTGTAGAGGCCCAGGCACAGCGGGTTGTCGGGATACGTGGCGACAACGTTGGTGATGGAAGAGGTATCGAATTCTTTCAGGGCTTCCAGCATGGCTTGTATTGTTGGCATATGTTGTCCTCCTGTGCGTCATGAACCGCGAATGAGAATGCTCTAAGGTAGGTGATATATTTCCACTAGAGGTGAATTGTACAATGAACCGAGGTGGCTGACAACCCGTGGTTGACCCTAATGAAAAACCGGGATTTTAATCAAATCCCGGTTTCTTGTGACGGAGTGGGCGTTTACTTCGGCAGTTTCAATTCTTGTCCAATGCGGATCAGGTTGGGGTTGGGGATTTGATCCTTATTCAACTCGTGGATTTCAGGCCAGCGGCTGGCGTTGCCCAGTTGCTCTTTGGCGATCTTGCTCAGGCTGTCGCCCGGCTTCACGATGTAAACGAGCTTGGCGGCTTCCTCAGCGGCCTTTGCCTCTAGTTCAGCCTTCTTGGCTGCCATTTCCGCCTCTCGCTTTGCCTCGAACTCGCGCACTTTTTCACGGGCTTCGGCTTCTTTGCGCGCTTTCTCACGAGCTTCGGTTTCCAGGCGTGCTTTTTCGCGAGCCTCGGCCTCTGCGCGCGCCTTTTCGGCAGCCGCTGCAGCTTCCATCTGCTTGATTTTTTCAGCAGCCTCTTTGGCCTGTGCCTCAGCTTCTCTGGCGCGCTTCTCGGCGATCTTGCGACGGGTTTCCTCCTCAAGCGCGTCCGCCTGGCGCTTGGCTTCCGCTTCGGCGGCGGCAGCCTCCGCTGCCTCTTTCTCGTCGCGATCCGTCACGGCATCGATCATCTTTCCCAACAACCCTTTACCCTTTTTATCTCTCTTGTCTGCCATATCAAAAAACCTCCTATCGTCTAGTGAATGATGTTTAGCGAGCCATCAAGGCTTGCAAAATACTCTGTGCGACAACAGTGCCCGCGGCCTGACGCGGAGTCTGTGCTTGGCGTGGTTGTGCGCCCAAGAGCGCGCGGATGAAAGCCAGACGTTTCGTCGTGGGGTCCGCGCCCGATTGCTGTGCTTGCATATAGGCTAATCCTGCGGGGAGCAGGCGTCCGAGAATGTCTCCCAGATCTAGTCCTGTGTCCTGTTGAGCCGGGGTCGTTTGTTGCGGTGTACCCATAAGTCCCCCCAGTAAACCCATTACACCACCGAGTTGATCCTGCGGTTGCTGGGCTTGCGCCTGAGGCTGCTGTTGACCGCCCATCATTCCCCCCAGTAAATCCATGACCTCGCTGAGTTGGTTCTGCGGTTGTGTCTGGGGTTGGGGCTGCACCTGGGGCTGCTGTTGTCCGCCGAGCAATCCGCCGAGTAGATCCATCACCCCGCCAAGTTGACTTTGCTGTTGGGGTTGTGCTTGAGGCTGTTGCACGCCTGCCATACCGAGGACCATGTCAAACACACTGGGGGTGGATTGTTGAGCTGAAGGGGCACTTTCGGCGGGAATGGCACCCAGCAGGGTTTCGATCAGCGTCATCCCATCGGCACGGACTAGCTGCGACTGGCCCTCAAACTTTTCCGATGCTTGTAGCAATCCTTGTGCATAGTACTGGCTTGTACCCCCTTGCCCGTTTTCGCTCAGACGCAAGCCGGCCGAACGCAGAGCCTTTGAGGGGACATCGGTGTTGTGAGCGTGAATAGTATCCGCTACGACGCGCATGTTGGATACCATATTATCGCCGTGGTTGCCATTGAAACCATCCAGAGCGTTGATTTCCTCGCGTTGTCCGGCGACCGCCTGTAAGGCTTTGTCGAACAAACTCGCCAGATCAATGGTTGGCTGTGACTCGGACATGGCACCTCCTAGCAAATACTTTACCGTTATAAATCATGGGTTGCGCATACGAAAGTGTCAAGGGGCGCATGAGATGCTGTCAGATGATACTTCGGTATGATTTTGAAGTCTATAGAAATTGTAGTGCAGAGATCGATAAAAGTCAAATACCTTTTGACAACCAAACCACGCATTACTGCATATCGGGTGGCCGGCGCAGGCGTTTGGTTTCGCTGCGATGGCGCTTCGCCTGTAGCCGGCGTTCCCTAACCGCGCGCGAAGGTTTGGTAGCATGGCGAGGCTTGGGCACTGCGGCAGCCTGGCGGATCAGATCGATGAGACGCTGAGTAGCGTCGCGCCGGTTGCGCCACTGCGAGCGATACTGCCGCGCGTCGATGATGAGCACGCCGTCCTGGGTGATCTGCCCGCCGGCTTGCTGCAATAGCCGCTGGCGCACGTCCTCCGGTATCGATGGAGAATGGGCCACGTCGAACCGGAGCTGGACTGCTGTCGCCACTTTGTTCACGTTCTGACCACCTGGCCCAGAAGCGTGCACGAAGGTGTAGTCCAACTCCTGCTCGTCAATCACGATGTTTTCTGTAATGCGCAACATAGTCTTTCAGCTACACTCTAGCACACAATCGCAATCTTGAAAACTACCTCATAATTCGATGCCACTTGGGCGACGTTGCTGTTTGCGATTTACTCCTCCGCGATTATACTCAACGGCAAAGTTTAAAACCTTATCGTTTGGAGGATTCCATGATTCCCAATCAATGGTATGTTGTGTTGGATTCTACACAGGTAAAGGCTAAACCGGTTGGCGTCACGCGCATGGGCGAAAAACTCGTCTTCTGGCGCGATACAGCGGGGAAAGTCGCATGCGCGCGCGATCGTTGTGTGCACCGCGGTGTGGTGCTCAGCAAGGGGAAAGTGTTAGCCACCGGGCTGTTGCAGTGTCCTTTCCACGGCTTCGAGTATGACGCCAGCGGCAAGGTGGCCAAAATTCCGGCAAACGGCAAGAATACGCCTGTACCGGAGCGGTTCAAAGTTCACAGTTACCCCACATACGAGGCGCACGGCTTCATCTGGATTTGGTGGGGCGAAAACCGACCGGATGACCTTGAACCGCCGCGCTTCTTCGACGATCTTGACGAAACCTTCACCTATGGTCAGGTACGCGATCCCTGGTACGCGCATTATTCCCGCGTCATCGAGAACCAGCTCGATGTCGTTCACTTGCCCTTCGTCCACTACAACACCATTGGACGGGGCAATCGCACCTTGGTCGACGGGCCGATCGTGCAGTGGGCAGACGAGGAAAACTTCTGCTTCTACGTCTACAACCGTGCGGACGACGGTACGCCGCCGCGCCGCCCGGAGGACATGCCAGCCCCTGACCCAGCACGCGATTTTCACCTGTGCTTCATCTTCCCCAACCTCTGGCAAAACTATATCGCCGACGATGTCCGAGTGATGGCGGCGTTTGTTCCGGTGGATGAAACACACACATTGCTGTATCTGCGGTTTTACCAGCGGTTCTTGCGCGTGCCGTTGCTGCGTGGTCTGGTGAATTGGCTGTCGATGTTCGGGAATACCTACGTCGCACATCAAGACCGGCGCGTCGTCGTCACTCAGGAGCCGAAACCTTCCGCCCTGCGGATGGACGAGAAGCTGATTCAGGGGGATCGTCCCATCATCGAGTACCGGCGGCGGCGACAAGAACTCATCGACGCGGCGCAATAGCAGACGCTCATTCGTTCATTCGCTAAAAGTTCGTTGTCGGCCTATGCGATAGCACGCTATCCCCTGCGACGTCTGAGCGCGATCCCCACTAAGGCGATAATTACGACGAGTGCGCCTGCACCGCTAATCAGCGCGACGGTGCGCGAGGGGGATGATGGCTCAGGCGTCTCCAGCGTCTCCGGTGCGGCAGTAGCGGCAGCCTTTTCGACGATGGGCTGCGGTGTGGCTGTCGGTGCCAGCGTTGGTGTTGCTCGGGGGGTAGGAGTGTCGGTGGGTACGGGTTTGAACAAGCGCACGTAATCGTAGTTCGTCTGCATGTTGTTGTTCTCGTCGCTCTCGTCCACGCGGCCTGTGCCGCCCTCTGGCGTGTCCACCCAGGCGAGGACGACGAACGGTCCGGTGTCGTCGGGTTCCCAGCGCGGATTGCC
>JAFGSL010000142.1 GCA_016934645.1 Anaerolineae bacterium
ATCCACGCTGCTGATGCCGGTGCGATCCACGCCGAAGAGTTTTTCCAGCAGCGTTTCCAACACCACGCCCTCGACCTCGGCCAGGAAAGTATCGGCGGGGACTTCTGCGCCGTTGGCGTACTCGACGCGGGCGTAGCGGGTAAAGGCGCGCAGCCCAGCGCCAACGCAGGCGATGACCAAATCCGCGCCGGTGACGCCCTGCGCCCACAAACGATCCACGCGCTCGCGCACGATGCGCTCCAGGTTAGGGCGTACCTCGCGCTCGTAGCTGCCGGTGATATCCCCCTCGCGACGGCGAGCGACGAGAAAGATGGAGGAGGCGAGGGCGGCGGAGTCCATCGCGATCATCCGTGCACGCATTTCAGTATCAATCGGCCAAGCCTCTGTGACCATGAACTCCGCTTGCCTCAAGGCATCTATTAGCGTACTCCACCCCATAGTTGTTTTGTGTGCATAGACAACAACAAGAGGGCTTCGTGGTTTTAGAACCCGTTTGGCCTCCAAAAATGACTGTAACATCATTTCCTCATAGGCCTCTTTGGCTTTTTGGGTATCTCTATTATGTCTTCGTGGATCGGCGATTGCTTCTCTTTTCTTGGGAGTTAGCTGTGCCGCGAAATGTTCGGGATATAGATAGCCAACGCTTCGTTTTAACCATACATAGAAGAAATCCGAAAGCACAGCATAGCTGATGTTATCATAATAAGGGGGGTCCGTTATGATAGCATCAATGCTTTCATTTTCGAGAGGAAGGAGAGTTGCAGAGGTGCGTAAAACATATGCAGAGAGTGTACTAACGATTGCTTCTTTAAGTCCTTTTATCACCCAATCTATCGAAAGCGTTATACTTCCTGTTGCTTCAGAGAACACTCCTGATTCGGCAAAATCCCATACCATCGGCATTGCCTGCCGAGCAAAAGTGTGCCCGATTTTGGCACCCCCGGTGCTGGCAGGGGACCAAGAACAAAAACTGCTATTCCAATCTGCCAGACGATCTTGAGCAAAAGCCAGATACGTTACAATTGCCTTGGCTCTTTCAGGATCGTAACCAATACTTTGCATATCTGAGTGCGCATCTCTTATGAATTTACAGAGATCCATTTGCAGCAATAACTGCCGTGGCGTGAAAAGTTTATCCCAGCTTGAAATCCCAAAACCTCGTCCAGCAACAGTAGTAGAGTCGTTTTGAAGCATTGGCTCACTTGGAGCTGTAAGTCCTGTCTCCAGAGACAGTTTTTCAATGCGTTCCTTGATAGCGGAATCATTAGGTAACAATGAAGGATGAACTGCATCTGCGCTAATGAAATGGCGTCCTTTTGAGTCTGGTCGTTTACATATCATGGCTATGGCTTGATAGTTCATGCGTCCTGCTATACTTTCCGCCTTCACGTATGCGCTATCGGCTACCGTCCCGCAGAAGGGGCAGGCCACGTTCCCGCCCCGGCTGCCACTTGCGGGATTAAAGCCCAGGCCCTTTTCGGTCTTCGCTTCTACCACCTCGTAGCGCACGGCCTTTGAATTGGAAATTGGGGAATGGGAAATTGAAAATGGGGAGGGAGAGGTCTCTGGTGGAGGCGAAGCCATTTCCAAATTTCCAATTTCCAGATTTGCTATTGGTTTGAGCGCCACATACCGCCCCTTCTTCTTGCACAGCCACGTCTGCCGCGCCAGGGGCACGGTCGCGCCGCAGGCGGGGTTTTTGCAGCGCACGGTGCGCGTCCACAGGTAGGCGACGGGGGTGAGCATCCCGGCCTGGGCGTCGTAGGCGGCCTGGGTCTCTTTGACGGGGAGGTTGAGAGAAAGCTGGGCTTGAGATTCCTCGCTGCGCTCGGAATGACGGGCACGCGGATCGGGAATGGGCGGGTAGAGGTCGCCGATTTCGGCTTTCACCTGTTCCAGCACCCATTTGCCCCAGTATTCCACCTCTTCAGCCAATCCTGCCCAGGCTCCCCTCCCTGGCCCTCCCCCGATGGGGGAGGGAATGGCGGCGCAGCCCACTTCGGCGGGGTCAGGAGCGCCGTACTGCTGCGGGTAGACGAGCGTGCAGAGTTCGATGAGGTGCGCGACGGGATTGAGGTCCACGGCGTAGGCTTCGCAGCCCAGGCGCAGCGCTTCCAGCGGGATCGCGCCACCGCCCGCGAACATATCGAGCACGCGCGGGCGTGGGGCGCGTCCGGCCTGGATATCCTCGACGGTGACGCGTTCGCCACGTTCTTGCGTCAGCCGTTCCGCGTGGGCCGTGAGGATGTGGCGCTGCGCTTCGGCGATGGTGTGGCGGCTGCCGGGATATTTGCACAGGTCAGCCACAAATTTGTCGGCGATCTTTTGTGCGTCCCGGTTCTCCGGCGCGGGGACGAGCGCGCCATACACAGCCGCGCGGGCCGCCACCAGCGGGCGGCGCGCCCACCACAGGTGCAGCGTGCTGATGTGGCCCTTGCGGATGGATTTCTCGCGCCGTGCCTCGGCGGAGATGGCTTCGATGGGGATGTAGTCTTCGATCAGGCGCAGGTCGTCGTCAGATTTATCGTGTGTCACAGTTACCTTCTCCGGGATGGTATTTCTGTAGAGCTTTTTTCCGAGTATACGCCGGTTGAGAATCTGTGCAAATTCTTTGGAATGCACAATTAAAAGAGCATTATACAGAGATACACAAAGAAGGCGCAGAGATACACAGAGATAAGGAAAAACTCCGTGATCAATTTTCGGATAAGTTCTTATTTCATAACCAAAGGCAAGTATATCACCTTAAGCGGCACATGCACGACCGTAAACTGGTATACACCGGCGCCGACAATCGTTTCATCGGCCAATCTGGCACCTAGCGGTGCAATCTCAGAAATCCCACCTACCGTGGCGACGTAGATCACCGAACGGTTTTCGATGGCGCTGATAGAAACGGACAGTACCGGTATATAACCGAACGGCGCGCTCGCGTGGCGCCAGGTGTGGCCGTAATCTATACTTTGAAACAGCCCGTGCCAGGTAGCCGCGTAAAGGTGGGCGGGGGAGTTTGGATCGACCGCCAGTTCGAGTACGGCTCCGCTCTCTAGTCCGGTATTGGATGGGGTCCAGGAGTCGCCGCCATCTTCACTCCGAAACACACCCACGCCATCGGTGGTAAGGTCGTTCGCCGCGGCGAAAATCAAGGTATGATTTTCCGGGTGAATAAGCAGGTCACGGACACACCGGTTCGATAATCCCGCATTGGCATATTCCCACGTGGTACCGCCATCGTCGCTTTTGAGGACACCGCTGGCATCCGGCGATGAACTCCAGATGTGGATGGTACAGGCACCGATGAAGAGTGTGTTTGTTGCCGTAGAATCCACCGCGATGGTGGTGACCTCGCTGATGACGTGACCGACGGAAAGCACTTGCCAATCGGCCCCGCCGTTGTCACTGCGGGCCAACCACCCCTGGCTGGAAAGCTGCGCCCAATGATCCCCCCCACCGGCATAAACCGTATTCGAGTCTGTGGGATCCACCGAGAGCGTGGTTACGGGCCCGGGCGCGCCGGGGATCGCCAGAAGGTCCCAGTTGAGACCCGCTGCCGTAGTTTTGCCCAATCCGCCATTAGGAGCGCCGGGCCATCCGGCGACATAGGCGACCCGGAAATCGAAGGGATCTACGGCCACAGTCCAGGATTCCAGGGTTCCTGCAATCGCCCAGCTCTGCCCACCGTTGTTGCTGTAATAGGTTCCCGCCCCGGTTGTAAGGTAGACTTGTCGGGGATTTGTCGGTGCTGCCGCGAGTTGGTTAGGCCAGATGCCGGTTATTCCTTCGACAGCCGGTTCCCAATGAATGCCGCCATCTCTGCTCCGGTAAAACCCGATTTCGCCAGCGCCAAAATATAGCGGTTGACCGGATTGGGGATCCAAAAACATCTCGGAGATCATCCCCTCGATTTCGCTTTCGTTCAACTGCGTCCAGTCCTCGCCGCCATTTGTGCTGACGAACACCTGGTGGACTCCACCCGCAAAGAGTGTCGTTGAGATCGTGGGATGATACACAATGTCGGAGACGCCGTCCATAGGGATAGAGAAAATTTCCCAACTCTGGCCGCCATTGAGGCTTCGGGCAACCTGGTTTTGCGCCAACCTGCCGGCCATAGCCCAAAGCACATTGGTGTCGTGCGGATTGATCTCTAGCCGATAATGGTCAGTCCCCGTCAGCAATTCGTGGTTGGTGATGGCCCAGGTTTCACCACTGTTGATGGTCTTGAGTATTGCCCCGTCGACGGTTGTGGCGTAAAGCGTTGATGGCTGAGATGGGTCGAGCAAGAGTTGCCGCACGCGGGTGTCTGTCAATCCTTGACTGCGCGGTTCCCAAGTCTGCCCACCGTCCTGAGATCGCAGTACCCCTGTCCCCCACTGGGTGACATAGAGGATATTTTCGTCTACAGGATCCACGGCAAAGTAATTGACATACCCATCGCCGTAGACTGTCGACCAGGTCTGGCCATCATCCACGCTGCGCCGCAATCCAAATTCACCGGAGACATAAACGGTGTTGGTGGTTGCTTCTCCGTAGGCTATGTGTTCCAGGGCCGTGGTATCAATACCGGGAGAGCGTTGCCATGTATCACCGCCATCAAGCGTTTGAAATAACCCGGCGCCTTGCACGATCCCGAAGATGGTCGATGTCACATTGGGACGCACGGCCATATCAAAGATAGAGCCACCGTATGGCCCGTTGGAGGTCCACACGTCAATGGCTTGTGTCACGGTGAAAGCGTTTGTCAAAGAGGCTGAATTTCCTTCTGGATTCACTACGGTCAATGTATAAATGCCCGACTCTAGCCCCCAAGGGACCGTGCTTGTAAACGTCCTGCTGCTGACCCATCCGCGATCCTCCAGTAAGATATCATCCAGGTAGACTGCAGGTGGCGCGATGACCTGAGTTTCCGACATCCAGCCGATAAAACCTGTCCCGGTGATCAGAATGGTTGTGTTGTAGTTGTTAGGCGATGAGGTCGGGGACAGCTCTGCAATTGTCGGGATCGCCTTGGTCGCAGCCAAGACCGGAGAAGTGTTATTTCCGAAGCTGCCTTTGCCAATGATCCTGTTCAAACCCAAGAGGACGGTCATTGCGATCAGCACGGAAGCCAAGCAAATCAAAATTCGTCTGTCCATATCTTCACCTCGAAAGCAAGGAATAGGTTCTTAATAATCGAAGTGGATATCGATGACATCGGCGACGGGGACGTACCCGATCTTGCGGTAAATGCTGTTTGACGTTGGGTTCGCCAGGTCTGTGTACAGACAACAGAACTGCTTTCCCTCATCGAGGAGGCGTTGGGATAAAGAAGCCACCACGGAGGTCGCGTACCCTTGTCGCCGATGTTCCGGTGGCGTATAGACCAGGCCAATACTTTCACCGTTGGGAGTCGGACGGTTTCGCGCCGCTATTGAGACTGGCAATGGATCACGCCAGAAGAACAATTCGCCGTTCCGAACTCTCTGCTCTGTGACGCGTGTTGATCTTTCAGGGGCATCGGTTCCAAAGCAATCGTGGTGAAACGCCCGCGCCCAGGCAATGACGGTCTCAATATCCTGGGGCTTCGCCTGTCTGAATTCGCCATGCGCATACGTGATCGCCTGCACATGCCTGAGTTCGTGGATGCGTAGGTTCTGCCCTTCATGATGGCGGCACTTTTGATATGTACCCCAGGCGCACGCAAATGATTGGGCGAGATGTTTCTCGGCAACAACTGCCGGCACCTCCCACTGGTTCGCCATCAATCCGCGAACCAGGGTCTCTATACTTTGGGCAGAGTGGCTGGTTGGCGCGCAGAGTTGAAGCTTGTACGGCGGCGTCATCAATGCCCCAAGATGGATGACACCATCCTCCTCGACGACCGCAAACAAGGGCTGGTGTTCCCCGTATCTGAAGGGGTCGTTTTTCAATTGGAGGCATAGCCCAAACATCAGCCCATTGAGCGCCTCAGTCTGCTCAAAATAGCTTCCCATTCGATCCAAAAACTCATCAGCACGGCTGTATTGTGTGTATCTCATTTTGGCTATCTACCTTCTTAGGATTCAGGAATTGGCCCCAGGATGGAGACCAGGAACTGCCGGATTTGCCGGTCCCAGAAGAACCAATTGTGATAGCCGTCCTCCTCGTGGTATTCAGAGTGCACGCCCAACGACTGGCAGGCGGCGTGGAAATGGCCGCTGAGCGGGTACACGTCTTCCTGGCGACCCACGGCGATAAACAGGTGCGGCTGAATGGACGGGTTTTGCACGGCACGCTGCAACCAGACCGCCGGATCGTACTCACTGCCGGAGAGCTTATCCAGGTCTCCAAACAGGAAGGCAAACTCAAAGAATAACCACAGAGATACAGAGGACACGGAAAAATCTTAGAAATCTCTGTGATCTCTGTGCCTCTCTGTGGTAAAAATCTTTCTCGCGGAGTCGAATTTCTTAAGCGTGATCCGGTTCAACAGGCGCTTCTACTGGCTTTTTGAAGTCGATGAACCACGAGAAGGCAAAGCTGATCACCATCAAGACGGGTGGGACGATCGTCATCAAGAAGCGAGCAGCCTGGTCTGGGTGCGCACCGGGATTGTCGCCGCTCTCGAAGCCGTAAATGCGGGAAACCAGGAGATAGGCAACACTGGTGAAAAGGCCGTTGAGACGATTCATGAAGCCCATTGCATTGGAGATGATGCCTTCCCGCCGTAAGCCATGCTTCTGCGTATCTTCGTCCATAATCTTGGCGCCAATCAGATCCATGGTGGTGATAACACCCGCAAAGCCAAAGCCCACAAACGCCGCGAAGAGAATGGCTGTCGTTAGGTTAGGGGCAAAATACAGCGGGATAAAGGTGATAGTCAGAACGGCTAAAGCAATCCGCCAGATAGGAATCAACGAGAACTTTCTGACCAACCAGGCCCAGACAACCACGCCGGCTATAGCGATGACCAACACTGCCGCCAGCATGAAGGTAGACTGCCCACCGGAAAGTCCGAGGGCATACTCGACGTAGAAAGCCACGGACGCCAGCACGAGCGACATCGCCGCGCTGTAAAATGCGTTCGCCAGCCCGGCGATCCAGAATTTCTTGTTGGTCAACAGGTCCTTGAGCGCCTTCCACAGGCCAGGCCTGGCCTCGTCCGGTTCAGGGTCTCTTTCCCGGCAGGTGAAGGTCATATACAGGATGACCACGCCGCCAAGGATGCCGTATAAAGTAGCCGTCAGACCATAACCCAGCGCCTCTGTCACCATAGGGGTCAGGGCAATGCTGATGATCATCGCCACCAGTTGGAAAGCCTGACGCAAGGCGTTGGTCTTGGCACGGCTGACGTCGTCACGGAACAACTCAGGGAACAACGCTCCGTAGTTGGCATTGATGACCGAATCCAATGTGCCGGTCAGGATATAGAAGAGCATCCCGTAGGCGAAGATGGCATTGCCCGCCAGGAAGGCCGGGATGTTGTAGAACGCGATAAAGCACAGGATCAGGAGTGGCGTGCCGATCACCAACCAGGGACGGCGGCGGCCCCAACGTGTTCGTGTCCGGTCGGAGAGGAATCCGTAGACGGGATTGTCAAGAGCGTCGATGAATGTGTAGATGAACAACATGGCCGCCCATTGCTTCGTCGTCACGCCCAGGCCAAGCACGTAGAAGGTGAAAGCAAATGTTTTGAGCATGTTGATCGGGATGGATGTGCCAAACATGCCGATGGCATAATTGAAGGACTTGTTGCGTTTTTCGGGCATGGGATGACCCCCTCTATTGACTACTCACCGACAAATTCCACGTAATCGGCTCTAACGACGACAGAATACTCTGTCTCTCCTGATTCTCCCTCGTACTTGTAGGTTGTATCAATGATCGTCCCTGTTACGGCGACCGTGTCCTCTTCAAAAAAGCGCTCATCACTGTCGTAAGAGACAAAGAAGGTGGCCTGGTCACATTCGCTCGTAGTGTCTGAATTCGTCCACTGTACCTGGAACCACAAGCCCTCGTCTTCGAATGTTGGAGAGTCGATAATCACACCTTCCCATTGCACATAAGTGTTAAGGTAAGCGTCGTCTGATGTCGCTTCGCACACCTCTAGATCCGTGCGTGGCACCGGGGTCGCTGTAGGAGGAAGCGGAAGCGGCGTAGCAGTAGGCCCAGTCGTAGGGGCTGGCGGCAATGTCCAGGTCGGCAGTGGGGAACTCACAGCCCCAACGGTAGAAGTAGGCAGAGGCATTTGTGTGGCAGCCGGTTGCGGGGAATATGTTTGCGTTGGCTCTGGATATGCCGTCGGCTCAGGGATGCTGACATTATCCTCTCCGCGATTATCATCTGTAAATACGCTATCTGTAGACGCGTCATCTGTAGACGCGTCATTTGTAGACGCGTCATCTGTAGACGCATCGTCTGTAGACGCATCGTCTGTAGACGCATCGTCTTTTGAAACGCGCTTATCCTTGGCCCATATAAACCGTTCTTGCTCCATCACACAATCGGTGTGATCCGTGTAACCCGCAACCTCATCGCCCAAACGGTACGAATACGACGATACGAATTGCCAGCCTTCCTCAGCGTAAAGGGCGGCCTCACGACAATCAACAATTTGAGTTCTCTGGACTGTTAACAAGGAACGCAATGCCATTCCAAAATTACACAGTAACACCAAGATCAGGCTCACCAAAAGCACGCCTCCACCGATAAGCACCGGTTTGGAGATCGCGATCGTGTCTTGGCGACCGAATCCGTCTTTCTTTGCCCTGGCGATTGAAGACTTCGGCGCTTTTATCGGAGGCGGCGAACCCCCAGGTTTTCCCTGGGATGATCGTGATGGTTCACCGCTGGCGAAGGGCTTGTTTTTCGGATTGCTGGCTACGATGCCGATCACACCAACGCCTATCATAAGTAGCCCGAGCAGTACCCACACAACCATCGCCAGGTAGGCGCGGAATACGTAGAGGATGATCGCGAGACAAATCAAGCCCCCTAGCGTAATCAGAGCTATGGGAAACAGGTTACGCTTAAGCGTAGAACGTAGCATTGATCGTTTTCCTTTCAATGTCTTGATAAGGGCCAACCATTGAAATAAGTATAAAACAAGGCGAAGAAAGGGCAAGCACAGCCGCGTCCATTCGTAGTTTGCCGGCGTATCCAGAATCAACGTAACACTACTCTATGTAAGTGCTCAGACGTTCACAGCGGCAAGCGAAGGCAATGGTATAATGTCATCAATTTGTTTCCAAAGGAGATGCCGATGCAGGTTTACCATTTGCGCCGTTCCGAAAAAGCCATCACCGATTTCACTGAGA
>JAFGSL010000015.1 GCA_016934645.1 Anaerolineae bacterium
CATCACAAAGCGTGTCATAGCAACATTGTCGTTAAGTTCTCAACTTTAGCAACTCGTCTCTAGCACGAGGAGGCTGAGTAGTTACGATGGGGATAGAATTTGTTCCCTCTGCCGGCTCAATCATCACGACTTGTTCCTCAGTATCAACAGACAAATCCAGGTTGATCGAAATGCCACGATAATCCAGCTCACGACCTTCTTTGGTCATCCGCACCCCTTTACGGGCAGCATACAGCGAAGTAATACGCTGTTGCCCGTCCAATACGTATTGAATCGGCTCGCCGGCGGGAGGTTCGGGCAAATCTACGTCCCCAATGTTCCGCACATGCCGCAGATATTCTTGGGTTTTCCAGAAGATGAATGTGCCGATAGGAAAACCTTTGATAATGCTGTCCAGCAGTTTCGCGGTTTGCTCCCTCGTCCACACAAAATCGCGCTGGAAGCTCGGAATTTTAATCCGCCCGATGTCAATATCAGCAAAAAGCACATCGTATTTCTTGGGCAGGTTTTCTGGTCGTAACATGGTTTTGTTCCTCTTGATAGTGTTGTATCAATCTTTCAAAAATCTTCGTAGGGTATTTTCAACATCCCACGGGTCAGTAATCTCCAAAAACGCCCATCGTCCGAATCCGCCGTGCGTGTTGACGGCAGGAACCCACAGATCGCACGCCGTGGCGACTTTGACGGCTTTGTCTTTCTTCTTCTCTCCCGTGACCTCGATGATGAGGTTTAGCTCGCCCTCACCCCCGGCCCCTCTCCCGCCAGGAGAGGGGAGGCGGAGGACGGCGATGAAGTCGGGAATGTACTGGTGTTCTTCACCGTTGAAGGTGTAGGGAATGGTGAAGCCCAGGTGGTCATTTTTGACATAGCGCACGATCTCGTCCATTTCTTCGAGCGTCTGGGCCAGCTTGTGCTCCCAGCTGCTATCGCCGGCGACGTGGGAGATGTGGCATTTGCCGGGATCGGTGACGTAGACGGAGCGGGTGGTATCAAAGTCCACGTTGCGCGTGGAGCCGAGGGTGTCGTAAGGGCGCAGGATGGGCTGGAGCGTGGTCGGGCCGGCGGCGCCGGCAGCAATCGCGCGATAGATGCGATCGGCGGCGGCGTGGGCAAACTCGACGAAGAGGAGCAGTTGGGGAAAGGTGTGGTCTTTGTACGTGACGCATTCCGCCATCCAGCGTCTGGCAATCCCCAAGAGTTGTGGGAAAAGCCAGGGCTTGTCGTTGCCGTCGTCATCGCGGAAGTATTTCTCCAACACCAGCTTTGCCAGCAGGAAGGCGACCTCGTTGGGACGGCGGCGCCGGAGATCGTCGAGGGTGTGGATGCTGGATTCGCCCACGATGGGCGCATTCTCGGTGCGCGTGGGCAGATCGGCGGTGGAAAGCGCCAGATGTGAATCGGCGCTGAAGGTGGCCGTCAGTTGCTCGCCGGGAAGCTCGTAGCGATAGCCGAGCAGGCGCGGGAAAGTGATCTCGCAGGCAGCGCGGTCCTCCAGCGCCCGCACGCGGGTGGGCTGCGGGCCGGGGCGGATGGTAGTATCGCTGCCGGAAGTGGGGATGAAGGAGAAGGGCACACCGTACACCTCGGCGTATTCCGTGTCAAAGCGTCCTTCAGCGTTGACGGCATAGCTCATACGGCGCAACGCACGCCCCACCACTTGCTCGCATAACAACTGTGTTCCAAAGGCGCGCACTCCTAAAATGTGCGTGACGGTCTGCGCGTCCCACCCTTCGGTGAGCATCGAGACGCTCACCACACAATGAATGTGTTCGCCGAGTTTGCCGGCCTTACCCACGGTGTTCATCACCTCGCGCAGCAAGTCTTCGTCGGTGAGCGCTTCGGTGTCGCGACCGGGGAAACGCTGGCGGTATTCAGCCTTGAACTCCTCGATCTCGCGGGCGGCGATCCGTTTGAAGTCATTGCTCATCCCCTGGCCGGATTCCAACTGCCGGCTGTCCACCAGGATGGTGTTGGGGCGGTGTAGCCAGTGTCCTTCTCCGTCATCGTTGCGGAAAAGCGGCAGTTGGCCGGCCTGGACGATCACCTGGTCGCCGATCGGGCGTTCCCATCCGGCAACGTAATCAAAGACCAGTTTGGAGACGTTGGTGTTGTTGCACACCACGATGAAAACGGGCGGGGTGATGCCGCGCGCGCGGGCTTCGGTGTTCTGTTCCCAGAGCGCGTAATACTTCTCGTAGTTGCTGTACAGGCTGTGCAGCGCACCCTGCAATTCCACCGGCAGCTTCGGCTCGCCGCTCAATTCTTCGGTTTTGCGGCCTTTGCGGGGCAAAGCTTCGCGGATACGCAGCCAGAGATCGCGGTAAGTGGGCTGCTCGCCGGTCATCGAGTCGTCGCTCACCGGAACGCGGGGCACCTTGACGATGCCGGCCTCGATGGCGTCAATCAGCGAGAAATCCGAAACGACCCAGGGAAAGAGCGTCCCTTCGCTGTAACCGGAGCCGCGCAGGAAAAAGGGCGTGGCAGAGAGGTCGTAGATGACCTTGATGCCGGTTTTAGCCTTGATGGCTTCGAGCCCGGAAATCCAGACGCGGGCTTCTTCCTCGCGTTGCTTCGCTTCGATGCGTTCATCGCCTTTCAAGCGCTCATTTTCACCATCGGGCCTGCGGCGATAGCAGTGATGGGCTTCATCGTTGATGACGATGATATTCTTCTTGGTCCCCAACTCGCGGCAGACCCGGCGCACCATCTGATCGGGCGTTTCGGTGAAGACGCCGGCGCGATCTGTTTCTCCCTCAGTCAGCAGCTTTTTGGTCAGCCTGCCGGCAGCAATCTTTTCGCGCAACTGGAAGGCGTGGAAGTTGGTGATGACGATTTTGGCCTGACCGAGGGTTTCCATTTCGTGCGGGGGGAGCAGATCGCGCAGCCGGTAATAGTTCTGCGGGTCGTTGGGTAGGAGAACGCGCAGCCGGTCGCGGATGGTGATGCCAGGCGTCACCACAAGGAAAGCGTTGGTGAAGCGGGCGTCCTGGGGAGCGGCAGCCTTGTTGAGCGTGTGCCAGGCGATCAGCATCGCCATCACCACGGTTTTGCCGGCGCCGGTCGCCATTTTCATCGCAACGCGCGGCAGGCCGGGATTGGAAGTGTTGTTCGCTTCGCGCAGTTGATTTTCCAACCAGGGGCCATCGTAACGGTGAGCAACTTCGGTGAGATAGATGATGGTTTCAAGGGCTTCAATCTGGCAGAAGAAAAGCTTGTTCTCGCGGTCGGGATTGGTCCAGTAGGCCAGCAACCGCGCGGTGACAGGCGTCACGCCCACATAGCCGCCCCGCCGCCATTGTCCCACACGTTGGCGGATGTCATTAGACATTATACCGATTAGATGAAAAAAACGCGAAATATGGTAAGCTCAACACCAACTGCAATACAAGGGGGTGTATGATGA
>JAFGSL010000143.1 GCA_016934645.1 Anaerolineae bacterium
GATATGATAGACCGTCATTTAACCAACCAAGAAGCCTTCGTTTTCCGCTGGCTTCCCTATTTCTGAAAAAGTGTCGGGTAGCTAGTTCGTAATTCAGTAGGGGGGGGCATGACTACAGTTCAAGTTTCTCACGTCAGCAAATCTTTTGGCGACGTCAAGGCGGTGCAGGACGTCTCCTTCGAGGTCTATCCGGGCGAGGTGTTCGGCCTGTTGGGACCGAACGGCGCGGGCAAAACGACGACGATCCGCATGATGCTGGATATTTTCCGGCCCGACGGCGGCGAGATCACGATCTTCGACGGCAAATTGACCGAAGATAAGAAGAATCGCATCGGCTACATGCCGGAAGAGCGTGGCCTGTACAAAGACCTGAAGCTGGAACCGACGCTTATTTTCCTGGCGACGCTCAAGGGCATCGACGAGGCCACGGCGCGCACGCGTCTCGATCCCTGGCTTACGCGCTTTGATTTGCAGGATTATCGTCAGCAGAAGGTGCAGAACCTCAGCAAGGGGATGCAGCAGAAGGCACAGATCATCGCCACACTGCTCCACGACCCAGAACTGCTGGTGGTCGATGAGCCGTTTGCTGGATTGGATCCGGTGAACACGCGTCTGGTGAAGGACATCATCGAGGAATTGCGCCAGCAAGGCAAAACGATCATCATGTCGGCCCACCAGATGCACCAGGTCGAGGCACTGTGCAATCGCATTGTGCTCATCGATCACGGGCGCAACGTCCTCTACGGCGAGGTAGACCAGATCAAGCGCGACTTTTCCGGTAACGCGCTGACCATCGAGGGCCAGGGCGATTTCACCAATCTGCCCGGCGTTTTGGAAGCGCGCCGTCACAACGGGACGTGGAACCTGACATTGGGGGTCGGCGTGGATTCGCAGGACGTGCTGCGGGCGATTATGCGCCAGGACAATGTCAAACTGGAGCGTTTTGAGATCGCCGAACCTTCGCTCGAAGACATCTTCGTCACCGTGGTGCAGCACGCCGGACGCGAGGAGGCGGCGCATGCGTAACTTGTGGTTGGTCGCAAAACACGAATACCTGAAAATCGTCAAGCAGAAGTCGTTTTTGATCGGCACACTGGGTATTCCGGTGTTAATTATCGTGGTGATGGCGGTGAGCATCCTGGTGGCGTTGGGCCAGCGCGGTAACCTGCCGCTGGGCTATGTGGATCACGCCGGCATCCTGAGTGACGCGGTAACGCTGCCCGTGCCTGACAAGGGGGAACCGCCGGTCGCTATCCGCGCCTTCGCCGATGAAGCCGCCGCGCAGACCGCTCTGGAAGCGCGCACCGTCCAGGCGTACTACGTCGTGCCCGCCGATTACGTGCGATCCGGGAGTGTCCATCTTTTCTTCCTCAACAAGCGCCCCGGTGAGACAGTCCAGGAAGATTTCACGAATTTCCTGCAGGCCAATCTGTTAGCCGATCAGCCTGCCGATGTCCGGCGGCGGATGCTGGAAGGTTCCAATGTGATGTTCCGCTCTATCGATGGGAGCCGGGAACTCGATAGCGCGAATATAGTCGGGTTCATCCTGCCGTTTGTGGTGGCGTTCTTCTTCGTCTTCGCGGTGATGAACGCGGGCAGCTACATGCTTCAGGCTGTGACCGACGAGAAGGAGAATCGCACGATTGAGGTCCTCGCCACGTCTATTCGTCCCGAAGAACTGATCGGCGGCAAGGCGCTGGGATTGATGAGCGTAGGTTTCACACAGTTGGCTATCTGGGTTCTAACCGGCGTGCTGGCCTTGCTCGTGGCTTCGCCGTTCGTGCCGGAGGTGCAGGGGCTGCGTATTCCGTGGTCGTTCCTCGGCGTCGCCGTGCTCTACTTTGTGCCGGCCTACGCGCTGATCGCCGGGCTGATGACCGCCGTGGGCGGCATGGTCACCGATCTGCGCCAGGGCCAGCAGATCACCGGCATCCTCAACCTCTTCTTCACGCTGCCCTTCTTCTTCGTCGCGTTGATTATGGCGAAACCCGATAGCCCGCTCCTCGTCGTTCTGACGTTGTTCCCGACGACGGCCTTCGTCACCATCACCATGCGCTGGGCGATGACGATCGTGCCGCTGTGGCAACTGGGGCTGAGTTGGGCGCTGCTGGTCACGTCCGCCGTGGTGAGCGTGTGGCTCGCGGCGCGCATCTTCCGCCTGGGGATGCTGCGGTATGGGCAGGCATTGAACGTCAAAACGATCGTCGCGTCGCTGCGCCGTGGTAACGGGTTGCGCGCGGAGCGATTGTGAGAGAGGTGACACAATGCGCAATGTTATGATCGTCATCAAACATGAAATTCGCAATACACTGGGCAAGCCTTCGTTCTGGCTGACCACGTTTCTCTTGCCTGCCGTCATCATGGTCTTTACCTTTGGCGCGCAAGTCCTCAGTCGCAGTGCCTTCGAGGACGAGGAGGACGTGCTGTCCGGCGAGGATGGAAATGCTGCTCTGGCTATCGGCTACGTCGATCACGCCGGGCTGATCGCGGCGCTGCCGCCCGGCATCCCAACGACGTTTGTGCAGTCGTTCCCGGATGAAGAAGCGGCTCATGCGGCGCTGGTCGATGGCCGACTGCGGGAATATTACGTGATTCCGTCAGACTACCTCGCGACCGGCGATCTGGTCGCCGTCGAGAAAGAGTTCGCCCCGCTGGGCAATATGGGGACGACCGATGTATTCCGTTATATCGTGAGCTACAACCTGGTTGGGGATGAAGCGTTGGCCACACGGATCGCCTATCCCATCACCAATCTGCAAACGACTGCCCTGGAAGCGACGGACTCCAATGTCGATCAGGACTACGGAACCCGCTTCATCGTGGGCTACGGTGTGCTCTTCATCTTCTTCTTTGTACTGACGATGAGCAGCGGGTTTATGCTGCGGAGTGTCTCACGGGAGAAGGAGAACCAGACCGTGGAAGTGTTGTTGGTCAGCTTGCGCCCGCGCGATCTGATGCTGGGGAAGGTGCTCGGTCTGGGAGCGGTGGCGCTGCTGCAGATGGTGATCTGGTTGGGCGGCAGCTATCTGACGCTGAATCGGGGCGGATCGGCTCTGGCGTCGTTGGGCATTGTGATCGGCAGTATCACATTGCCGCAGGGGTTTGTGGTGTGGGGGTTGCTCTACTTTGTGCTTGGCTACATCCTTTACGCTTCGCTTCTGGGCGCAATCGGCGCGCTCGCGCCAAACACCCGCGAGACGGGGCAGTTTACCTTCATCGCCATGTTGCCGTTGATGCTGCCCATGTGGCTCAACTCAGTTTTCATCCAAGCGCCGAACGGCGCGCTGGCGACCATCGTCAGCCTCTTCCCGCTGACCGCGCCCACGTCGATGCTGCCGCGTCTGGCAGCGGGCGGCGTGCCGTTCTGGCAGCCGTTGGTCGGCCTGAGCGCTCTGGCGGCGACGACGTACCTCTTCGTGCTCATCGCCGCGCGCTTTTTCCGCGCCGACACGTTGCTCTCCAGCGCAAGCATGAGCTGGGGTCGAGTGGTGGAGGAATTTAAGAAAGGGAGTAAGCAGTAAGGAGTATGGAGTAAGGGTGGGGGTAGGGAGTCGGGATTTGGTCAATCTCGCTCCCTACTTCGTACTTCGTACTCCATACTCCATACTCCATACTCCCTACTCCCTACTTCAAAATATAATACGTCCCCCGCTTCTCGCCAATCTTGAGGACGACACCGCGTTCGACCAAATCCACCAGATCCAGGCGTAGTGTCTCGGCGGTCACGTCGGGGCAGAGGGTTTGGTAGTCACGGTTGGTGATGCGCTCGTTCTGCTGGAGGTAAGCCAGCGCCTTCGCCTGGCGCTCGTTCATCGTCAGATCGACGTTAACGGGCACAACGGGTTGGCGCTTGTGGACGTTCTCGAAGATAACGGTGAACGCATAATCTAGCGCGCGGAACTGGGGCGGCGGATGCCCGGCGTTCACCATATCCTGGATCATCAGGTCCACACCAAGCCCCAGTTCTTCGATGTAGCCCCAATGGAACAAGCCGTTGACGATGCGCGGGTTGCGCGAGAAGTGCTCATCCACAATATTGTCGATGGTGATGAAACCGGGAAGCCCGCCGGGGCTGGAGATCTCTAGCCGATCGCTGAACATCCGCACTTCGATAGCACGACCGCGCAAGCGATAGTCGCGGTGCGCCACGGCATTCACCAGTGCCTCGCGGATGGCGGTCGGTGGATATTGCCATTGCTCTTTGCGCTCCAGACCGCGCACCACTGCGCCCACGCGGATCTCATCCTGGAGGATGTCCCACGCGCGCTGGATGATGTGCGCCAGTGCTCCCTTGAACTCCACACGCCGCCCATAGCCTGGATCGCCTTGTTCTCTGTGGGCTTGCGTGCCGTCGAAGCGCACGAACGTCAGTCCGCTGCGAGGGATGAATGCCTGTGGGTTCTTGCCGAAGAGGAGAATACCTGCTATGGTCGGTTGGCCTCCAGGGAGCAGCCATCCCATTTCCTCGAGTACGTCATCGAGCGGGCGGCTCAACGGGCGTCCTTGGCGCTTTTCCCACATCTCGACAAATTCGCGCAGCGTGTCATCGTCGAAATCGTCGCGCGTCGCGCCGGCAACCGGTTCGGCTTCGTATTCTCCCGTGGAGCGGCTGGTAATGATTTGCTGCAACTGCGCGCCGGAGAGGGCGCGATTTTCTGCTCCTGCGCGCACTATCACCCGCCCATCTTTCAAAGTGTGCAGTTCCATGCTACGCTGAACGCGTCCTACAAAGACGAATGCTCCGCCGGTTTCGATTTGTTCCCAATGCACGGGGACCGGTGGGCGGCAGAGTCGCTGGGCCTGTTGGATGATTTCGTCGAACTCTTCGGGGTAGATTTCGCCAGTGGGGGTGCCAGCAGCCAGTTTACTGTCGCCGGGATCGCCGCTGTCTCCAGCGACGCCGCTGTCTCCAGCGACGCCGACATAGAGTGTGCCGCCATCAGCGTTGGCGAATGCCACCATCGTCTCGGCCAGCAGCGTCGCGTCTGCCGTCGGCAGTAGCGCTGTCAATTGACTGGAACGAGGCCGGATTGTGTTGCGCATATGAGTTCCTCTCTAAAAAGCGGGATTAGACAATCCCAAATTCCTATTCCCCAATCCCTTCGTCTTTATTCATTGCAGGATTTTCTTCACCGTTGCCATTACTTGTGTCGCCATTGCCATTATTCGCGCCGCCGCTAGGCAGCCGTGCAAGGGAGGCGACTCGATCGCCGTCCTTTAAGTCCATCATCTGAACACCACGTGTGTAGCGTCCCATCTTGGGAATTTTGTCTACGCGAGTGCGCAGTACGATGCCACCTTCTGACATCAACGTGATCTCATCATCGTCCTGCACCGCGCGCCCATCCACGATGGGACCGGTCATATCGTTGATGCGATAGGCGATCACGCCCTTGCCACCGCGTCCCTGCGTGCGGAATTCGTCCAGTACGGTGCAGCGCCCATACCCTTTCAGCGAAACCAAGAAGAGTGCGCCTTGCGGTTCCACAACCTCGGCAACAGTCAGCCGGTCGTCTTTGTTCATACGGATGGCGATAACACCAGCCGCTGAGCGTCCCATCGGACGCGCGTCCTGCTCGTGGAAGCGTAGACCTTGACCTTGCTCCGTGACCAAGATGAGATCATCGTTGCCCTGTGTGAGACGTACCCAACCCAGCTCGTCGCCATCGTAAAGTGAAATAGCGATAAGACCGCTAGGGCGTACCGCACTAAACTCTGAGAGAGCAATGCGCTTGATGCGGCCTTTTCGCGTGATCATCGACAGGTAGTGCGCGCCACCGTCCTCTGTTTCCTCAAAACTCGACACGGGCACAACGGCAGTGACGTGCTCCTCGACCCCCACCGCCAGGATACCCGCAATCAGCGAGCCTTTGGCCGTGCGTCCGGCATCGGGAATCTGGTAGACTTTCTCCTGGTAGACCTTTCCCTTGTCGGTGAAGAAGAGCAGGGTGTCATGGCTGTAGGCCGAAAGCAGCGTGGTGATCTCATCCTCGTCGCCAGTCGCCATACCGATGACGCCGCGCCCGCCGCGCCCCTGGGCACGGAAGGTCGTCCAGGGCATGCGCTTGATGTAGCCGCGCTGGGTGATGGCGATCAGGACATCCTCCTCCTCGACCAGATCTTCTTCGTCGAGGGAGGCGTCCGCGTTGGGACGGATGGCCGTACGCCGCAGGTCGGCGTAGTGCTCCCGCAGCTCGATCAAATCCTGGCGGATGACCTGGCGCTGTTGGAGCGGCGAGGCCAGCAGCCCTTCGAGGTAGGAAATCGTCTTGAGCAGCTCGGCGTATTCTTCCTCAAGCTTCTGACGTTCCAACCCGGTGAGGCGGCGCAATTGCATGTCGAGGATCGCTTGCGCCTGAATCTCGGTCAGCCCGAAATTTGCCATCAACCGGTCACGGGCGACCTCCACATCCGGCGATTCGCGAATGGTCTTGATGATC
>JAFGSL010000144.1 GCA_016934645.1 Anaerolineae bacterium
ACATCCCGACGCGGACTGCTTCGATCTGGATACGCTTTGGTTCACGAAAAAGTCGGTCAAGATCAGAAGCGGCTTCTACGTCCAACGATACCAAAAGGACGGCGAGGACTTTATCCTGGTCAACGGTTTCCACCCCGCGCAACTGCTGCACTTCACCGATCCCACCCACCGCATCGTGCTGGTGCTGATCCACGCAGACACCCCCTGGGCCACGCTGCGCAACGAGATGGTTGGGGCAACGTTCCCGGAGAAGGCCGTCCCCCTCTCCATCCGGGGCACGCTCTACGCCCACGCCGAGGCGTATGGACTGGGAACGGTCAGCATCGCCAACAATGGCGTCCACCTCTCCGCCGGGCCGTTTGAGGGCCTGTTCGAGATCAACAACTTCTTCGGGAAGATTCTGAACCTGGACATCGAGAAGCAGCCGCCCCTACTCCTAAAGAAGATGCTCGCGGCAGGCTTGCCGATGCAAACCGCACTCAAGGCATTGGAAAATCCCATCGTCAGCGAGTCGCCCAAACCCACCGATCTCTTCACGGCGACGGAGGATGTGGACAGCGACGATGCCGTCGCGCTCTGGAAACAGGCCAACGCCTAAACACCACAAAGCAAGACCGCACAGTCGTGTGACTGCGCGGTCTTTTGCATTTCAGGTGGGACGCACTTGGCGGATGGAGCATCCGCTTGAAGTGCGTCCCACCTCGCTAGCCAAACTTGTACGCGACACCGAAACCGCCGCGCGGCAACGTCCATTCGATATTCTCGTACGGACATCCCACCCGGCAACTTCCGCACTCGACGCACGCCTGATACGCCACCTGAATCTTGCCATCGTGGGCCAGCGTGTAGACGCCCACCGGGCAGAAATCGATGCAGGGCTTGTATTGGCAGCGCCCGCATACCGCCTGATCCTTGATTTTGAGATGGCTCTGCTCCTCGTCAATGAAGTACTTGAGCGACACCAGTAAGTCGTCCACGTAGACATCGGGCAGGCTTTCCTTCAAATCCTGCGGCAGTTCTTTCGCACTGAATGCGTCCCCTTTTTTCATTACCATCCCATCACCGCCCTTCCCATAGAGAGCATATCACCCACGGCCTTGAACAACTGCCGGCGACTGGTCAGGCTCCCCAGGATATTCTTGAACAGGTTCTTCTTCGGCATCCCATAAGCGCTGAAGAACTGCCCCAACGCGTCGTTGATGAAGCCCGGATATGCGTCCATAAACTCCGGGTGCGTTTCCAGGAAACGGGCGAAGTTGCGATACTGCTTCATATCCTTGAGGATGAAGCGATCCTTCAGCCGCGCCTCGTACTGCGACAATGCCTGCGCAGAGAAATCACCGCTCTTGTGCGCCTCGATTGCGGTCTCGGCGGCCAGTTTCCCGGCGACGATCGCCATGTTGGTACCCTCCCAGTGCAAGGCGTTGACCATCGATGCGGCGTCACCCGCGACCATCGCCCCACCAGTGTACAGCCTGGGCATATCGCGGTAGCCGCCTTCGGGGATCAGGTGCGCGCCGTACTCCATCAACTGCCCGCCCTTGATCAACGGCGCAATCGCCGGGTGGCGCAGATACCGCTGCAAGACTTCGTAGGGCTTCAAGCGATATTCGACAACCGCATCCAGCATCATCCCCAAACCCACAGAGACGCTCGTGTTGTTGGTGTAGACGAAGCCCATGCCCGGCAGGCCGAGTGAAACGTCACCCAGCACCGAAGCCGCCACGCCGTGCTTCTCATCGGGCAGACCAAAGCGCGCGTTGATGGTGTCCATCGGTAGCGCGATGACCTGCTTGAAAGCCAGAGCCATGTGCGTCGGCTCCAGATCGTGATCGATCAGGCCCAACTTCCGCGTCAGCAGATTGTTGACGCCCTCGCAGACGATGACGACCGGCGCGTAGACATCGCCCTGCGCGCGATCGGTGGTGACGCCGACCACCTGCCCGGCGCTGTCGCGGATGAAATCCACAGCAGACGTTTTGGGAATCAGCAGCGCCCCTTCTTTCTGTGCCTGGTCGGCCCACCACACGTCGAAGACCGCGCGCGACGCCATGTACGCGTCAGCGGGTTCAGCGCTCAGTTTGCCACCCTGCACCGTCATCTTGGTGAGGCCGCCATCCTTCGAAAGCATCCAGAAGCCCGCCTCTGTGACGGGGCGCTCGAAGGGCGGCTTGCGATCCATAAAGTCGGGCAGGACTTCGCCGATGGCGTGCGTGTAGATCGCGCCACCGAAGTAGTTCTTGCCGCCCGCCTTCTGCCCGCGCTCAATCAACGCAACGCTTAGCCCCGCGCGGGCTATCATCATCGCCGCAGCGGAACCGGCTAACCCCGCGCCAACGACAATGGCATCGAAGCGAATTTTCTCATCATTGGTGTTCATGCCAGAGCCTCCTTGCGCGCCTTGATGTTTTTGATCATCGCCGGGATCACCTCGAAGAGATCGCCCACGATGCCGACGTCGGCCACCTCGAAGATGGGGGCATTGGGGTCGGAGTTGATGGCGATGATGAAATCGGAGTTCTGCATCCCGACTTTGTGCTGCAAGGCGCCGGAAATACCGGCGGCGATGTAGAGCTTGGGCCGCACCGTCCGGCCGGATTGTCCCACCTGATGTGCGTAACTGATCCATCCCGCGTCCACGCAAGGCCGGGATGCACCGACGACGCCGCCCAACACGTGCGCCAATTCCTCGATCAACTTGAAGCCTTCGGGCGTACCCAGGCCGCGCCCGCCGGAGACGATGACGTCCGCGTACTCGATATCGACGCTCTCAGCCTGCTCGTGGATGAACTCCAGGATGCAGGCTTCGGTATCTTTCTCGTCCAGCGGGATTTCCTCACGAACGATTTCCCCGACGGCCTCCGGGTTGTACGGCGGCATAGGGAACACGCGCGGGCGCACGCTCGACATCTGCGGGCGATCTTTGCGGCAAAGGATGGTCGCCATAATGTTGCCGCCAAACGCGGGACGGGTCGCCAGCAAGAGTCGCTGCTTCGAACCCTTCACTTCGCCCATTTCCAGGCCGGTACAGTCGGCGGTCAACCCAGTGCGCAGCGAGGTGGCTACCGCACCGGCCAGGTCGCGGCCCAACGTCGTCGCACCGATGAGCAGGACTTCCGGCTCATACTTGCGAACCACGCCCACGATACATTTGTAGTACGGGCAGTTACGATAGTTTTCCAGTTCCGGCTCGTCAACCAGATAGACACGCTCGGCGCCGTGCTTGATGGCTTCTTGCGCAATGGCCTCAACCTGGTTTCCCAAAAGGATACATTCAACGTGGACATCGTCCCCGGCAGCGTCGGCCTCTTCTTTGACCTCAGAGGCGAGCCGGCTGGCGACACCCAACAGTTCCCAGGAAACCGGATGGGCCTGGCCCTCTTCTTGCTCGATGAAAACCCAGAATCGGCGCGCGCTCATTTGACGCCTCCTAAAACGGACGTGAGGATGCCGGCAGCGTCGGCCTTGGCAAACGCCGTCGCGACAGCAGCGTCAACACCGATCTCGCGGCTGTTGAACTTCTCACCGGCTTCAGGCAACGGCGGCGTCCCCATCTTGAAGACCACGGTGGGTGAGCCGCGTACGCCGACGTATTCCGCGTCGAAGAAGCCCGCGCTCTCCATCGTCAGCACCTCCGGCTCGTAACGCAGCGAACGGATGAGATCGGGCAGCGGCGCAAAGGGCACCTCGGCGATCTCTTTTTCGCACGTCACCAGCGCGGGCAGCGGCGCTTCGACGACTTCCGTCCAGCGCTCGGTCTTGCGTTCGACGACGATCTGGCGTTTGGCG
>JAFGSL010000145.1 GCA_016934645.1 Anaerolineae bacterium
AACGCGATCAAGATTGAGGGCAGCCACAACATCATCGAGAACTGTGTCATGCACCACAATCAGGATACCGGCTTGCAGATTGGTCTGGGCAGTACGTCCGTCAACCCGAACGGGAGCATGGCGTCCTACAACCAGATCATCAACTGCGACTCGTACCGCAACTTTGATGTCGCCACGAACGGAGGAAATGCCGACGGTTTTGCCTGCAAACTGCACGCCGGAAAAGGGAACAGCTTTACCGGCTGCCGGGCCTGGGAAAATGCGGATGATGGGTGGGATCTCTTTGACACGGATTATCGGGTGACCATCGACAACTCCTGGACGTGGCACAATGGCGACAAGGCGCTCTTTGGTGATCCGGTTATCTGGGGCGGCAACGGCAACGGTTTCAAGGTGGGCGGTAACTACGACAACGCACCGCATATCCTCAGGAACTGCATCGCCTTCGATAACGCCTACAGCAGCGGTAAGGGCTTCGACCAGAACCACAACATGAGCGGCATCACCGTCTACAACTCGGTTGGGTGGGGAAATCTGTACAATTTCGCGTTCAATGAAACACCCAACGACGGCAGCCATCACGTGTTGCACAACAACGTCAGCTTCGGCCCGCTGACGGCAGATACAGATATCGTGGCGGACACGGATCAAACTTACAATAGTTGGACGCTCTCCGTCACAGCGACGATCACCGATTTCCTCAGCCTGGATGAGACGTTGGCCAAGGCCGCGCGGCAATCAGATGGCAGCCTGCCAGACAACGATTTTACCCGGCTCATTGCAGGTAGTGATCTGATTGACGTAGGTATGGATGTTGGCCTGTCGTACTGCGGTACCGCGCCGGACCTGGGCGCGTTTGAAAACTGTCCGTAGGTAGCCATTTCGGTTTAATGGCTTGTTGATCATAGGAGTAAGGGCGAGGCTTCGCTTCGCCTGAAGTTCTGCTTCGCCCTTACTACCTGAGATAAAGTGCATTTGTGATCTTTTTCGTTTGGCATAATTTGCGTAAGTCCTATAATTTTAAATTAACGCTGAAGGAGTCACCATGAGCCGGTCTCACCGGCAATGACGTAAATTCGTCAACGGATTAGGGCGACCGAATTCCAGGTCGCACCGGATTTTTGATTTGCAGATTTTTAGAGGAGGTGGTGTATGCCTTTTATCGGTAAGGGGTATCCTGATCGCACACTCACCGAAGGCGAAGTCCGCGAGATTGTGGCGCAGGCCTTCGCAGCGCACGATATGACCGGCAAGCGTGTGTTGTTCATCACGCCGGATGCCACGCGCTCCGGGCCGATGGATGTGATGTTCCGCGTTTTCCACGATGCTATCGGCACGAAGGCTGCCGCACTGGATTACCTCATCGCGCTCGGTACGCACATCCCGATGGATGAGACGGCGCTGCTCAAGCTCTTTGGCCTCACCGCGGAGGAAAAAGCAACGACCTACGCCAAAGTCCGCATTTTTAACCACGAGTGGGGGAAGCCGGAGACCTTTAAACAGATTGGCGTCATTTCGGCAGATGAGATCGAGGCGATCACCGGCGGCTTGATGCGCATGGAAGTGCCGGTCACGATCAACAAGAAGCTGTGGGAGTACGATCAGGTCATCATCTGCGGGCCGACGTTCCCGCACGAAGTGGTGGGCTTCTCCGGCGGGAACAAGTATTTCTTCCCCGGCGTTGCCGGGCCGGAAGTCATTAACTTCTCGCACTGGCTCGGTGCGGTCATCACCAGTTGGAAGGTGATCGGCACGAAAACGACGCCGGTGCGGGCCGTCATTAACAAAGCGGCATCCTTTATTGACGTGCCGAAACTTTGTTTTAGCATGGTGGTAAAAGGCCACCATGATCTAGTCGGATTATACTTTGGGACACCGGAGGATGCCTATGATGCGGCGGCGGATTTGTCGGCGCAGCATCACGTCATCTGCGTGGAGAAGCCGTTCAAGCGCGTGCTCTCTGTGATGCCGGAACTCTACGACGACATCTGGACGGCCGCGAAGGGGATGTACAAGATGGAGCCGGCGATTGCCGACGGCGGTGAAGTCATCATTTACGCACCGCACATCGACGAGATTTCGTACACGCACGGCAAAATCCTGGACGAAGTCGGCTATCACTGCCGTGACTACTTCCTTAAGCAATGGGATGCGTACAAGGATCATCCGTGGGGTGTGCTGGCGCACTCTACCCACGTCAGCGGGATGGGCGAGTACGACGCCGCGACCGGCGTTGAGACACGGCGGATCAAGGTCACGCTGGCGACCGGTGTGCCAAAAGAACGTTGCGAAAAAATTAACCTGGGATATATTGATCCAGCCAGCATCGATCTGGATGCGTGGAAGGATCGCGAGGACGAAGGTATTTTGTTGGTTCCGCGTGCAGGGGAAATGCTGTATCGTCTGAAAGAACATTAATCGAGGCTATGGGTAGGAAACAACACCGGTTCCACGGTGACGCCAACCGCTTTGAGGTCGTCGCTGCGTTCATTTACGAACACTATGGACGCAGCATCCAGTATATCGCTGACGTCGCCGGGGGGCGAGGGATGCTCAGTCGCATCCTGCAGAAAAAATACAATTACGACTGTGAGGTCGTTGACCCGCGCGGCTGGACACTGAAAGGGGTGGATAATCGACAGACGGAACTTGACCCTTCTATCGCCAGCTACTACGACTTGATCGTGGGGCTACATCCGGATGAGGCGACCCGTGCTGTGGCTGAGGCCGCGCTTGTCCGGCCTGCGGTGCTGATTCCCTGCTGCAATTTCTGGTCCGAAGAAAAGCTGGGCCGCGACGAACTGATCGAGGCTATTGAGACATACTACCGGCAGCACCACGTGCGCTTCGAGCGTATGGTTTTCGACTTCAAAGGGCCAAAGAACATCGGCATCGTTTCTGAACCGCCGATTTGCTGATTCGTTAGCAACTATCGGGTATTTTGACCGGAGACTATCAGACTAACTTGGAGGAAAAATAATGGACAAAGTACGACTTGCTGTCATTGGTATTGGTAACATTGGTAATTTGCACCTGCGCAACATCGAGAATCAGCCCAAGGTGCAACTCACCGCCGTCTGCGATATTGTGCCAGAAAAGGCGGATGCGGCGGCAGCTAACTACGGCGTTAAAGCCTATTATGACTCGGATAAGCTGCTGGCGGACAAGGTCTGTGACGCGATCATCATCGGCACGCCACATTACTTCCACACCACCATCGGCATCGCCGCGCTCGATACGGGCCATCACGTCCTCGTCGAAAAGCCCATTTCCGTCCACAAGGCCGACTGCGAGCGCTTGATCGCCGCGCATGAACGCAATCCGGAGATGGTGTTTGCGGCGATGTTCAACCAGCGCACCGACCCGTTCTACCAGAAGATTCGAGAGATGGTGCAGTCCGGCGAGTTAGGGGCTTTACAGCGCGTCAACTGGATCATCACCAACTGGTTCCGCACGCAGGCCTACTACGACTCCGGCGGCTGGCGGGCGACCTGGGGCGGCGAGGGCGGTGGCGTGTTGCTCAACCAGTGCCCACACAACCTCGACCTGCTACAGTGGATCACCGGAATGCCCGAAAAAGTCCACGGTTTCTGCGCGATCGGTAAGCGTCACACGATCGAGGTGGAGGACGAGGTCACGGCTTTCCTGGAATATCCCGGCGGTTGCACTGGCCTGTTCATCACCTCCACGGGCGAAGCGCCAGGCACCAACCGGCTGGAGATCGCGGCGGATAACGGCAAGCTGGTCTACGAGGGGGATCAGATCATCTTTACGCGTAACCTTGTCCCGGCGACAGAGTTCCTGCGCGCGTCCGAGCAATCCTTCGCGCGGCCTCCTTCCGAAGTCGAGACGTTCACCTTCGACAACCATGGTGGGCAGCACGTGGACATCCTGGAAAACTTCGCCGACGCGATTCTGACTGGAGCGACACTCGTCGCTCCTGCCGAGGAGGGCATCCACTCCGTGGAACTGGCGAATGCGATGCTGTACTCGACGTTTACCGGCCAGCCCGTGGAGGTCCCACTCGATGGAGCCGCCTACGAAGCCAAACTCCAGGAACTCATCGCCACCTCGTCTTTCCAGAAGGAAGTCAGGGAAAGCACGGTGGGGGATATGGGGAAGTCGTTCAATTAGCGAATTACGAATAGCGAATTACGTGTGGTGTAGGGTGAGGCGATGGACTACATAGAATGGGAGGAGCATGCGCCGGCGGCGATACAACGGGAGCCACAGTGGAGTTTTGTGCGGTATCACAAGGCATTGTTTCTCTATGACTTGTGTTGGATGGATTGCGAGATTCTGAGATGAAATAATCGCTCTTCTGATCACTGAACTTTACAAGAACCGTCGCACATCTTCGTAATTCGTAATTCGTAATTCAAAAGGGGATACTATGGCGAGAGCAGACATCGGCATTGTCGGACTTGGCGTGATGGGGCGGATGCTCGCGCTGAATATGGCGCGCAATGGCTTCCGGGTGGCCGGTTATGACCTGGACAGCGACAAGGTCATGGCTTTGAATACGGCAGGTGATGGCAAGGCTGTTGGGTACCAGATTTTGGGTGATTTCTTTGGCCTGCTGGAACGCCCTCGTAAAATCCTGATGATGGTGCCAGCAGGCAAACCGGTGGATGCCGTCATCGCCGGGTTGCGGCCCGCCTTGGATCGCGGCGATCTGTTGATCGACGGGGGAAACTCGCATTTCCGTGACACGGAGCGCCGCGCTGCTGCGCTGGAGGCTGATGGCATCCGCTACATCGGCACGGGCGTGAGTGGCGGCGAGTATGGCGCGTTGTGGGGACCATCGATTATGCCCGGCGGTGATCCGAAAGCCTGGTCGCTTGTCCAGCCGATCTTCGAGGCGATCTCCGCTAAAGTCGCCGAGCCGGACGGAACGCTGAGTCCGTGCGTGGCTTACATTGGCCCGCAGGGCGCGGGGCATTTCGTCAAGATGGTCCACAACGGCATCGAATACGGCGACATGCAGCTCATTGCCGAAACCTACGACGTGTTGCATCGCGGCCTGGGATTGTCGGTGCAACAACTGCACGACATCTTCGGGCGCTGGAACGAGGGTGACCTGCAATCGTACCTCATCGAAATCACCCGTGACATTTTTGCTACGCTGGACGAGGAGACCGGCAAGCCGTTGGTGGATGTGATCCTCGACGAGGCGCAGCACAAGGGCACCGGCAAGTGGACGTCGCAGAGCGCGCTCGATTTGGGGGCAGCGGCGCCGATGATCAGCGCGGCGGTGGAGGCGCGGATGCTTTCGTCGTACAAAGAAGAGCGTGTGCGCGCGTCGAAATCCCTTAGCGGGCCAGCACCGCAGTTTGACGGTGATGTCGATGCTTTTGTGAGCACAATGGAGCGGGCGGTGTACGCGGCCAAGATTTGCTCGTACGCCCAGGGCTTTGGTGTGCTGCGCGCTGCCAGTCTGGAATATGAGTATGACCTGAACTACGGCGAAATCGCCAAAATCTGGCGCGGCGGCTGCATTATCCGCGCGCAATTCCTCAACAAAATCACCGCAGCCTTCGCGCGCGACGCCAACCTGCCCAACCTTTTGCTCGATCCTGACCTGGGCGAGGCCGTGGAGACGCGCCAGGACGCGCTGCGCAAGGTGATCTGTTATGCGACCACCAACGGTATCCCTGTGCCGGTCTTTAGTTCTGCGCTGGCTTACTTCGATGCCTACCGCAGCGCCCGCCTGCCCGCCAACCTGCTCCAATCCCAGCGCGATTACTTCGGCGCGCACACCTACCGCCGCATTGACCGCGAGGGCACGTTCCATACGGATTGGGCAGCGATGGGGAAAGCGAGCGAATAACGAATTACGAATAGCGAATTACGAATAACGAATTACGAATTACGAATAGCGAATCACGAGTCATGGGGTGGATGGAGTGGTGATAGCGAGTTATGTGGAGTGGGAGCGAGGCGTGCCAGAGACGATACGCCGGGAGCCACAGTGGAGTTTTGTGGGGTATCGCAAAGCGTTGTTTCTCTACGATTTGTGTTGGGTGGATTGTGAGAAACTCAATGAACATCCATCGGGCAGAGCTGTGGCCCAACAGTTGATTCGTAGTCTAGGTTCCATTTCTGCAAATATCGAAGAAGGACAAGGGCGTGGGTTTAGCAAAGACCGCGATTATTTCCTGCGCATAGCGCTCGGTTCTGCCCGTGAGAGCAAAGGGTGGTATTATCGCGCTGAAGCGCTTCTGAAGTCAGAAGTGCTAGAGCATCGGTGGTCGCTACTGGACGAAGTGATCGCATTACTCGTTACTGAGCTTAACAAGAAACGACGCTCGACAAATTGAATAGCGAATAGTGAATTACGAGATGTTTGTGAACCCAACGGGATTTCCAATATCATTCGTAATTCGCTATTCGTAATTCTCAAAACTAATATCTTAGGAGGAACAATATGTCGAAAAAAGCAGATATCGCCCTCATCGGCTTAGCCGTGATGGGCCAAAATCTGGTGTTAAATATGAGCGATCACGGCTTCAAAGTGGCTGTGTTCAATCGCACCGTGTCCAAGGTGGATGACTTCATCAACGGCAGCGCGGCGGGACGCGAAATTTACGGTGCGCACTCCATCGAGGAGCTGGTGGGGATGCTGGAATCACCGCGCCGGGTGATGTTGCTGGTCAAGGCCGGGCAAGCAGTGGATGACTTCATCGAAAAGCTCATCCCGCATCTGGATCCGGGCGACATCATCATCGACGGCGGCAACTCCAATTATAACGACACGATACGCCGCACGGCTTACGTCGAGTCGAAAGGCTTGCTCTACATCGGCACGGGCGTCTCCGGCGGCGAGGAAGGCGCACGTAACGGCCCTTCGATTATGCCGGGCGGGTCACCGGAAGCCTGGCCGCACGTCAAGCTCATTTTCCAGGCGGTCGCGGCCAAAGTGGATGGGGGTTCTCCCTGTTGCGACTGGGTCGGCGAAGATGGCGCGGGCCACTACGTCAAGATGACGCACAACGGCATCGAGTACGGCGATATGCAGCTCATCTGCGAAGCCTATTACCTGATGAAAGAAGCGCTGGGCATGAGCAATAGTGAGATGCACCAGGTCTTCGCTGAATGGAATGAGGGCAAGCTGGACTCATACCTCGTCGAGATCACCCGCGATATTTTGGGCTTCAAGGACAAGGACGGTAATTATGTTGTTGATCAGGTTCTCGATACTGCCGGGCAGAAGGGCACAGGCAAGTGGACGGCGATCTCG
>JAFGSL010000146.1 GCA_016934645.1 Anaerolineae bacterium
ACAGGTCGGCACTGAAGCCTGGGTCAAGATGATGAACCGCGTCCTCCAAATCCTGGAAACGGAGGTCTACCGCTTTGGCGGCAAAGTCGACCAATTCCGCGGCGACGGCCTGGTGGCCTTCTTCGGGACGACCATGGCGCACGAGGACGATCCAGAACGCGCGGTACTGGCGGCTCTGGCGATGCAGGCTGCGCTGCAACCCTTCGCCGCCGACCTGGAGAAACGTGAGGGGATCAGTCTGGCGCTGCGGGTAGGCGTCAACACAGGCGAGGTCATCGTCACCAGCGTGGGCAACGACCGCCAGTACCGGGAGGAGACCGCGATGGGCGAGGCCATCGCGCTCGCCGCGCGCATGGAGACCGCCGCCGAACCCAGCACCGTCCTGGTCAGCGAGAACACCTATCGGCTCACAGCCGCGCAATTTGAGTGGCTACCCCTCGGCGAGATCAAGGTCAAGGGCGTGAGCGCGCCCATCGCCGTCTACCGCCCCCTCGTCCCTTACGCGAGCCTCGAAAGGCCCGAGGCCTATGAATTGGCCAGCCCGCTCATCGGGCGTGATGCAGAAGTGGAAAGCCTCAAGGCCTGCATCGAAGACCTGAGCGATGGCATCGGCGGCATCGTCATCATCACCGGGGAACAGGGAATGGGCAAATCGCTGCTCACCAACGAGGTGCGGCAGTACTTCGCCCGCCAAAACGCGCTCCTGGCCGAAGCGCGTGACAAGGGTGCAAGCGCGACATCGACCGATGCGGAGATCGGCGTCATCTGGCTGCGCGGGCGTTGTCGCTCCTACACCCAGTCGCAGCCCTACGCCGTGTGGCAGGATATGCTGCGTAGTTGGCTCGGCATCCGCCCGGACGAGCCGCACGAGCAAACGCGCGACCGTCTCCACCAGCAAGCCGAGATCCTGTGGGGCGATCAGGCCGACGAGTATTTCCCCGACCTGGCGACGCTGCTCTCTCTTCCTCTGGAAGCGAACCATGCCGAGCACATCAGGCGTCTCGATGCCGACAGCCTGCGGCAGCAGTTCTTTCTCACACTGCGTAGTTGGGTCGAGGCGCTCACGCACCAAGGCCCGGTCGTGCTCACCTTCAGCGACATGCACTGGGTGGACGCCACCTCGCTGGACTTGCTCAAATACTGCCTCCCGCTGTGTGATTACACCGATCTGCTGTGGCTATTCGTCTTCCGGCCAGATCGCGCCTCGCAGATTTGGGAGTTCCGTTATTACATCGAGACCGAGTATCCGCACCGCCTGACAACACTTACACTTGCCCCCCTTAATGCCGAGCAAAGCCGGGAAATGATCGCCGAGTTGATCGGTCCGGACGTGCTCCCGGAAGCCACGCAAGACCTGATCATCAACAAGGCCGAGGGCAACCCCTATTACATCCAGGAATTGGTGCGCGCGCTGATTTTCGAGGGGATTTTGACCCGTAATCCGGAAGACGGGCGCTGGCGCACCACGCAGGCCGTCACCGCCCTCACCCTGCCCGACAGCCTGCAAAACCTGCTGCTGGCCAGCATCGACCGGCTCATACCGGAAGAGCAGCACATCCTGCAAATTGCTTCCGTAGTCGGGACCGTGTTCTGGTCGAAAATCGTCGAAGTGCTGGCGGCCCATCCCGCGCGGGTCAAAGCCCATCTCACGGCGTTGCAACGTGCGCAGTTGATCCGCGAGCGCGGGCGCACTCCTGAACTGGGCATCGAATACGTCTTCCGGTCGTCGCTGATCCGCGACGCCGCCTACGACCGCCTGCTCAGCACCCAACGCATCAACTATCACCTGCGCATTGCCGAGTACATCGAAAGCCATTACAGAGCAGACGCCGCCCAACCCTCTCCTCAGTTCTACGGCGCACTGGCCTATCACTTTCAACGCGCCGGCCTGCCGGAGAAGGAGCTGGATTACGTCCTCAAGGGCGCTGAGCACGCCAAACACATCTACGCCAACGCCGAAGCCGGCAAGCAATACACCCGCGCCCTGGAAATCCTCGACGCCCTGGAGAACGAGACAGACGACGAAGATCAACGCCGCGCCATACGCGCGCAACGCTTCAAAGTGCTCAACGAGCGGCGCGCTGTCTTCTACCTGATGGGGCAATTCGAGGCCATGTGGGCCGACGCCAAGGCGCTGCTGCCGCTGGCAGAACAGTTAGCAGACGATCCTACGTTCACCATCGACGCCCTGCTCCAACAACCAGGTGTGGCCGACTACCAAAGCAAGGAGGAAATCGATGCCGGCATCCCAATGGCGCAACAAGCCCTCGCGTTGGCGCAGCAGTTAGGGGACCGGCGACGTGAAATGGAAAGCCTCATCGCCATCGTCAACCACCGACTGGCCTTGAGCGATCCGGAGTGGCAGCCGTTGGCGGAGCGCGCCCTCGAACTCGCTCGCCAGTTGCAGGATGAACATTACGAGGCGCGGCTGCTCATCGGCATGGGCGGCGTCTTCGCCTTTAGTGACGAACCCGCACTCAGCATGGAATACCTGGAAGCCGCCGCTGCACTCGCGATGTGCCAGGGCCTCGACGACAAAATCACGCAAATGTCGCTGCTCAATCTGCTAGGGTTGGAATTCGAGCGCAGCGGCGACTACTACCGCCTGTTGACAGAATACCAGCAGGAACGGCTGAACATCAGCCGCGAGATCGGCCACCGTCCCAACGAGAGCAAGGCGCTGCAGGCTTGTGGGCGAATTCAAGGCATCTACCTGGGCGATTACCAGGGCGGTCTGGCGCTGCTGGAAGAGTGCCGGCGCATCTTGATCGGCTCGCGCGACGAAGTTTACCCGCTGTTCCACATCGCCCAAATCCAGAGCGAGCAGTACCAGTACACCGAGGCGCTGGCCAGCCTCGAACGCATCCGCGCCATCGGCGAACCGGTCCAGGATCGCGGGCTGGCCAGCCTGAAACTGGTCTGGACCATCCTCTACAACGCCCTCGGCGACGAAGCGCACCTGCACATGACGCTGGAACTGGCCGAAGAAGTCCAACAGATTGCCCTCCAAAGTCCGCTGGTCTCGCGGCAATATGAGATGGCGGCGCTGTGCAAAGCCGCCGCCGCGCACCTCAAACTGGCGCTGCTCGCCAAGGATACCGCTACGACCAAACCCGGCGCAGTCTACGGCCATCTGGATAGCGCATTGCGCGCCGCCCAGAAGGCGCTGGACCTTTATAACACGTTCGGCTTTGTGCAAATTACCGAGTGCGTGAGCGAGGAAATCCTCTTTCGCTACAGCCAGGCGCTCGGCGGCAATGAACAGCAAGAAGAAGCCAACAAATATCTCCGCCGGGCCTACGACGAGATGGCGCGTAAGCACGCGCTTATCCCCGCAGACAGCTACTTCCGCCGAACCTACCTAGAAAACATCCTCCTGCATCAGGAGATTCGCGCGGCATATGCCGCACGGGTCGGACTGATCCTGACAGAATCCGGTCAAGTTTCGCATTTTAGTCACATCCCGGAGACATTCTAGAATTTCACCAAAATCCCGCACAGACTTGGGTGAACAGAGATTCACACCGCTGCGTAACTTTCGCGCATTTATGATTTCCTAACACAACTGCCACAGAACCGCCACATAAACTTTATCTTTGTGTAGCAGATTTGTGCTATGATAACTATGGGGTACTGTAAGCTGGCCTCAACCCATTGTACCCATGCCCAACGACAGTAAAGACATAAGGCGCAATGTATGAGACCGGTCACGCTGTGGTTGGCCTGAGAAGATACCATATGCATATGACAAACCGACAAAGGTGGTGTAAACGATGAAGCAGTTCGCAAATAAGCTGTTTAACATCCGGCCAGAAGAATGGCCCCGCGTCATCATTTTGTTTCTGTTGTTAACGATAACCAATACAGGCGTGATTTGGGGTGCAACCATTACGTATGCGGCGTTGTTGGAGCAACTCGGACTTAGCGTCTTGCCTTGGATTTTCGCGCTCAGCGCGCTGCTCTCCATCGTTGCCAGCATCGTCTACACCGTCTTCGTCGATCGTATCGCCAACACCACGCTGTTCATCATCATTTACGTGCTGGGCATCCTCAGCATTCTGTTGGGGTTGGGGTTGCTCTGGATGGATCTGCACAAAATCGCCTACCCGCTTCTGTACCTTCTTTTGCTCGTATGGATCACGGTCTATAATCCACACTTCGTCACATACGTGAGCAACCTCTACGATACCCAGGCAGCAAAACGCATCTTACCCGTCGTCTCCGCCGGAGATCGAATTGGCGCTATCATCGGCGGTGTCACGATGGCACTCTTGATCAGCCGGCTTACTCACAGTGCCATTTTGATGATCTGGCTGCTGACGTATCTGGTATCCATGGGCTTAATCGGGTTTATGCTCCATTCCTTCAAGAAAAAATTTGAATTCCACAGGGATGCGGCTAATTACACCTTGCCATCCCAGACACCCGTTTCGAAGAATCAATTCGCACTCTTCATCGACAGTATGAAAGAAGGATTCCGTTACACCCTCCAATCCCCCTATCTCCGCTGGATAGCGGCTGGCACGCTGTTGTTGATGGTGTTGATGACGTTGCTCGAATATGAATCCAGCGGCATCCTGCTCAACATCTACGGCACCACCGAACGATTAGCGGACTTCCTGGCGCGCCTGGTTAGTATCGGCAACTTCATCGCCCTGCCGCTGCTGTTGTTCGTCGTCAGCCGCCTCATCGCGCGTCTGGGTGTGGGCAACGCCAGTATGATCTTCCCGATCGGCAATCTGCTGGTGTGCGCTGCGTTAATTATGATGCCGGGCTGGGCGACGGCGGTCGTCGCCTATTTCAACTACACCGCCTTTCAGAGCATTTTCCAGACCCCGATCGACGGTCTCCTCTTCAACGCGGTGCCGATGCGCGTCAAGGGGCGCGCACACGCCTTTATCGGCGGCCTCATTATTCCGCTAGGCTCGCTCCTGGGAGGATTGTTGCTCTTCCTGCCGCTAACAGCCATCCCGTGGTTCACCGCAGCCCTAGTCGGGGCGACAGCCGTAGCTTACTTGGTCAGCGCGTGGTTCACCCGCCAACACTACAGTCGCGCGCTGGTGAAAATGCTGGAACAAGAGGATTACTCCTTCGTCCTGTCGCAAGAAGCTTCCAAACTCATCGTCACCGATCCCCGAATGCTCGCGCAACTGCAAACCAAACTGGAAGCCAGCGCCAGTCACGAGATCACCATCTTTATGGCGCAACTGATCAGCCAGATTGGCGGACGCGAAGCCACTCCAATTCTGGATCAGGCAGTCAGGAAGGCCGAGAACGCGCGCACGCGGTCCGCGCTCGTGGACGTCATCGTCGCGGCAGATGTGCGTGGCGATAAGATCCACCAACTGTACACCGATTTACTGTTGGATCCTGACGGACAGGTTCGCGCATCAGCGCTTACGGGGTTACAAAGATTATCTGGGAGTACTGACAAGCAGTTCCTCTCGCAGACATTGAGTATGGCGCAGGATCAAGACCTCGACGTTCGGGAATTAGCCCTTTCCATTCTCGCCAAAGCGGGAAATTTCGACACGTTAGCGCCGGCCGTCGATGCGCTCAATGAACTCTTGCATGATACAGATCCGTATCGTAGAGCCTGTGGGATACGCGTGCTGGGGCAAATCGGGGACGAACGCGCCGCTCAGCGTCTATTGGCGTATCTTGCCGATCCGGCAGACGAAGTGCGGCTGGAAACGGCGCTGGCGCTCGAAACGCTATCACAAGGCGCTACGTTCACGCCTGCTTTCGTCACAGAACTAGAACAGAAAACGCGCGCCTTGCTCAAAGACCCTATTGAGCGTGCGCGTCGGGCGGCGCTGCTCATCTTGGGGCAAATCAAGCAACGCAGCGCCTACCAGACGGTGGCGGATGCGCTTGGCGACGTCAGTCCAGAGATCAGAGCTACGGCAACAGATGTGCTGGTTCAAGGCGCAAAATCTGTCATCCCGATCATACACTCCAAACTCGATGCATCCGATTCGCAGGTGAGAAAAATGGCAGCCGTCACCTTGAGCCGCATCGACCCCAAAGAATTCGGGGCCTTGATTGCCGGAACCTACGTCACGGGA
>JAFGSL010000147.1 GCA_016934645.1 Anaerolineae bacterium
GGATTCAGTGAAGCGGTAGGGGGTAGACGGGCCCCGTCGAAGCGCTGACCGACGACCTGGCGCTGCGGTACGTGTTGGGGATTCAGTAGGATTTTGGACTTTGGATCTGAAACATGAAATAAGGTAGACGGTAAACGGTAGACATGGGCAGAGGGGAAAAGGGGCTCGTGAATACGATTTGCTGATTCGTTATTCGCTAATCCGGCGATTTTCGGAGAGAGGCACAATTTATGGAAGAGATGATTATTCGTTTGGCGACTTTTGACGACGTTCCGCAACTGGCGATTCTGGCGGGGCAACTGGGGTATGCCGCAACCGACGAAGAGGTTGGCTGCCGGTTGGCCGAGCTGATTCAGCAGGCCAATCACGCCGTATGGGTGGCGGCGAGACCGGACAGCAACGTCGTGGGGTGGATTCACATTGCAGTGCAGCGCAGCCTGCTCCACGAGCCGGTGCTGATGGTGGAAGGCCTGGTCATCAACCAGAGCTATCGGGGATCGGGGATTGGGCGGCGCCTGCTCACCTACGCCGAACAATGGGGCGAAGCGCGGGGCTGTGAGGCCATTTGCGTCAAATCCAACGCCATTCGCGGCGAAGCGCATCATTTCTACGAGCACATGGGCTATCAGAACGTCAAAACGCAATACGTCTTCCACAAAAGCCTGGAACGGGTTGACAGCATCGTCCCTGACTCGAATGGTGGGAGCGAAACTGTGTCGGATAGCGACACCCCGCCATTACCTTGACAGGTACGAGCTTTATGCTACAATTCTGACGCTTGGCCCCCATCGTCTAGTCCGGTCTAGGACACAGGCCTTTCAAGCCTGGTACATGGGTTCGAATCCCGTTGGGGGCATTTAGAGCGAACTAAAAAGATATTCATCTTCTTTATTCCACATCAAAAGCAAATTAGCCCTAAAAAGGCCCTCGCTATACAAGAGGGCCTTTTTGCTTCATCCCTATGGATACGCTTCGTAAATATTTATCCTGGCAAAGCACGATAGGAAGGCAGAAATCTATATCCTCAAAATATCAGGAGGTCTACCATGGGTGAGGTCTTTGACCCCAAAGGATGGATTTGCAGTAAAGAAGCCGCTGAAATTACGGGATATTCGAGAAATGCGATTCTGTCGGCGACAAACAGGGGGAATCTCAAATCCATCAAAATCGGCAACATGCGTTTTTACAAACGCAAGGATATTCTCGAATATATTCAACGGATGAAGGATCTCGGGCCACAAAGGTACACCCCCAAAATACACAGATCCCCCGAACTTGAAAGAGAAACCGCCTAATCAGGCGGTTTTTCATTTCCCAAAGCATTGACAAATGAACTCTATCTCTCTGTAATTCAAGGTGCGTGAGAATTTATGCATCTTCGAGTTCCCGCTCGAAAAATCCGTCACCTGATTGGAGGTGGGGACAAGACATTGACCCCCTGCTGATCAAGTAGGGGGTTTTACTATCAGCGGGAGGAATACAAATGACCAGGGAGGATTCAATGAGCGAATTTTTCCCCATCGCTGTCGCGGCTGAACGCGCTAACTACTTTGACAATGTCACATTTCACAGGCTGGTTCTCGCTGTCGATGGAGTCGAGAGGTACGCGAACGAGTCCGGTTGATCAGATGCTCAATAACCAGAGTAGTAGCTTCTTCAGTCGATAGTTGTGGGAGAGGCATAGCTGCGCGAAGAAGCTCACGCACATTACCAACAGATAGCAACGGCAGGACATCGGTCTTGTAGTCTTCGCGCAAGGCCGGATCGCGTTCGAAGCGCCGCATCCAGTCGAGGCGAGTTTCGGCAATGAACCAGGTAGCGAGAATGGTAAGCGCCAACTGATGTTCCCAGGCCCGGTACTTGACGGCCTGAAATTCGTCCCAACCGACTGCAGTCTTGGCATCCTGGTGGTCTCTTTCGATGAAATAGCGATGGGTCTTGCGCGAAGCCATGGTCTTCAAGGGAGTCGCCTCGGGCGCATTACTCAGGACGTAGGTGAGGTGGTGTTTATCCCGGCGTATGAGCAACCATTCCTGGCGGCACACGGCTCCGTGGACCGTCCAAACACGGCAACGGGCGAACTGGGCCGTCAGCAAACCTCTTTCATTGGGGCGCAACGTGACGGTCTCCCACAACCGCAGCTCCGGCCGCTGAAGAAGCTGGCGGACTTCATGGCGTTCTTTCGCGACAATGACGGGGCGCTTTGCCGGTTGCCCCCGTTTGGTCAGCGGGTAGGTTACCTTGGGTTCATCCAGGTAGACGATCGTGTTAGCGGGAATATCGCCATAATATTCAATGTTGGCTTGGTTAAGTTGCTGACGCAGCTCGTCATTGCGTCCGTACAAGTCATCCATAACCACTGCCACAAAGGGGATGTGATGGGCGACTACGCGTTGAATCATCTGCCAACCTAATTCAGGCTTGGTTTGGAAGGTGCGCTCTTCAGGAATTTCGGCCTTTTCCCGACGCGCGGCATAGCCCTCTTCGAACCAACGCTCGGGAAAGTAGAGTTCGCCGTCAATCCACATATGGGCTCGCGGGGTGGCTAGCGAAAGAAACACCCCCACCTGGCTCATCTCTACCTTACCCAGCCGACCATTATGCTGGCGACTAGCCCCAGCGCTGTGATCTCCGGCCTTGGCATCGGCGCTTTCGTCCAAAATCAACACGACTTCCTCTTGAAATTCTGAATGCTGTTTGACTTCATCTTGCACGGCCGTGATCAGGGTGCGCCCCTCCCAAGGCGAGTAGCTCATAAAGTGCTGGATATTCTGCCCAGCGGTGTTGGTTTTGCGACCGATATTCATCATGGTTCTCTTACTCTCCATACGCAGCAAGCCGCTAATATACTGTAGGCCATAGTCACTGGTGTCTCTGGTCTTGGTCCGCATGTGCTTACTAAAATCTATCGTAAAAGTCTTTGAGTCGCTGTCCTATCTGTTGGCTGGCATCCAGGGGTATCCCCCAACTCTGTGCTAAGTCTGTGATCGGTTTTTGTTTGTCCATACGGGGATTTTGCCACAATTCCCCTTTAATGTGACATTGTCAAAGTAGTTAGCAGTTTTCTCTAACTGTACTTGTTGTGTCGCCGAAGTGGTTGGCAATGCAATGAGTGCGCGGAATTCTGCTTGGCCGAGTTTGTTCTCGGTAACGATTTCAAATCTGATGTTTGTGGCTTTATGGATATAGGTAAGGAAGGAAATGCGCCTCATTAAACAATTTCTTGGTACGCTTGCTACTGGATATATCCTGATGTTTTACTCAGAGTTTCTTTTTTGGGCACGTGTCCGACCCGAGGACTCTTTGTCAGAGTGGGTCAGCACGTGGTTGTTGTATTCCCTCCTAGCGTATGTGTTGCTCTCTATGCTGGCTCGATTTCACGTCGCCTCAGCTTGGGCCCTTTTTCTGGCTGGGGCTTGTTTTGGTTGGCTGATCGAAGGGGTTATTGTCCAAACAGCTTATGATGCGCTCCCCCTATCACTTTCCTTCACAGGCTTGGCTTGGCATGCCTTGGTCTCTGTATGGGTAGGATTTTATGGAGTGTCTAGGGGATTGGTTGCAGGGATCGGTTCAGTCCTGGCTTGGTCGGTATCAATTGGGACGGTGTATGGATTCTGGAGTATTGCATGGTGGGTGGAGCCTGATGGGGGGATGGTCCACCCACGGGCATTTGCGAGTTTTTCGATTATGATTACGCTATTGTTGATGATAGCATATTGGGTCTATGGCCATACCATTCCTAACAGTTTCAGGTCCAACCGTACTGTTGAAGTTATTGTCAGCCTGTTGTTGGTTTGCTACTTCATCTTCGTCACCATTCCGATTGTGGGATTTGTATCTATGATTTTGCCGATTCTGTTGTTGGGTCTTCTCTCGACGTTGAGACACAACAAGCAGGTAGAAAGTGGGGTCACGTTACTTAAGAAGGAAAGTAGGGTGAGAAAGGTTTGGCATTATTTAGGCTTGTTGGCTTTGCCGCTGACGGCGTCGTTGTTTTACATCTTTGCATTTGCTCTTGGGATACGCTGGCATACCAACAGGATCGTTTATCTAGTTACGACCCCGGCTGGTTTCATTTTGTTAATAGTGAGTTGCATTAAAATCTGGCGAATGAAGCCAGCCTTATCAGTGGCAGACTAACGCGCGCTGCACCTGACCCGCGCCTTCGGCGCTCCGTTGTATCGCGGCCTTTTGCATTCGTTCGTAGGCTTGTTCAGTGTGTTGGTTCTGCAAACCCGGCGCGGGCAGGTGAGCTCCGCCGTTAGATGGCAGGAGAAGAGAGATGAAAGATTGTAAGTTCTGCCAAATAGTCAGAGGAGAGCTGCCTTCAAGCCGCGTTTTCGAAAACACTCTTGTTTATGCGCTGCTCGACGTTAATCCAATCAATCCTGGTCATACGATTGTGATACCGCGTCGCCATGTGTGCGCGTTTACCGATCTAAACCCGCAAGAGATCGGGCAATTAGCCCTGATCGGCCAACGCGTTGCTTCAGCACTCAAAGCGAGTTTTCCACACTGCGAAGGCATATCGTTGTCGCTCGCTGACGGTGAGGCGGCGGATCAAGAGGTTCCTCACACTCATTTGCATGTGATTCCACGACGAACGGGGGATGGTTTTGGGTGGCGACGTTATGGTAATGTCCAAGATCGGTCCGAGTTAGATGCGCTGGCAGCAAGAATTCGGAGTGTGTTGGACATAGATATTGAGACAAACTAGCAGGATGAAATGGTGTGACCGAAAACTCTGTGCAAAGCACAAGCCGCCCAAGTTATGGTCGGCGGGGCGGTCGCCCACCCCGCCGTCACTCCCAAACCGGATGTAAGACTTAGCCGATGCAGACATCGGACCTTATCCGGCTCTTCAGAGTACGGATCTTTGTCATAGACACTGCTTACCGTGAACGCGGTCGTGACAATGGCCGTGAAGCAAACGTAAGTTGTCAAAAGCGTTGTTGGCGTGGTTGCTGTCGTCGTGGTGAACTTCCAGCACATCGTCCGTTGTAAAAGGTAATCCACAATGCGCACATTGGCCGTGCTGTCTTCTGAGTAACTGGGTGACGCAGCGCGGATGCGCCGGGTCGCGGCCTAAGCGAGTCACCCAATACACCCAATCCCCGTCAAAGGGGCTGCGGGTGTTTTGTGCTTTAACAAAGCGGGAAACCGTCGTCGTTTGATGGAAGGAAAGGACACTTGTCCCGTCGGTGAAGCGGATGCGTTCCCGTTCCTTGCGCCAGTAGCGGTGGTAGCACCAGCGGTCGCGTCTATGGGGATGCCGATATCTGGCCCAGCGCTTCAGTTGGTGAAAAAGAACGTAGTCCAGGCGGTGAAACTCAGTTTTGGCAATCGCAAACTGGTAGTAATTGCACCAGCCCTGAATGACCGGGTTGAGAACGCGGATGAGGGCGGCTTGTGCCGCGCCTCGATGTTGGCGAATCAGGTCACGCAAGCGGTCGCGGTGGCGTTGGATAGCTCTGGCAGAAGGTTTAATGAGCGTCTTGAAGCCGGGCCCATTGCGGAAAGTGCGGGTGTGATATTTCCCTACCGGGTATTGACGGATGTGAAAACCGAGAAAGTCGAAGCCGAGGTTGCCATTGCACGGTGTAAGGGTGTGGCTGATGCGGGTTTTGTCAGGGTGGAGTTCCAGGCCCAGGGTTGCCAGCTACGCTGCCGCCACTTGACGTAAATGTTGCAGGGTAGCCAAGTCGGGGTGGAGGATGACGAAATCATCGGCATAGCGGATAAGCGCGGCGGGCGAGTTGGCGGGGCTGGCCCGCCGGATGGCGCTCTCGAAGCCATGGAGGACGATGTTAGCAAGGAGCGGTGAGAGCGGTGAACCTTGCGGCGTCCCGGCTTCCGGGTAAGACGTTACCCCGTGGTCCAAAATCCCGGCTTTCAGCCAGGCGTGGACGAGGCGGGCGATAGGTTGGCGGGTGTAGAGTTTGGCTTCCAGGGCCGTGTGCGCGATACGGTCGAAGCACTTGGAGATGTCGGCGTCGAGGACGAATTTAGGTTTGAGGCGGATGAAATTGAAGATGGCTTCGATGACATCGTGGGCCGAACGACCGGAGCGGAAGCCGTAGGAGTTGGGTTCGAAGCGGGCGCGGATTGTCCCAATCCGACGTCTTGGGTTACTCTACGTACTGCTAAACAGCGACCCGACCAAGAGCGCAGCAACAACCGTTGTAAGTTGTGGATTTGCGTCCCATCGTCCCGATGGGCTACGTTGTTCCGGCGGGCGGATTGGTAAATGCGCCATTGCAGGCGGAACACATTCCGCTGGATTGCTTTCCAGGGGAGTGTGTGCCAGTCTTCGCTATACGTTTGCGTATGCGCCATAAGATCCGACCTCCTTCAGTGCTTTTACCTTCCCGTACTCCGGCCCCACGTCAGCATATCCGCGCCGTTACGCGCGGCGTTGGCTTCTGCGTGAACCTTGTTCACACGGCATCCTTCCGTCTCGGTCGCATCTGGCCAGTGGCCTACTCTGAGGAGCAGAGAGCGCCGAGCGGTTATCCCGTTCCGGTGCATACGCAGTATGCCCTTCACTTTGTGCGGGCTTAGGTGGGTTCTTTACACCGGACTCGTGTGGTGCGCCGTCGGGCTTTCAATGCGACTTCTCTGCCTTGCTCCCGACGTTGTGCAACCTACGGTTGCCAATGACCAGTCGCCAGTCATCAGACTACACGCGACCTTGCCGCCCATCCCTCGTCCGTGGATGGTTTCGGGCGAACGGGTCGCACCAATCAAAATCAAGCCGACCCCAAGAGCCGCGCTTTTTGTAGTGTCATCCGTTGCGTAAGTTTCTTGGTTTTAGGGCAAAGTATCGGGGCGGGCGGCTTATTTTGGGCGTTCGGTGGCTCGAAGAAAAGTGGTGCTATGGCAAAAGGACAGATTATCTTACTCAACGGAACATCAAGTGCAGGGAAATCGACTTTGATCATAACATTTCAAAATCTTTTTGGCGTGATTGGATATAAATTTGGCGTGATACGATAGAGGTGGATGCGCTTAATGGGTTTATACTGTGATGGTCAAATCAAACTTTACAGGAGCAAGTCAAGGAGAAACCATGCAAACCCAGCAAAAATATATTAATCTAGCCAATAACATTAAGATGCCGATGGTTGGATTCGGCACCTACCTCATTCAAGATGAAGACGTGCAATCCCTGGTACATACCCCAAGCCATCCATTCGGGTTACCGACATGTCGATACGGCGGAAGCCTATGGTAATGAGATAATGAAATACAAACACTTATAACAAATATGAAATTTTAAAAAGGAGGTCACTATGCCTACAATTACAATTGCACTGGATCAAACAAGTGAAGGAAAAAAGAAACAACTGGTGGAAAATCTTACAAGAGTGGCTGCTGAAATTACAGAATATCCAGCCGAGTACTTTTTTGTTTATGTACAGGAATATCCAACAGAAAACATTGGTGTTGGAGGCAAAACCTTAAAGGAACTTAGAAGTCAATAATTCTTTATTCCGTAATCCTTGGCCAAGATTACGGAAATTTATTATTGACAGACACAATTAGAAAAATAATTAATCACCGTACAATGGGGAATCTTCACTGCTAAGGAGTCCTCTTTGTACTGTAGACAAAAGAACTTATGTTTCAATACGAGGATGCTGTTTGATTTGTGAACAGCAGTAAGGGAACGAATATCGAAAACAACTATGAAAGAAGGAGAGAAAATGAAGAAAAGTTTGGCATTGTTTTTATTTCTGGCTTTGGCACTGTTTTTACTTCTAGCAGTGGCTGCATGCACTACTGTTGACAATGAACAAGAATTACAGAGTGAGAGTGGGTCGTCGTTGGTCATTGAATTATCTGGGGAAAACTACTTTCCAGATGGCATCGCAGCTCGCGAAGACGGAACACTCTTTGTAGGCAGTATGTGGACAGGGCAGATCGATAGGATTCCGAGTGGCGAGAATAGCCCTGTTTCCTTCGTGCCACCTGAAGCCGAAGGGCGCACCGTGCTCGGTTTGCTCGTCGACGAAGACACTGATAGACTTTGGGCTGTCTTCTGGGACTTCCAGGGGTTCATGACAATTCCCGCTCAACTGAAATCCTTTGACTTGGAAACAGGTGCCCTCAAAGAAGTCTATGACTACCCCGATGGATCTATAGGCAATGATCTCACCATGGATGGAGATGGTAACATCTACACCACCTGTTCCTTTACCCATCGAATCTTTCGCTTGCCAGCGGGTGGCAACACTTTGGAAATCTGGAGCGATGATCCCGTGTTGGCAGTAGACTCACAAGAGGGGAATTGGACACTGAATGGTATTGATTGGGATGGCAATGCCTCAATCTATGTGTCGCGAACGGACATTGATGGGTTCTACCGAGTGTCTATCGAGGACGACGGCAGTGCCGGAGCTGTCCAACAGATCGTCGTTGCAGACACTCTCACGAACATGGGTTACGATGGTATCGCTCTACTCGACTCGGATACCATTTTCGTCGCTGAGTATGGCACCAATCGCTTGACCATGATCGATGTCATTGGTAACAACGGAACAAAGCAAGTCGTCAGTGATCAACTCGATTTCCCGACAAACGTTGCTATTGTTGGTGATGGTGCTTGGGTCGTCGAGAGTCAGATAGACCATATGCTTGATCCCAATACAGCAGGACCACCACAGGTTCCATTTCTCCTCAAACACGTATCTTTACCATCCTATTAGGTGGGTGTCTCCGGGTTGCGATGCAGCTTCTGGAGTCTTTCTCCGGCAAACCCACCACCGTCGAGTTGATGTCCCAGCGTAATCGGCGCGTTGCTTTGCATCATCGTAGGCTCGTACACACCCGCGATCTGCCAACTTCTCGCTATATCGCCGGGGATGGCTGCTCACATCGGCGGCGAGCCACCAAAAGTTGCGTTTTGCGGGTGCGGGTAGTTGGGGCGCACCCAGACGGGCCAGATCTCCATTGCTCAGGCTACAGGCGGCGATACTCTTGTACAGGCGGCTATACGTCCGCTGGAAACTTGCCGCCAGGCTCAATTCGGCCACTGAGCGGGCATTCGGCTGGCTACTCAGCGCATCCACCACTCCATCCGCCATCTGCGCGTTTGTTAAAGTTCTGATACACTTGTTCGCGGAACTGTAGCAAAGGGTGATTCACACTTCCCTTTTCTCACAGTTCTTTCTTTTCGTCAACTTTTGTCCAAAGTCCAATACGGTATATAATGCCGTTTATGTCACAAAGGAGGACATTTTATGAGATATTTCATAGTCCTACTCACGACCACGGTACTCTTCTCTGAGCAACTTTTCAAAAAGATAAGAAAAGGGGCATCAGAGTTATGAAACAGGTCAATCTTGGATCACAAGGCCTTCGTGTGCCTGCAATCGGTTTGGGCTGCATGGGAATGTCGGAATTTTACGGCTCCTCTTCAGAAGCTCAGAATCTTTCCGTTCTCGATCGGGCAGCAGACATTGGGTGCACGTTCTGGGATACGTCAGACATGTATGGCCCGTTTACCAATGAAATCTTGTTGTCAAAGGCACTCAAGGGGCGCCGCGACCAAATCACCTTGGCAACCAAATTCGGCGTTTCCCGCGGCGAAGACGGCAGCTGGCAAGGTATTAGAGGAAGTGCGGATTATGTAAAGGCTTGTTGCGATGCCTCACTGAAGCGCCTCAGGACAGATTACATCGATCTCTACTATCAGCATCGTGTGGACCC
>JAFGSL010000148.1 GCA_016934645.1 Anaerolineae bacterium
GCAGCTTATCGTCGAACAGGCATTCCCCGGTTCCCCACTTCACGTTGACGATGTTATCCTCAAAATCGACGATCTGGATGTCAACGACAACCTTATGAAGCCCTTCTATTGGCTGCGACAGTTTGCCGAACGGCAGCTTGTCGCAGAACCTGCGCGCGGTGCGACGTATACGATTCTGCGTGCTGGAGAAGAACAACGCGTCTACGTTCCCTGGAAGGACTATCAGGCTTTGCCTTTGCTGTGGCGCGGCGGTGCGTTGTGGATCATGGGGATCGTGATGGTTGTTGTGGCCCTGATCTTGATCAACGGGAACGGGAACGATTTTTCGACACGCCTGATCAGTCTCGGTTTCATTATGGGCGGATTGAATCAGATCAACAACCTGATTCGCACCGCGAGCGCCAACATGGCTGTGGCATGGGCGTGGTTCTTCATTCCTCTCGACGCGATCTCGGTGTGGCTGACATTTAGCCTGTTGTTGCATGCGTTGTTGCTCTTCCCGGAGAAAAAGACGCCGCTGCGTCGTTTCCCGTGGCTACCGTGGCTCATCCATTTGATCACACTGGTTGTTTCCTTGGCCGCCGGTTTTCTCTTCGGGGGCGATACGCTTCTGGGACGCCGCAACGTCATGTTCGCCGTCGCCAACCCACTGATGATGGCGCAACTCCTGTTGGGGGTAACGGCGCTCAGTCACACCTATTTTACCAGTCGCCGACCGGGGGTGCGCAACCAGATTCGGTGGATTATTTTAGGACTGATCCTGGCCTTAATTCCATGGATACTGTTTTACGCGATACCCTCACTGCTGTTCAACGTAACCTGGCTACCGCTTTCCGTTATCAATCTGTCGCTCATCCTGGTTCCTGTTTCGGTTATGGTTTCGATTTTCCGTTACCGGTTGATGGATGTGGATCTTTTCATGAACCGGACTCTGGTGTACGCGTTGACCGGCGGCGCGCTGGTGTTACTCTATTTTCTTGTGCTCCTGATCACCAGAGATATCCTGCCGCAGGTCAATGGACAGCCCAACCATTTTTGGGCCGGAATTATTGCGACTGCCGTGCTCTTTGCTATCTTCAATCCGTTGCGCATGCGCGCCCAGCAATTCGTCAATTATGTCTTCTATAAAGAGCAACGTGATTTTGCTCTCGTCCTGCGCGATGTGGGCCGGCAGTTATCCATGACCGTGATGCAGGACGACGTGTATACCCTGCTGACGCACGACATCTCGCAGCGGCTGGGCTTGACTTCAGTTCGCATTCTGCTGCCGGATGAAGGTGCGTGCGCCTATACTGACCGCGAGAACACCGTGTGCATTCCGGACGACTCATTGTTGATTCCCTGGTTGTGCGATCACCGCGATCCGTTGATTGTGCACGAGCGTCAGCGTCTGCCTGAGGACATTGTCGAGGCTACCGAACCACTCGTGGCGGTTGGGGGAGAGTTGTGTCTGGCGTTGATGCAGCGCAATACCCTGCTGGGCATCTACGTATTCGGCCCCAAGAATTCCGGCAACCTGTTTACCCGTGAAGAAGTCAATAATCTGGACATGCTAGGACACCAGGCCGCGGCTGCGTTGTACAATGCTCAGCTTTACGAGGAATTGCAGGACTATAACCGTTCTCTTGAAGCGCGCGTTGCCGAGCGCACGAGCCAGCTTGCGGCCGAGCGCGACCGTTTGGATACCATCATTCAGAATATCACCGATGCATTGGTGGTCAGCGATCCCGCAGCGCGAATCGTGCTGGCCAATCCGGCCTTCGCCGACATCGTGGGCATCTCTATCGACCAACTGCTTGACGTTTCGCTGGCGTCGGTGCTGCCCTCCGAATCGCTGACCCGGCTGATCGAGACGGCGTCTGCCTATCCGGGCCAGGTGCAGATGCAGAACATGGCCGGGGAAACGTTGGCCAACCGCGAGGAGATCGATGGGAAGGTCTACAAAGTTTCCGCCTGTGGGCTGGTCGAGCGAGGTTTAGTAGACAAGGAAGCGCCGCGGCATGCCGTCATCTCTGATGCTAATGCGTCAGGAGTGATCACCGTGTTGCAGGACATCACCCACGAACAAGCCGTGGATCGGATGAAGACCGATTTTATCTCGATGGTGTCTCACGAGCTGCGTACACCACTCACGTCGGTCATCGGTTTTGTCCGGCTGATTCAGAGAATATTCGAACAAGAGCTGATCTCGCGGATCGACGAGAACGACCGGCGTGGACGCTGGGCTGTGGAACGCATCACCGAAAACTTCAAAATCATCATCGGCGAAGGTGAGCGCCTGACGCGCTTAATCAACGATGTGCTCGATATTGCCAAGATGGAATCGGGTAAGTCCGAATGGTCCAGGGATGAAGTCTCCTTCCAGGAAATCATTGAAACGGCAATCACCGGTATGCAGACGGTGGCGCTGCAGAAAAACCTGCCGATAAAGATGGATGTGCGGAGGCTCCCGCCGGTGCTGATCGTCGACCATGACCGCATGGTACAGGTGATGACCAATCTGCTCGCCAATGCGCTGAAGTTCACGTCTGAGGGAGAGATCACCGTCCGTGCGCGCTGCATCAACGGAAAGGAAGCCCATGCGCCCGCCGCCCTTCGCAGCCTGAAGGCGCCCGGTGCGCCCGACACGTGGTTGTGGGTCAGCGTCGAAGATACCGGTGTTGGCATTCCGGCGGATAAATTTTCCCAGGTTTTCGAAAAGTTCAAGCAAATTTCCAACATGATGGATTATGCTGCTCGTGGAACCGGTCTTGGGCTGCCAATCTGCCGCGAGATCGTCGAACAACACGGGGGACGCATCTGGGTCGAGAGCAAGGTCGGCGTGGGCAGCACGTTCAGCTTCGTGATCCCTCTGGTGGAAACAGGGACCACACCATCACCTTTCTCCTCGACCGGCGCCGTCCACCGGATATAATGGAATATATGGATATGGAAACGCCGCTCCTGAAAGACACGCTCGTCGAGGAAGACGCGCACCAGCATAAGTCCAGACTGCGCGATGTACTCGATATGGATCTGCGCGACAGCCTACCCACGCTGGCGCTGATCTTCGGCGTGCTGTTTGCCTTCTTTGCCGTTAGCCATGTCTTCGTGCTGCCCCGTGACATTGCCCCGGTGATGATCACCCTTGCGGCGCTGACGTCATCGCTCAACTTCGGGCTGCTGTGGGCGTTGCGCCGTTGGGAACTGCCGTTCCGTTGGGCGCACCCGGTTGCGGCTGGCGACACCTTCCTGGCCCTGTTGAACATCCTGCTGCACCTGTATCTCACCGCCGATCCCCTGCAGACAACGAACGTGACGCTGTTGTTGATCGGCGTTGGATTCGTCGCCTTTTCTACCGCCTGGTGGGGGTTGATGGTGGTAACCACGATCCTGGCCTGGATCGGCGTAGCGTTGTTGATCGGGCCGCATCCGGCCTGGACACACTTTGCTTTCGCGGTGGTCTCGGCTTTGGCGGTGTCGCTGTTGGTCCACGTCATTCACCGCCGTACTTACGTCCGCATCGAACGCCTGCGCATCCAGGATCGACAACAGCGCGCCAAACTGGAACAGACGCTGCATACTACCGAGCGCATCCAGCGTGCCCTGCAAACCACCATCGATGTGGCGCAGAATATCACCACGGGATTCGATCTGGAGACGTTGCTGAACCAGGTCTGCGCCTTGATTCAGGAAGACTATGGCTACTATCACGTCGGCATCTTTCTGCTTGACAAAAAGGGTGAGTTCGTCGTTGCCCGCGCCGGAACCGGCGAAATCGGGCGGGCGTTGTGTGAACAAGGTCGTCGTCTGGCCGTGGGCAAAGAGGGCGTGGTGGGGTGGGTCGCGGCGCACCGGCAAGTCGCCAACGTAAGTCACGTGACTGAAGACCCGCGTTACATGGCGCTTCCCGAAGTGGCGCTTTCCGAAGCGGCTATGACCTCTTCTGAGTTGGCGCTGCCGTTGGAAGTCGCCGGTCAACTGCTTGGGGTATTGAATATCGAGCACGATGCGCCTGGCGCGTTCAACGCAGAAGATGTGCAGGTGCTCGAAGCCTTGGCCGACCAGGTAGCCGTGGCGATCCAAAACGCCTCTAATTACCAGGCGGAGCAA
>JAFGSL010000149.1 GCA_016934645.1 Anaerolineae bacterium
GCTTGATCCAACAGACAAGCCTCTTCAGAGTCTGTGCTCTTCACCACTTTCTCCTGTACTGCCACCATCCGCACCTCGCTTTCCCGTTCACACGGTTAACCTTATCTATACGTTCCATTTCTGTTCCGCGCTCCGCCCTTCCGACAAGCAATACGCGTCAGAAGGTGTCAAAGCTATTCAATTTCAGGACGTCTTCGAATTACACAACGAATAACGCAAAGCCATCCTGGACAGCATAATGTTATCGCCTCGACGTCCCTTGGCAACGATTGAAGGCGTAGCTCTACAAGCGATACAGCACCCGGTTGATTATAGCTACACTGCCAATTATACTTTCTTATGCACCTACCAGACACTCACAATGTCTGAACACATGCTCCTACTATACACAAGATATATCAGATCGACAAGAAAAGAGTTAGTGTTACATCGCAATTATGTGGCAACTTCGTAAGCGACCGCTTGCGTATCCCCTCTCTATCTAAACGGCTATCACTGCATTGACGGATAAACTATCCCGCGCTGCCGCGAGCCTATCGAACCATCGATCTCGCGCAGAAGCTTGGCCGGAACTCCGCCAACCACGGTGTGAGGAGCCACATCCTTGGTCACCACGGCGCCGGCTGCAATGACAGCGCCCTGTCCAACCCGCACACCATCCGTGATCACTGCCCCGGAGCCTATCCAGACATCATCCTCAATCACAATCCCTTCTGCCGTGATCCCCTGTTCCACAAAAGAACGCTGCGGATCATCGAAAACGTGGTTGACTGCAATAATCTGCACCATTGGAGAAGTATAGACCCGATCCCCAATTTTGACACCACCTTGCCCCCGAATCACGGTGTACTCGCCGATGAGACTATCCCGCCCGATACGGATACCGGCATGGGGCAAATCGCGAAAGTTGTAGACATGGAGTACAACCCCGTGCATAACCAAAGTCCCTGTGCCGATCGTCACCCCTTGCGGACAAGCATGGATATACACCCCCCGATCGAGGTACACGCCATGCTCCAACTGAAGGTGGTTTGCGAAGCACAACTGCACACCAGGCTCAATGGCAGCCAAGCCTTGCATCTTCAGCATCAAGCGATAGAAGACAGCACGCAATCCCATACCCAAGGGCGTGGGGATCCAGGCGAACAGAAACTGCAATAGTTGTTCAAGCATATAACGGATAGGAGTATCGGCCTGACGCTGCAAATAGAGACCCAGGCCAGCAGTAGGGTACTGGTGGCTTAAATGCATCTGGTTCAACGATAGATTCTCCCCTCTGTTCCACGCCCCGTCCTTCTGACAAGCAGTGGCGTCAGAAAGCATCATAAGCATTTGTAGGTTTCAGAACACCTCCCCATTATAACCAAAGGGGTTAGAGTTTGCAAAAAGCCCAAATTTCCAACCATCGCAGCGGTTTGCGCCAGAGATTCGTGCAAGTTGTAGGTCAACCATGACTCTCATAAAAACTGTGTTACAATGAAAACGATCACCGGTTCAACCAGGCTTAACTATGGAACAACAAATCACCGATCAAATATATCTACTGTTTGTTTCCTCTCCCGGGGACGAAACAGCAAAGGTGAGTGCGGCGCTCGCACAACATCCTGCCATTACCGTCGTTCCCTGCGAGGATCACGAATCACTGGCGGACGTTTTGACGCAGGATACGATAGATGCCGTGTGCCTAACCACAAACGACGCCGGCATCCACGGCAATGACACCGAGGTATGGATCGCACAGCTCAAACGGCTAGATGGACGGTTGCCCATTATCATGCTCGCGTCTCCAGCAATGTATGCCGTCACCGCCGATCTGATGGACAAAACGAGGGTCATCGTCCTCTCAAAGGATGATGTACCACAACCATATTTCCCGACGTTGCTGCGAAGGCTGATCGACTGTGAGAAGACGCAACAAATCGAGGCGGACTTCGACTTAAAAGATGCAACCATCCTAAGTCAAGCCTTAATTTCGGCTAACACACAACTTACACCGCAGAGAGTTCTCGCCGCGACATGCCAGCATATCCGACAAGCGCTCAATGTCTCGCTGGTTGTCGCTGGCTTGATCGAGGGTAATCAACTCGTCATCGTTGGTGAAGACCACGAGCCGGAGTACCCCTCCGCCATCGACGACGTAGTCTACCTAGCACAGACACCGTTCTTGCAATACGCACTGATGACACAGCGCACACTCGCCTTCAGCGATGTACAAACCGACATTCCACGTCTAGCCGATTACCTTCATCGCGCCAAAGCCCGCGGGTTTCTGATCACTCCCCTGGTGGCCCACGGCAAAGTCATTGGCATGGTCAGCGTGGAAAATGATGAACCACGCACCTTCACCCGACGCGAAATTGAACTGGTCAAGCTTATCGTTACCGCAGCCGCGCCGGCCTTGGAAAACGCACAGCTTTTCCAAGAAGTTCAAACTGCTCACCGGCGCACAGAAGAAGCTCTGGCCCACTTACAGCGCCTGGACGCACTTAAGACCCAGTTCATCCAAAACGTCTCTCACGAGCTGCGCACCCCCCTCGCTATTGTGCGCGGCTATATCGACCTCACGCTCGATAGCGCGTTCGGCGATGAAATGGAACCGGTTTTGAAGCAAGCTTTCCAGACCATTCGCACGCACATCCACCACCTGAACACTCTGGTCGAGGCTATCACTGTGCTGGAAGACGCTGAGACACAACGCCTCTCGCCGATTCCACAGTCTGTACAGCCCATCGCACGGATGGCATTGCATGCGATCAGTCCACTGGCTGCTGAGCAGCAGATAAAGATCATCACCGACTTGCCGGACGCACTCCCGATTGTCAGCATAGACGCGCACTACATCCTTCGCGCACTCAGCCAAATACTCGACAACGCGATCAAATTCAACCGTAAGCCGGGACGTATATGGGTCAAAGCAGAGGTAAACGAAGATGAAGTCTGGTTGCGGATTGAGGATGAAGGCATTGGCATCCCCGCGGTTGAGTTGCCACACATCTTCGAGCGTTTCTACCAGATCGATGGAACCACGAGCCGAAAGTATGGCGGCTTGGGATTAGGACTTGCCATTGTTAATGAAGTCATCGCCGCGCACCAAGGACGTGTGTGGGCTGAGAGCCAGGGCGAAGGCCAGGGAGCCGCACTCACCATCGCGCTGCCTATCCATAAACCAGAGGTATGATCATGACCACAGTTTCACGGTATAACGTACTTCGCCTGCTTACCCTCCTGCTGCTAGTCACAGCTTGTAGTAGCCCCACCACCTCACCGTCGCCTGTGGCAACGCTAATAACCGCACCGACGACAATGCCTCTGATCGACAACTTCGACCCACCCAATCCTGCTTGGGCACGTTTCGAAACAGAGGAAAGTGCTGTCTACGCGCAAGCCGATGAGCTTTACCTGGAGGATCGGGGGAAGGGTATCGCCGTATACGCGCCTCTCGCGGGAAAAACCTACACTGACACTGTCGTATCAGTACAGGTGCGGCACATCCAGGGCACGGTGAATAATTGGATGGGTGTGATCTGCCGTCAACTGGATGAAGACAACTATTACCTGCTGGCAATCAGCGCGGATGGTTTCTATCTGATCCTTTTGGTCGAGAATGGTACAGCGACGCCATTGGTCGGTCCAAAAACCAGCGAAACCATCCGTACAGGCAAAGCGCGAAACGACCTTGAAGTTCGCTGCGCGGGTGACGCGCTGTCACTATGGGTTAACGACGAACGACTAGTCACGCACATTGATGATACGTTGTACAAACCCGGCGGCGTGGCACTCTTTGCCGATGCTGTCGAACGCGGCGAAACGTCTGTGACGGCGTTCGACAACTTTGCGCTCACGCAACCGTAAAGAGATTGGGGGATTGAGGGAATGATGGCGGGCTGGAAACGTCATGTACAGGCAGGATTGCTTGCGGCGTGGGGAATAGCCCTCGTCGGCTACTTCGGACCGTGGGTGGGACGGCAGGCGGCGGCGCTCGCCTGGAACGCCTATGATCTCTTCGACCTGCTGCGACTGCTTCCGGAGATTGAAACTGGCGCACTGTCAGTGAACTTGCAAGCCCTGCGGTTGCCGCTGGTAGGGCTGGCGGTCCTACTGCCCATGCTGTTGGTCAAAATCCACCGTATCTGGCGGATAATCGCTGCGCTCGTGGGTGCGGGATTGGCTCTGGCGACGTTACCCCCCTACCCCGAGATCGTGAGTGCATGGCACACGCCAGGCTGGCGCATCCCTTTCTGGTGGGGCATCGGTGCGATGCTGGGGGCCGGCGCAGCAGTATGGTTCGCACCACGCTTGGGACGTTACCGCCCTTGGATACTGCTGGCGTGGCTCGCGATTACCGGGCTACCCGCCGCAGCGACGTTCGCACGGTTGCTCCCTGCACTCCGCGCACTCCACGCAGCGCTAGTCAATCCTGGATGGGGGTTCTGGACCTATATGGGCGGTCTGGGATGTATCGCCCTTCTCCTTTGGACGCAGGGTCTCGCTATGACCTTAACAGAGTCAACGGAGAATCATTTAGCAAGGCAGGTGTGATATGCAGCGAAAGGATAATGAAGACGTTCCGATGGCGCACATTCAGGCCGTCAAAGCCCGCTACGAAGACGCTTTGCTGAAGAAGGCCAACGTCGTCGGCGTGGGGATTGGACTGCGGATGCGGTATGGCCGGCCCGTAGGCGGCCCAGCGTTGATTGTCAATGTTACCCACAAAGTTCCCAGCGAAGAACTGCATCCCGAAGACCGCATTCCTGATATGCTCGACGGTGTGCGCGTGTGGGTAGAAGCCATCGGCGAAGTTAAGGCACAACGTTAAGAGACGGAGTAAGAAGTAGGAAGTAAGGTTGTGGTTGAAATACGGCTATGGTTCAACCTGCAACCTGAAATCCATAACCTGAAACTTGAGACTCGTAACCATTATCGAGAGGAGGAGCTATGAGTAACCACATTATGGCGCAAGCGCGCGCAATTTACCAACAGGTGTTGCCCGACCTGTTCAAGCGGCAGAACGTCGTGGCCTGCGGATTGGGCTACAAAATCAGCGAGGGACAAACCACCAGCGAACTCAGCCTCATCGTCTCCGTGACCCAGAAAGTGCCCCGTGAACAACTCACGTCACAGGACTTGATCCCCAAATCATTGGAAGGCATATTGACTGACGTGGTAGAAACCGGACGCATTCGTGCACAAGTCACAGATAATCCCCGGGATCGTTTTCGACCGGCGCAACCGGGGATTTCCATCGGCCACCGCGACATCACCGCCGGGACCTTCGGCCTGCTGGTGCAGCGCAACGGCACGCCCTTCATCCTCAGCAACAACCACGTCTTGGCTGATTCCAACGCGGGGAAGATCGGCGACCCCATCTACCAACCCGGCCCAGCCGATGGGGGAACCGCGGATGATCGCATCGCTGCGCTTTCCGATTTCATGCCATTGGACTTCGGCGACAACCCATCGCAGTGCTCAATTGCCGACAGCGTCGCCGCGTTGCTCAACTTTGTCGCCCGGGTGACCGGCTCCAGTCACCGGCTACAATCCGTGCAACAAACGTCGGGCGTCAACACAATGGATGCGGCACTGGCACAGCCGGATACGTCCGATCTCGTCATCCCGGACATACTTGGCCTGGGGATACCTACCGGGGTGAATACACCGGCTTTGGGTATGCAGGTGCAGAAAATGGGGCGAACGACCAGCTTGACGACTGGCTACATCACCCAGGTCGATGTGACCGTAAACGTAGATTATGCCGGGCGCACCGCAGTTTTCACCGACCAGATCATCACCAACAGCATGAGCAGTCCTGGCGATTCCGGCTCCGGCATCCTCGACATGGATCGCCGCGCTGTGGGTCTCCTCTTCGCCGGCTCGACCAGCGTGACCATCTTCACACCAATTCAACGCATCCTGGACCACTTCAACGTACAACTCGCCCAATAGCCCCATCGACAAAACAGGGGCAACGTCAGTAAAAACGTTGCCCCTGTAATTCAAACCTGTCAATCTACCCTAGCGCGACATCCAAAATCATCATCACAGTGAAGCCCAACATCACGCCGAAAGTGGCGAGATGGGTGTTGCCACCGTTTTGTGCTTCGGGGATAAGATCCTCGGCAACGACAAAGATCATCGCACCAGCAGCGAAAGCCAGCGCGTAGGGCAGAAGGGGACGCGCGACCAAGACTGCTGCAGCACCTAACACGCCCGCAACCGGTTCCACGAGGCCCGAAAGCTGCCCGTACCAGAAGCTCTTGAAAGGCATATTCCCCTCGCGTCGCAACGGCATAGAGACAGCCATACCTTCGGGGAAATTCTGGATGCCTATGCCCAACGCCAGCGCGATGGCGCCCGCAATTGTAGCCGAGGGAAATCCCGATGCCACAGCACCAAAGGCCACGCCTACCGCCAGCCCTTCCGGGAAGTTATGTAAGGTAATGGCGAGAATCAACAACGTGATGCGCCGCCACGTGGTTTTCACGCCCTCGGGATGGCCTTCATCGCTGCGGTGGAGGTGCGGCAGGACAAAGTCAACACCGCGCAGGAAGACCCCGCCGAGTACGAAGCCCACAGCTGCTGGGACCCACGCCGGAACCGGTCCTCCTTCCGACATTTCGATAGCCGGAGCCAGCAATGACCAGTAGCTCGCGGCGATCATCACGCCGCCAGCAAAACCGAGCATACTGTCCAGAATTTTACGGCTGACTTGTCTGGTTAAAAAAACGGTTGCTGCTCCTAACGCCGTCATAGCCCACGTGAAAAGGGTGCCCAATAGAGCCTGAATCACCGGGTTTAGGTGTGACAAATATGCGACCATAGTAGGCTATGCCTCGTCTTCGAGCGCCGATCCACCATCATCCATATCGACGTCAGCACCGAATTCCAGCGGGATATCTTTCATCTCGACCAGCCTTTGGCGGATGATGTCCTCAAGGGTATTGGCAAATTCTGGATTCTCCTTGAGATAGGTCTTCGCATTCTCGCGCCCCTGCGCGAAACGCTCACCATCGTAATAGTAGAACGAACCACGCTTGTCGATGACGTCCAGTTCAAGACCAACATCCATCAGATCGCCCTCACGACTAATGCCCTCGCCGAACATGATGTCAAATTCAGCCACGCGGAAGGGCGGAGCGACTTTGTTCTTGGTCACACGCACACGGGTACGGTGCCCAGTGACCTCGCCCTGCGCCTTGATCGCCGTCACGCGGCGCACGTCCAGTCGCACGGAAGCGTAGAACTTGAGCGCGCGCCCACCGCTGGTCGTCTCCGGTGAGCCGAACATCACGCCGATTTTCTCGCGCAGTTGGTTGGTGAAAATCATGATGGTGTTGCTCTGCTTGATCGCACCGGAAAGTTTGCGCAGTGCTTGACTCATCAAACGCGCCTGCAAGCCGGGATGCGAATCGCCCATCTCGCCTTCGATTTCCGCGCGGGGAACGAGAGCTGCCACTGAGTCGATCACCACCACGTCCACGGCACCGCTGCGGACCAACGTCTCGGCGATTTCCAATGCCTGTTCGCCCGTATCGGGCTGCGAGATGTAAAGACCCTCAACATCGACGCCACAGCGTGCGGCGTAGCTAGGATCAAGCGCGTGCTCCATATCAATAAACGCCGCGATACCACCACAACGCTGCACTTCTGCAACGATATGTTGGCAGAGGGTGGTTTTGCCGGAACCCTCCGGACCATAAACCTCGGTGATGCGCCCACGTGGCACGCCGCCAACGCCCAACGCTACATCCAATGCTAATGATCCAGTGGGAACCGTTTCAACGTTCAGGTGGGTCGCGTCTCCCAGGCGCATCAACGCGCCATCGCCGAAGCGGCGCTTGATTTGCGCGACCGCTTGATCCAATACTTTTTGTCGTCCTTCGTCAGCCATACCAGCCCTCCTTGAAAAGATGCGAATTACGAATGTGAAAATGGATTTTGTATCTTAATTATAGCACGGATGTTCTATATTACAATAGCCAGCCGCTTCAACTACTTCAACTTTGTACGCGAGCGAGTGGGTTTGGCGCGGCGCGACACTTTCCCACCCCCGCGGTAGGCCGGCGCGAGGATAGCGAAAAAGGTACAGCGACTCGTGTCTAGTAGTCGAGTGCGGAGTTTGAGATCCAGATCATCCATCGAGCGCGCGGTAGTCAACACAGTAGGGAGCTTGGCAACATAACGGTAGTTGATCAACTGGAAAAGTTTCTCCTGCGCCCACTGTGTCGCGCTCTCCGTTCCCAGGTCATCCAATACCAGGAACGGCGCACGGCGCACTTCCTCGAAGCGCTTGTCGTAGGTGACAGAGCTTTGTGGATTGAAAGCCGCACGCAGATGGTCGAGCAAATCGGGGACGACGACGAACAACGCCGGATGTCCCTCTCTCGCGCGCGCATTGGCGATACCTGCTGCAAGATGTGTTTTGCCGCAACCATACTTTCCATAGAAGGTAAGCCAGCCTACCGGATTAGCAGCAAAGGCATAAGCTTGTTCCAGCGCTTCTTCAAGGTTTTTGGCTTCGGCTGCGTCGAGTTCATCGCTTCGCAGATCAAATGTTTCGAGTGTCACATCGGTATACAAGTAAAGCGTGTTGAGGTTTGACTCAGTGTGAGCAACACCGGCCTGCCGGAAATCCGGCGCGAGGATGGTGGCAATCTGCACGAGTTCCGGATCACCAAGTCGCGAGCGCAGGCGCGGTTCCATATCCTCCAGATCGCGGTTGGTAGTGATGACGGTCGGCAGGTCCGCCATATAGCGATAGTTAAGCAACTGGAAGAGCTTTTCCAGTGCCCAGGGCGTGGCATACTCCGTGCCGAGGTCGTCGAGAATGAGCAAGGGTGCAGTACGCACCTCCTCAAAGCGTTGGTCGTAACTTGTCAGAGAGGTAGGTGCGTAAGCCGCGCGCAGGTAATCCAGCAAATCGGGCACGGTCACGAAGATCACCGGCAGGCCCTTATCGAGAGCAATGTTGGCGATGGCGGCAGCCAAGTGTGTCTTTCCACAACCGTACCCACCTCGCAACAGCAACCAACCTTCAGGATATTGAGCGTAGGCCAGCGCCGTCTCGTAAGCACGACGCAGGTTCGTCTGGAGTTCGGAGGGAAGGCCATGGCCCTCCGGATGAAAAGTCTTGAACGTGAAACGCTCCAGCAGAGTAAGATTACTCGACAACTTAAGCGTCTCACTGCGCTGTGCCTGAATTTCTCGCGCCCGGCAGGTACAGGGGAACAGCTTGCCGAAGTCGGGATGGTCGATCGGCACATCCAAGCGCACGTAACCCATCCCCTGGCACAACGGACAATCCGGGCGGCCCAGCATTGCACGCGATGGTGGCCCAGCTACACTCTCGTTGGACGACTCACCAGCCAGCGCCTCCACAACAGCATCGTCTAGCTCAGTGCTGGATGAGGTCGCCGTACTTGCCTTCGATGTCGCGTCGCGGATCTGCTTCACGATCTCGTCTATCGCCTTCATCTTTTCCTTCCGTGCGCCACCGTTCGAGGATGGCGTGAATGTATTTCCAGTTACGCTTGTTCCGGCTCGCGGCTGCATGGAACGCTTCTTCGATCCACTCCGCCGGATACGTCTTCTCGGCATCCATCAAATCCTCGCTGAGGATGGCGGTGAGCGGACCGACAGTTTGTTCGTAGAGGGCGAAGATATTGGGCCGCGCCGTCTTCGCCGCACGCGCCGGTTGGACACCGCGTTGCATCGCGCGCTGCGCCGCCCGTCCGCGCGGGCTGTTAGCGAGATAGCGCTGTTCCACCGTCCCGTCAGCGAGTCGCCACTCGACCACGAGCAACGTCCCACGTTGTGTGGCGCGGGCCAACGCGTCCACGAGTTGCGTCTCCACGGCATCGCCCAGAGCAGTGCAGATCGCCGGATCGGCCTGCAGCTCCGCAAGCGTGACCCAGGGCGCAGCATCAGACTGCATCTGTGCCAGCCGCCGCAGCACGAGCAGCATCACCTTCAGCTCTGCCAGGTCATCGATCTGCGGGACGAGGTCGGTGAAAACCAGGTCCGGCAACGCAATGACGGCGACTTTGGACTCCGGAAAGCCGGAAAAACGAGTCAGTGTCACAATTCTCCCTTGAAAATCCAAAAATCTGCAAATCTAATCCGTTGACTGATTTTCCTTCCTCCTTGTCGCCCCAGCAGGAACGATCATACTCCTTATCAGAAAGCTGGACAGTATATCCTATGGCACCAGCGTCGGGTCAGATATACGGGGTATCGTGGCGGCATCGAGGAACTGCGTCAGCCGTTTATTGAAGTAGAGCTGCACCGTTCCGGTAGGCCCGCTGCGGTGTTTGGAGATCAACAAATCAGCGATGTTGGGCTGCTCCGTGTTTTCATTGTACAGCTCATCGCGATAGATGAACATCACGATGTCCGCATCCTGCTCAAGACTGTTATGCACAATGATGTCACCTGCTACAAAGTTATGATGTCCAGGCACGGTCAAATCGTAAACATCTTCTTCGCCGTCTGGCTCAACAGCCGCGATTTTGTCCCAATAGATATCACTTTGCGCAAGATTGATAAGCTCTTCACTGGCGACGACGTGTCCTACCCGCAAAGCTCTCTCACGACTTAGGTTACTTTTGTAAAGTGCCGTCCCACAATAGTGCATATCTAAGGCAGCTTGAAGTTCACGCTGGCTCATGCCCGCCTTTTGTCGCGCCGGTTCAATGGCAGATCGCCAGATTTGCTTAGGGATGATATCCCGGTTAGTGTTATGGGCCTTATCCCGATAAAAATCACGGATAGCTTGTGCCGCGGACTGCTTTGTAGATAACACGTTCACTTTCTCAAGGAAGGCTATCACATCAGACTTGCCTGTGATCGTCACATGCCATTGATCTCGTCCACGTTGCCCCTGAGGAACACGAGAGATCCGTGAAATAATATCGAGCCGTAGTAAAAGGTGTTGAATATCCTGGGCTAAACCAGCGCTGCTCGTAGCATAAGCGATAGTGGCTCGCCGTTTCTTTTTGCCGAAGACTCCCATTGTACCATCTGTCGCCCATAGATGGCGCAAGAAGCGTGCTATGGTGTCTTCCGATTGAATATATAGTATTGCCGGTATTCTTTTCTCATAAGAACGGAAGCCCCAAACACCCAAAGCATCCAACCATTCCGCAACCGGGTTGCGTTTGCTGTGTGTAAGATGTTCAGAAGCGCTAAGATAGACTTGCCACCATTGACGTTCGCGCGCGATTCTGGGTTCAACGACCTCACCAAAAGCCTCACTCGCTAACTTCGAAACCAGTTCGGCCAACCCTTTGTCATTGGTTGTATATTGAACAGCATGTCGTGGCAGTGTACATCCATCTCCCAATAAATGCCCCAGTAACGCAGCTTTGGCATCGCTAAGGCTTGTATCGAGAGCGTTTACTCCACTCAACGTGCGCGGCAGGGCAATAAATTCGCCTGGTTTTAGTGCATCAAGCGATTTCCACCCCTCAATTGTGAGGAATTGATGATTTGCCGAGGCTCTGATCTGCCGACCGAGCTGAGTAACAAGTCGAAAAACAGGTTTCACACCAGTGTGCCAAGCTCTCTGTACTGGCATTGACTCCAGCAACCCGCATTTTTCATTAAGAGCTATAACCTCTGGAAGACAACTTTCCTGGGCAAGATCTCGAATCGGAACACGCCGGCCGTCGGCTAGCTGCACCAACGTTTCGCCTGTCAGACAACCACTTTCGCGCAGATCCGAGAGGACGGGTTTTTTGTCGGTTCGCTGCTCGACAGCACGAGAGAGCTGTGAGGCGGTCATCAATGGAATATCCAACTCACGGGCAATGCCCTTGAGAGACCGTGAGATGTAGGACACTTCCTGCACGCGGTTGTCGGAATGGATGTCGGAATTCATCAGTTGCAGATAATCAACGAACACCATCTCCAGTGGACGCTCAGAAGCCAGCCGCCGGCATTTGGTGCGCAGTTGCAGCACCGAGATGGACGGTGTGTCATCGATATAGATCGGCAGATCCGAGAGATGGCCGATGGCGTCGGCGAAACGTGGCCATTCATCGTCCTGCAATTGTCCAAGACGCAGCCGCTGTGCGTCGATCTGGCTGATGGCAGCTACCATGCGCTGGGCAAGTTGTTCCGCCGACATTTCGAGACTGAATAAAGCGACGGTGCGTCCTTTCTCTGCCGCTTTCAAAGCAAAGGTGATCATCAGCGAGGTCTTGCCAACACCAGGGCGCGCCGCCAGGATCAACAAATCGGAACGTTGGAAACCACCAAGCACACGATCCAGATCGTGAAAACCGGTGGGCACGCCCATCGGCTCACCGCGATGTGCGTAGAGGTATTCTACCCGGTCGTAGTAATGCTGCACGACCTCCTGGATGGGTTGCAGATCGCGGGTGGCCCGCTGCTGCGATACGCCAAAGAGCGCCTGTTCGGACTTATCCACAACTTGTTCGATGGGCAGCTTTTCATCGTAGGCCAGACGCGCGATGTCGCTGACAGCGTCCAGCAGACGGCGGCGGACAGAGGTCTGCTCAACCAGACGGCCATAGGATTCAATGCTAACGGCGGAGGGGACGGCATTGATCAACTGCGAGATGTAAGCAGCGCCGCCCACGGCCTCCAGTTGCTCACGCTGTTCTAGATCGGTCGTCAGCGTGAGGAAGTCGATAGGGTCACGGCGGTCGTGGATGTGGATAATCGATTCGTAAATCCACCGGTGTTTTTGCAGGTAAAAATCGTCGGCCCGCAGAAAAGGCAACACACGGAAAATACCCTCCGGGTCAATGAGCAAAGCGCCGAGTACAGCCTCCTCGGCTTCGATATTATGGGGTACGGTTTTGTCGGGTGTGCTCATAGCAATACCGGCGCTTTCATCAGGTCTGTAATCCTAACCCGGATAAACCGGAACCAAAAAAGCCTTTGACGCCCGTTTTCTTGCACGTTGGGCAAGAATGTGCGTGGTTGGGCCCTAGCTATCCTTGTTAGATGGTGATACATCAGTGTCCAATGTGCTGAGAAAATCGCGGAAAACCTCCAGGTCTTTATCTTCTTGCCCTTGGGGGATAAGATCCCGCTCCGGGAACACGCCAGCCTCATCCATCACCTCTTCAGCAACGTAGATAGGAGCACCCAGGCGTACAGCGATGGCAATGGCATCGCTAGGACGACAATCGACCTCAACGGATTGAGCGTTCACATCCAGCACGAGCCGTGCGAGGAAGAAAGTGTTATCATCGGCGAGCGCGTTGATGTAAATGTAGAGCAAGTCAGCGTCCAGCGTATCCAGCAGACTCACGAGCAAATCGTGTGTTTGCGGGCGCGGAATCTCGACATGATTAAGGCGGTTGGCGATAGCATCTGCTTCACACGGACCAATCCATATCGGCAAATAACGTTCTACGGCAACCTCACGCAGCACGACAACGCGATGCGGAGAGGCAAGACTCATTTGCAGGGTTTCCAATGTGACTTCGATCATGGCTCCTCCTGTGGACATCTTCCAGGATGGATATCATTATAC
>JAFGSL010000150.1 GCA_016934645.1 Anaerolineae bacterium
ACGGTGAATGTCAAAGTCGGCCCCATCCACCGCCCGTACCGTCCCTTCGTCCAGGAAGAAGTACGTCTGCAGATTCTTCACTTCTACCAGCAATTCTCTATTGTTATTCGTCACGGTTGTTCTCCTAGTTTAGTCTGGTAGTCGTCAGTCATGTAGTCATTAGTCTCGTGGTCGTTAGTCTCATAGTCGTCAGTTTTTGCTTTGGGTATTTAACTCTCCGACTACGTGACGCTTTGACTACTTGACTATATGACTATGTGACTATCCGACTATTGACTATCTCGCATATGGATCCGCTGCGTCCCGCAAACCATCGCCCACGAAATTGAAAGCCAAAACGGTGATGATCACGAACAAACCGGGGATGAGCAACCAAGGGGCCATCGCGATGGCCCGCAAGTTCTGTGCTTCTTGGAGCAAGACGCCCCAACTAATGGCCGGAGGACGAATCCCCAATCCCAGGTAGCTCAAACTCGTTTCGCTGAGGATCATACCGGGGATAGCCAACGTGATCGACGCGATGATGTGGCTGTAGAATGAAGGCACCATATGCCGGACGATAATGCGGAACTCCGAAGAACCTACCAGGCGCGCCGCCAGCACGAAGTCTTCCTTGCGCAAAGCCAGAAAGCGCCCGCGCACCACCCGCGCCAGCCCCGTCCAGCCAATGAGCGAGAGGATGATCGTGATCATAAAGTACACTCTAAGGACCGGCCAATCCTTTGGCACGGCAGCGCTCAACGCCAGCCACAAAGGAATGCTCGGGATAGACCGAATAAACTCGATCACGCGTTGAATGATGGTATCGATTGTGCCACCGTAATATCCGGAAACACCACCCAACAAGATGCCGAGTACAAAGCTAATTGTCACCCCAACCAGGCCGATCGTGCTGGAAATGCGCGTTCCAACCAAAATGCGGGATAGGTTATCGCGTCCCAGACGATCCGCACCCAACATAAATACCGCGGCATCATTGGTCTCCAGCCCGAACAAATGCACATCCGTGGGCCACAGTCCCCAGAATTTGTACGGATCCCCGTGCGTAAAGAACTTCAGCGGGAGCTTCTGCGTATCATCGATCTCGAAGACGATACGCAGCGTTTCCATATCACGTTCGCCCTTCAATCCGTAGACGTAAGGGGGAAAATGCACGCCCTCCTTGTCGATAAAGTGTGGCAGTTGCGGCGGCGCATACGCATATTGTACATCGTAGCGATGCGGATCATAAGGTGCCAGAAAGTTGCAGAACACGGTGATAAAGTAAATGATCACCAACAGCCCAATACTCACCAACGCCATCTTGTGCCGGCGGAACTTCCACCACATCAATTGCCACTGACCGGCAACATAGATGCGTTCCTCTTCTCCTGCAACCAGCGGCACATCTTCAAACACCTCGGATTCGGGCACAGTCACATCATCGGCCACAGGCTCTAGACATTCCACATTGTTCTGATCTTCAGTCGTCATTGTCTTCTCCGGTAACATCAATGCGATTCATAACGAATACGCGGATCGATAAAGGCCAGCAGAATATCCGAAACTAACGTACCGATGACCGTCAACACGCTCAACAACATCACAAAACTGGCCGCCAGATACATATCCTGTCCCATCAGTGCCTTCAATAACAACGGGCCAGCCGTCGGCAAGCCTAGCACCACCGAAACGATGGTCGCGCCGGAAACCAGGCCCGGCAGCGCCCATCCTGCCGTACTGATAAAGGGATTCAGCGCCACTCGCACGGGATACTTGAAGACCAGACGCCATTCTTTCAAACCCTTAGCGCGCCCCGTTTCAACGTAGGGCTTCTGCAGTTCATCGAGTAGATTGGCACGCATCGTCCGCGCCATACCTGCCGTCCCCCCCGTTCCCAAGATCACCAGTGGAACCCACATATGCTTGAACATATCGATGACTTTGGCGAAGCTCCACGGTTCGGACTGAAATTCTGGCGAGAATAATCCACTGAGGTTAACGCCAAACATGGAAAAAGCAAGCCACAACAACACCAACGCGATCATAAAATCCGGCGTTCCCAGCCCGACAAAGCCAAGGCTGGTAAACAGATAGTCGAGGAACGAATATTGGTGCGTCGCCGAATACGTGCCAATGGCAAAGCCCACCACCCAGGTAAAAAGCAGCGTCGTCACCGTGATGGCAAGGGTTATTGCCAAGCGTTCCCAGATTAACTCCGAGACCGGCATACCCCATTCAAAAGAATTCCCAAAATCGCCGTGAAGCATATTGCCCATCCAATGAAGATAACGAAGATGCAGCGGCAAATCCAGGCCATACTGGCGTTTCAGGGCTTCGAGCTGCTCCTGATCTATCACGTCGCCGCCGGCCGCCAAGTTCATCACATGCGCGGTCAAATAATCACCGGGAGGAAGTTCAATGATGATAAACGCGACAACGGTAATCCCGATCAGTGTAGGAATCAACAATAATATCCGGCGCAGAATATAACCGAGCATTTGGGTACTCCTTTCAACGGTAGACAGTAGACGGTAGACAGGGTTCGGAGGAGCCGAAGTCTTGTCTACCGTCTACCCATTACACAAAGGTCAGCATATTATTCGTAGCGCGCTGATGAAGATTAAGAAAATAATCCGGTAATCGCATGCACCAAGGAAAACCGGCTGAAGCCGGGGTGTACGTATACACCGACTTCAGTCGGCAAAATCTCGGAATACACATTACCGAGTTAATTTTTCAAAGTTCCTAAGCGCGCACGACAGGCTACTGCTTGATAAAGTATTGCTCCGGCGCGGTGGCGCCCGGCGTCAAGAGGTTCCAGTCACTCACGGCGACCTCCGGCACATTGCGGAAGTTGTTCTTAACGATGACCAGTTCCGGTGGCGCGGTGGCGACACCAAGCACAAAGACGTTCTCTTGGTTCAGGTCATTAATCTGACTCCAGAGTTCTTTCTGCTTTTCGGGATCCACGGTGACCTTGATCTCCTCGTAGATCTCGCGGGTCTTGCGGATATCGCTACCCACGGGTGGCTCCTCGCCTTCGCTCCCGTTGCTGTTGAACCATCGAGCATAGGGAACGGCCTGGACAGACTCGTCATCGAGGGGCATGAACCAGCGTGGACCAATGAGGGGGTTGAACTCACCGTTGCCCGTCCAAACACCCATGTCGTGTTCATTAGCAGCTTTGCGCTCGTAGAACAACGTGCGCTCTTCCTGGGTCACGGTCAACTCGATGCCCAACAGTTTCCATTGCGCAGTCAGGAGTTCCCCAATGTCGCCCCAGGCGCCAAAGATCGGTGCGTATTCGTAGTTGATGGTCAAACGCGCGCCATCCGGACGCAGGCGATAGCCATCCGCGTCCTTCTCGGTCAGCCCCATCTCATCGAGCAGGCTGTTTGCCAGGTCAACGTCGTACTCCAAACGGTTCTTCGCCTGCGCCTCCGAATAGAAGGGAGAAGTAGACAATGGAGAAACCTGGTTCGGTTCGGCCATGCCGAGGTAGACCGATTCGATGATTTCATCGCGGTTGATACCGGCAGAAAGCGCCCAGCGGAAGCGCTTGTCGGCCAGGATTTCGCGCATGACTGGGTCCTTGTGCGCAACGTTGGGAGCAACCACGGTATCGGTGATGTAGCCGCGCGTCCATTGCAACACCCGGTAATCGCCCTGCTCCTTACTATCCTGGAACAACGGGAAGTTAGCGAAGTTGATGTGACGCAATTGCATATCCAACTCGCCGGCGATGGCCTTAAGGTTCAGCACCTCGGCATCTTCAACGATCTGGTGCTCAATCACGTCAATGTAGGGAAGTTGATTGCCCGCCGTATCGACCTTCCAGTAGTACGGATTGCGCTCGAAGACCGTCGGTGTGGTGGGAGGTACAACCTTGACTTTCCACGCGTAAATCGTCGGTAGATCAAGCTCATCTCTGACCCGACTACCAGGATCAGTTTTGCTATTATAGTACTGATACCAGAATTCGTAGCCCGCTTCCGCGGCCTCCGCCTCTAGCGCCGCCTTGTCATCAACATAGTCGATGTGGAACTGCTTGGCATAATACGAACAACGATACATATATAAGCCGTTAGCTGAAGCCAGCAGGGTCATAAACAGACCGTTGGGACCAGCGAAGGTAAGCCGGACGGTGTAATCATCCACTTTCTCGGCCACGACCGGCTCGCCCTGCACCTTCAGCCAGGAAGGAACGCCACTGGGAGAGATTTCTTCGTTTCCCCAATGGTCGTTGAAGAGGAACATAATATCATCAGCAGTGAATGGCCCACCATCCGACCATTTCATCCCCTGGCGTAGATAGAAAGTATAAACCGTACCATCGTCAGAGATATCCCAGGACTTCATCACATTGGGTACCATCGTAGCACCCATCATGTCCCAACGAACCCAGTTTTCATAGGGCAAGCGTGCGGTCATTTGCACATCGCCAGGGCCAACCGCCGCGCGGTGCCAGGTGCCACCATACTCGCCCACTTCCTCTACAGGCGTATGCACCACTGGATCGAGCGGCAAACGCTCGTCCACTGCAGGAAGCGTCCCAGCCGCAACCATCTCAGAAAGCGCGGGAGCTTCGCTGTATTTCGACTCCGGAACAGCGGTCGGTTCGGGAGCAGCTTCCTTCGTCGCCGGGGCTTCGGTTGCCGGGGCTTCTGTCGCTTTACCACCACACGCCGTCATCACCACGCCTGCCGCCGTCAACGCAGACAATTGAAGAAACTCACGACGCGTTACCTTACCTCTCTCCTTCATGTGATCTAACCTCCATTGAGTATTGAGTCATGCATTGTCAAGAAACAGAGACACTGTGATTTTTCACTGACCATATAAGCTTATAAGCATCCTCCCTTGAAAACACAAAATTGGTCCACACAAAGACGCAAAATAAACCGGTAATTGAAATCGCCGGGGAAAACCGGCTGAAGCCGGCGCGTACACGTATACACCAGCCTTCAGCCGGTGAAAAGCGGTACACGCATTACCGGATTAATTTTTGAAACTTCATATTAAGAACTAAGAGGTGACTCTACCCAAAACACCCATAAGCTGGAGTTCTTCAGCACGATGACAACTCACGTAGTGCTCCGGCTCCAGTTCACGCAACTCAGGTTCCTCGATCGCACACTTGTCTACCGCATACTGGCAGCGCGGATGGAAGTAGCAACCACTCGGCGGATTCGCCGGGTCCGCCACATCCCCCTGCAACACGATCGGCTCAGTGCGCGCCCGTGGATCCGGCTTCGGTACCGCCGACAACAGCGCCTCCGTGTATGGATGCAACGGCCGCTGGAACAGCGCAAACGTCGTCGCCCCTTCCACCAGCTTC
>JAFGSL010000151.1 GCA_016934645.1 Anaerolineae bacterium
CGGCGGCTGAAAGAGAAATATGTGCTAAAGCACACGGTTTTAGACCGATCCGCCTTCGGCGGGCTAAAGCTAGCTTGGAAAATAAAAAAAGCGCAGGCCATTTCTGACCTGCGCTCTGTGTGATGGCGACTATCAGCGGATGCTTGCGGAGTAGAAGTCGGGTCGCCACGGCCGATAATCACGTCGAATGTGCAACAGCGAATAGCTGACCTCCCGGTTGTATCGAGACTCTATCCGCCTCTGCTCTGGCCTTCTGCTGTTGGTAGACGTTAGTAGCCGAAGGATAGTATTGGTTCACTTTGTCGATCAACTCCAACACCTGGATGGGCTTAGACATATAGTCGTCACAACCGGCCGCCAGGAAACGCTCGCGGTCACCATGCATCGCGGAGGCGGTGATGGCAATGACAGGAATGTCACGAAGCTCAGTGTCGGCCTTGATGTGCCCGACAACTTCTATCCCGTCCATCTTGGGCAGGCCAATGTCCAGGAGAATCAAGGGCGGTTTCAATTCCCGCACCATCTCCAGTCCACTTTCACCGTCAACGGCTTCAATGATGTCGTACCCACGCCGCTCCAGGGTGCGGCGTACCAGACGGCGGTTATGCGGATTATCTTCGATGTACAGGACTGTTTTTCGCTCAATCATCTTTGGATTTCGTTTATCTCATTTAAGGATTTATATGAGACAAGCTGTTAGTTTATCTCCCACGACAGACTAACAGCTTGCCCCCCCAACCCCACTATTGAAGTCATCTCGTCCCACTCTATAACTATTTATAGAATATCACGATTTTCTCACCGTTACGTTTGCGTTATGTGGCAACTTTGTTGCGATTGTGTTTGTCAAGACTCTGAATCATTCCGGCAGGATCGTTTCGACATGCGCTAAAAAGCTGCTGCGATCCAAAGCGCCTTTGATCCAGAGGGAATCGGCCAGCGCTGTCAACTTGATGCGCGTGGCGGGCATAATATCTTTTGCCGTCAGAACGATAACCGGGATGTCGCGAGTATGGGACATGTCACGCAACTTCTCCAAGAGTTTCTCCCCAGAAATGTCGGGCAGCATCAGGTCAAGGATGACAAGGTCGGGTTTTGCGTCTTCGATGGACTGCAATGCCTCTGCGCCGGAATGGGCTTCGTCGATTGTGAAATGGTGGCGTGCCTGGAATAGCCGTCGCAATAACCGCGCATCTGAGACGTTGTCGTCGACCACCAGGATGCGGGGGATTGGTTTTGGTCAGAAGCGATTTCCCACTGTGGTGCAGGGGACTCGGCTTGTCTAAGCTTCCCCGGCGTTTCGCCTAACGCCATCTCGTCTCCCAACAATTCAACGACGTGATGGACGAGTTCCTGGCTGCCAAAGGTCCCCTTCTGCCAGATGGATTGGGTGTGTCGTCGCAGACGTGTCCATTCCTCGGTTGACAGAGATTTGGCCGAGACGATCACCACCGGGATTTCGTTGGTGCGCGTGTTGGCCTTGAGCTTTTCCAGAATAGCGAACCCATCAAGGCCGGGGATGGTCAAATCGAGCACCACCAGGTCTGGCTGGCGCTGGCGTACGAGGTCCAGGCCATCCGCGCCGTTGTGTGCCTCGAAAATGCGATAGTTCTTATAGCGCAGCAGTAACCGGCGGATAAGGCGACTGTCGTGGGGATTGTCATCGATGATGACGATGGTGGTGATTTGCTCATCAAGTTGTTCCAGGGTGGAGACCAGTCCATCTTTGGAGTAATTGCTAGTTGCATCGGGCGCGGGTTCCCCCGGCGTCCCACTCTCAGTTGGAACCGTCATCTGCAGGTGGAAAGCGTAGCGATCTTCGAGCGCGTGTTTCTCGGCGCTGAAAGTATGACCTGAACAATTGACGACCACACGTTCGTCAGAGCGGATCACACCCTCGGCGATAAGCTTTTCCATCCCGGCAAAGGCGACGCTGGCGGCCGGTTCCATCGAATAGCCTTCGGTACGGGCAACGCGCCGCATTGCGCGGAATGCCTCCCCATCGCTGACCATCAGCATCGCACCACCATACGTATCGGTGGCTCCTTTGAGGATCGTGTAAGCCATGCCTGGATCGCCCGTCGAAAGCACGGTGATCAACGTGTCGGGCTGCACAGCGTCCGCTTTGGCCTGCCCCTGTTGCCAGGCTCTGGCCATCGGCGCACAACCTTCCACTTGTACAATGGCGAGTTTCGGCACACGGTCGATAAGACGCGCGGCGTGCAGTTCAACGAAGCCCTTCAAGACGCCCAGCGGACCGATACCGCCAGAGACGGCTTGCACGTACCAATCCGGGGCGCGCCAGCCCAACTGCTCCACAATTTCCAGCGCGATGGTCTTCATGCTCTCTTTGCCGGAGATAGACTTCGCACCGCCATCGCGGTAAATGCCACGGCGCACGGCAAAATCGGCGGCGATTTCTTTGGCTTGATCGTAGGTGCCGGTAATTTTGATGACTTCTGCGCCGTACAGTGCCAGTTCGCGCATTTTCTCTGCCGGGACACTACTCGGCAGAAAGACCCAAAACTTGATGCCCGCGCGGGCGCAGTAGGCGGCGTAGGCAGCCGCAGCATTGCCGGTGGAAGCGAGTACCAGTTCGTCGATGCCCTGCGCCTTGAGCACGCTTGTGGTGAAGGCCGCCTGCCGGTCTTTGAAAGAGCCGGTGGGCTGGCGGCGCTCGTCTTTGATCCAGATTTCCCCTAGCTGATGTTCTAACTCGCGCTCCAGGCCCCAGGCGCGTGTCAGGGGTGTCCAGCCCTCACCGCCCATCGCGTTGAAGACGAAGTCCTCAGGGAAAGGCAGCAACTCGCGGTAACGCCACAGGTCGTGCGTACGTTTCTCCAAACGGGCCGGCCAAATCTGCGACAAGGCCGCCGTATCATACCTAGCATCCAGCCAACTACCACCGCAGGCCGAACACGTGCTGGCGAACAGGTCCGCCGGCATCGTGTGTCCACACTCCTGACACTCTACTGCGGTGAATAATGTTTTCATGTTCTTTGCTCCCCAGGTCTTACACGATTCGATTTAACTTGTTGTACCGCACGCTTCCGGTGAAACGCGCGGTACAACAATCCCACGATATATATGTTAGTCAGCGACCGGTAAATGAACAATAAAGGTACTGCCTTCGCCAAGCTTGCTTTGCACCGTGAGCCGTCCCCCATGCAACTCCACCAGCAGCCGCGTGATGGACAGCCCAAGACCGGTCCCTTCCGCGCGACGGGTGAACGAGCCATCGACCTGGCGGAAGCGTTCAAAGACCATATCCAGGTCTTTCTCAGCGATGCCGATACCGGTATCCTCGATGGCGATGCAGATTTCGTCGTCCACACTGTAGGCGCGCATGATGATACCGCCGGTTTCAGTAAATTTAAAAGCATTGGAAATCAGGTTGTTCAACACCTGCGTGATGCGAATTTGATCGGCGTAGATCTGCGGGAGATCAGGTTCCGCCTCAACGCTGAATGTCAACGGACTGTCGATGAACAGTCCTGCATTATTACTCTTGACGATATCGAGCAAGTTGGGAAGATCGATATGCTCCATGTGCAGTTCCATCCGCCCGGCCTCGATCCGCGCCAGATCAAGCACGTCATTGATCAGGTTGAGCAAATGTTGGCTGTTGGTCTCGACGGACTTCATATCCTCGTAACTGTCTTCTGGAATCTCGCCCTCGAGATCCATCAACAACAGTTGGACGTAACCGATGATAGAGTTCAACGGCGTGCGCAGCTCGTGGCTCATATTCGCCAGGAACTCGCTCTTCAGGCGATCGACCTGGCGTGTTTCCTGGAAAAGACGAGCGTTTTCGACGGCAGTCGCGATCTGCCCGGCGAGAGTGGTTTGGATGGTGACGTCCTGTTGGGTGAAGTGACCGACCTGGTCAGACTGCACATCCAGAACACCAAGGACCTGCTCACCAACGATCAGTGGAACGGCCAACTCGGAACGCGTGTCAGGTAACAACGGGTTGGGGAGGAAGTCGGGTGCCGCACGCACGTCGTTGGCAATGACGCCTTGGCGCGTGCGGAAGGCGCGCGCCACCAGTGAGGTCGCGCTATCCACCGCAATCTGCCAGCCCTGGGCTAGCATCTGCTGACCCGCTTCGCCGGCTCCGGCAGCCAGGACGAGCGATTCGTCGGCTTCATCGATGAGGTAGATGTGCGCGTGATAAAGACCGAAGTTCGCTTTGGTGAGTTCAACGACCCGGCCCAGCAACCGGTCGGGTTCCAGGATGGTGGAGGCCGCAGTACTCACTTCCGCCACAGTTTGCAGTTCGGACGCGCGTTTCTCGATTTCGGCCTCAGCCTGCTTGCGCTCGGTGATGACCTGGCTCACACCGCGCATCCCGATGGTACGCCCCTCAGCATCTCTTTCAGCCGTCGTCCATATCGTAGTCCAAACTTCCTCACCATCTGCGGTCAGGTTACGCGATTCAAACTGGATCTGGAAATCAGGATCGGGGCTTTCGATCGCCAGTCGGGCGTTCTCCGCAACAAGCGGGGCATCCTCAGGGACAACAAAGCGTTGCGCGAATTCCTCTGCCGCTAACGCGTAGCCCCCGACCTCTTCCGCCGTCGTATTAAGGATGGCTTTGTAGTACTGATCGTTGAAGGTGAAAGTGTTCGTTGCGATATCGAGTGTCCAGTACCCCATCTGCGCGATGTTCAAGGCTTCAGATAGGCGCTGCTCACTCTCTTGTAGAGCTACTTGTGCACGTTTTCCCTCAGTGACATCGCGGAAGATCGCCGCAAGGCTGATCGGCCGGCCGGCGGTATTCAGCACGGCGAACATTGCGACGGCGATATCGAACGGGCTACCGTCTTTGCGTCTCGCCTGTCCTTCACCGCTCCAAGAACCGCCTTCTGTCATAATGTGTTGTATGGCCTGTGCCTGGACCTCGCGTTCGCTTTCGTCGGCAAGGGCAGCCAGAGATGCACCCATTAAGTCTTGCTGTTCGAAATCAAATCCGAGGATGTCATACGCGGCGCGATTCGCGTAGAAAATCTTGCCCTCAAAGTCAACCATCGTGATACCGTCTGCCGCGTTTTCGGCCAGGGATTGGAAGATGCGAACCCGTTCCTCGGCCTGCCGGCGTTCGGTGATATCATAGATACCATTAAGCATCGCCGGTTCTCCGGCATAGGTGATCGGTTCAGTATTCAGGAGTGTCCAGATAGAAGAACCATCGGCTTTTTTGAAGCGAATTTCAAAGTTGCGTGCTCGGCCTTCCTGCTCCATCACTCTCAAGAACTCTTGGCGGTCAGCCGGGTTGTAATACAGGGACGCCACCCCGCGTTGCATAAAATCTTCAAGGGGCATACCGAACAACTCGCCAACCTGTGGATTCGCATACAGGATTCGGCCATCGACCGTGGTGACGAGTGTGGGAGTGGGTGTTGATTCGAGGATGAGCCGTTGTTGTGCTTCGCTTTGCTGAATAGCACGTTCGGACTCGCGTTGCCGCTCGAACAAGCGCGCATTCTGGATCGCCGTAGCAATCAGTCCTGCCAACGTGCCGAAGGTATCCCGCTCGGCCTCGGTGAAACGCCCGGCCTGATCGTCCTGCAGATCAAGTACGCCCAGGGGGGTATTGCCGACGACGAGTGGCAGCGACAGTTCAGAGCGCGTCTGCGGCAGCAGTGGATTGGGCATAAAGTCGGCTTCGAGTGCGGTATCGGCAACGAGAACCGTACTGCCGGCGCGGGCCGCGCGTGCGACCAGGCTTTTCTCAGCATCCATAGGGATACTGTGACCGCGTTCGCGCAGCACCCGGCCCACCTCACCGGAACCAGTCGACAGCTTAAGCACATTCGTCTCCGCGTCCAGCAAATAAATGTGCGCATGGTAGAGACCAAAACGGCTCTGGATCAACTCGACGACTTCTTGCAACAATTGCTCTGAATCAAGAATCGTACCCAGACGCCGGGCGATGTCGGCGGCGGTGCGCAACTGAGTGGTGAAGACGCTCAGGACCTCAGTTTGATCGGTGACGCGTTGTAGTAGTTCGCTGTTCTCGAAGAGGATGGCGACCTGATCGGTCATGGTTTGGAAGAGGGCGATGGTACCAGGATTGAAGCGGCCTGCCGTGCGGTCCTGAGCATCTAACACGCCAATGACCTGATTTTCTCGTTTCAAGGGAACGACCAACTCCGAGCGCGTGTCAGGCAGTAAAGGGTTGGCCAGGAAGTTGGGATCGGCTTGTACATCATCCACCAGGACCGGCTCGCCAGTGTGAATGGCGCGTGTCACCAGGGAGGTAGCCTCCAGGGGAATGCGGTGTTTCCGTTGAAGGAGTTGGCGGCCTGCGTATCCTGTAGATTGCCGCAGCACGGCGACTTGTTGTGCTTCGTCCACCATATACACCTGCGCGTGGTAGAGATCGAACTGGTCGCGGATGAGGTTCACCACTAAGTCGAGCATTTCGTCGGGCGTGGCGCGCTCGCTGGCGGCGAAGGTTACGCGCTGGCTGGCCTCGAGTTCTCTCCCGCGTTCTTCCAGTTCCGCACTGCGTGCCTGTACTGTTTCCAGCAGCGTGCCAACCTGCTCATTCATTTGATTGAAGGCCTGCGCCAAGCTAACCACCTCGGATGGCCCCATCGTAGTGGCTCGCAATCCCATTTCGCCTGAGGCAATGCGGGTCGCCGTTTCGGTCAGACCTAGGAGAGGCGCAGCCAACCGGCGGGCGATATAGGCCCCAATCAGACCGGCTAGAATCGCCATAACCAGGATCACGATCAACCCAATCACCCCACCCCTAACGACCTCTCGATAAGCTTCTGCGATGGGTAACTCAATTACAACTGCCCAGTCGGGCGTACCTAGCGGCGCGTAGGTTCCGGTTACAGTGGCGCCGGTAATACCTTTGAACGTATCGGCTTCTGTCTCATCGGTGCCATCCGGATTACTGATGAATTCACTAACCTGGCTTAAATTCTTCACATTCTCCCCACGCAGAACACGGGAGACATCGCTGAAAGCAAGCAGATCGCCTTGACTGTTTACCACGTAAGCCACGCCCGTCTCGCCGACTTGCAGTCGATCCACTAGATCCCACATGAATTTCAAGTTGATTTCTGCCAATAGCATGCTTTGCGGGTCGCCAAAGATATCGGTAACCGGAACAGTCATAATAACCAACGGCTCACTGGTGACGTCATCGATGTACACCGGACTGATCTGACGGTTGCCCTGGCGGACTTGGGCCAGCGCATCACTTCCGAGGCGCTCAGAAAGCTGGCCTGTAGCCAGTTGCGATAAACGTGAAGCCGACGCCAACTCCTGTCCCTGCAAATCCAACAAAGCCACCTGGCGGAAAGCAATATCCAGCCCTAGCAGATTGTCCAGAACACTTTTGCGTTCCTCCGGCGAGGCAGAGCCGCGGAGACCTACCTTTGCAGCTGCATCCAACTCACCAAACCTTTCCTCAACAAAACCCGCAACTGTATTGGCAGCTTCGCGAGCTATCAACTGTTGCTGGTCGGCTACGAGCTGGCGCTGTGTCTGGAAATTAAAAAAGAGCTGCGCGCCGCTGGCAACCAGAAGGATCGTCACACTCAAAGCCACAAGTGCCAGGGCCAAGATGACCGCCAGACTGCGAGTTTTGCGCCGCCCTACTTCATTCAACATAGACATACTTATACCTCTTCATATGAACACTTAACAACTTGAGACAACCCAACACCACCTGCCGTCGACACTCTTACTTAACGAATGATCTCATTGGCCTGGTTTAGGACACTCTCAGGTACTGTCAATCCCAACGCTTGCGTAGCTTTGTAGTTGATCTGGATAAAATTCTCGGCTGAGACGACGGGGATCGTACCGACTTCTGTGCCTTTGAAAATCTTATCGGCCAGAGGCGCTGCTTGTTTGCCCGTATCATAGGGTACGACGTTCACCCCAAAAATGGTTTCGTGGCCTTCCACCACCATCAAGGCTCCGCCAATAGGTATCCGTTGTTCGTCGGCAAACCTGCCGATCACAACGAAAGTATCCGGGGTCACTGTGAGCGGTTCTGCGAGAAACATAATCGCATCCATGCCTATATCGGCTTGTTGCGCGCGTGCGCTCAGTTCCACCTCAAGTTCTGCAGCATTTTCGGCAGGAAACTCGATCAGGGTCACACCCGCATCTTCAGCTACAGGATAGAGAGCGGCCAGTTGGGGCTCTACAATCGGATAACCTTTCTGATAAGGAATCCAGATACGAGTAGCGTCTGGCACGATCTCGCGTAGAATTTCAAAACGCTTGACCGCGATATCCGGGCCAGGATAGCGTACACCAGTGACATTCCCGCCAGGTTCGCGCACACTATCGACCAACCCCATTCCCTCGATTAAGGCAAAAGAAAAAATTACCGGGATGTCGGTGCCTTGTGTGGCAGTTTTTGCCTCGATCGATGCTTCAGTAGGAAAAGCTAGGATCAAATCGACCTTATCGTCGACGAATTTCTTGAGGACACTCTGATAAACGGCCATGTCGAAATCCGTTGCTTGTACATCGTAGACGATATTTTCCCCTTCGACGTAACCCAACTCGGCCATGCCCTCCTTGAAACCGTCAGTGATGCTGGCGACGAAATCCAGGCCGGACAAAACACCTACCCGGTAGACTTTAGGGCTGGGTTTTCCACAACCGCTCAAAAGTAACCCTGCGACGACGACGATAACGAGTAACCGACGCAAATTTCCAGTCTTGCTCTGAAGTTTCTTCCCTTTCATCGTAATTTACCTCCCGGTATGATATTCTATTTGCAATTCAGGCGATGTTACCAGCCGCCCAACCAACCCTATCAATGTATCGAGAGTCACCGGCTTCTCCAACAGTAAATCGGCGCCGGCCTCTTCGACGACGTCACCATACCACGACTCACCCGTAATCAGAACCACGTGCGTTCCATCTGCGGTTAACTTAGCCCGTTTTTCACGGACCATATCGGTACTTTTCTTTGTCCCCATGTGAATGTCACAGAGCAACACAGCATACTTGTTTTGATCGACAAGGTGCTGTGCTTCAGCAAGAACGCCGGTCTCAGTGACACGGTATCCGGCGCGCGCAAGCGCATTGCTATAGAGACGGCGCAGGTCCGTGTTGTCCTCAATAACCAGGACGTGCGGCGCGTCTGTGGCACGACTCAGGATACTGCTGATAATCTCACGGATTTTCTTGACGGTAAAAGGCTTGTCCACAAAAGCATCAAGGTTAAGGTCTACCACCTGGTCGCGCAGTTCATCGCTGCCATAGGCCGTCATCATAATGATGTGGGTATCCGACGACTGCTCCCGCACGACCCGCGCCAAATCAATGCCGCTCATACCCGGCATACTATAGTCGGTAAGCAGCAAGATATACTGATGGCTTTCCAGACAAGCCAGCGCCTCTGCCCCATTTTCGCAGGTATCCACCTCATACGTCGGGTTAATTCTTTCGATGCTGGCAGCCAGGGTCAAGAAGACCGCCGGGTCGTCATCTACAATTAGGATACGTTGGGTTGACATTGCTTTACCCTCTCTCTTAGACCGCTATCATATAAGGCAGCGCTGACACATCTAGCCTTTCTCGTACAGCGCCAAAGTTTCCAGAGCCACATCTCGAATCTCCGAGAGCCGGATCGGTTTTTGCAAAACACGCTGGATAGCGCGCGCTGCAACCGGGTCATGAATCAGATCGTAACCGTAAGCGGTGATCATAATGATGCCGGTGCCCGGATAATTTTTCTGGATACATGAAGCCAGTGCCACACCATCTAAATCGGGCATCTTGTAATCGGTGATCAACAAATCGAAAGGTTGCTTTTTGAAAAGCTCGAGCGCCTGTTGCCCGCTTGACGTGACCACGATTTCGCACCGAGGTAGTTTCTGCAATCCCTCACGCAAAGTGAAGGCCACGCACTCTTCGTCATCGACGATCAGGATGCGCCGCGGAGCCCCGCTTTTGGCTTTGATGAGCGGGTTTTTGATGGCAGGATAAGGCGGGAGTTTAACCGTAAAACAGCTTCCCTGACCCGGCTGACTATCAACGGTGATCTCGCCCCTGTGGGCGACCACGATACTGCGTGCCAGCGTGAGCCCTAGCCCCATTCCCCCATGCGCACGGGAGAGCGCAGCATCAAGCTGCTCAAACGGCGCAAACAACCGCGCCATATCTGCACGGGCGATGCCGATACCGGTGTCACTGACCGACAAATTAACCCAGTCCCGATCAGCCCACAGATGTACGCTGACGCAGCCTCCTCGCGGGGTAAACTTAATTGCGTTTTCAATGAGACACTCAAATACCAACTGCAACTGCTCACCATCGCCGATGATGCGAGGCAACTCTGCCGACAGATGCAGTTCCAGGGCAATACCAGATACTTCAGCGCACGCACGCTGCGCCTCGACCACCTGCGTGACAAGACTCATCGGAGTAAGTAGCTGCTGGACAGACCTGTGCGCCTGAACAGCGAGCAGTGTGCCAATCCGAGTTACAGTTTTTTTGAGTTCTTGCGTTCGGTTGACGATAATGCCCACCGCTCGCTGTTGTTCTGGCGAGAGCGCGCCAAGTTCACCGGCATAGAGCAAATCGGCATAGCCCAGCAGTAACGCGATGGGTGTCCGCAATTCATGCGATACGTTACGGATGAATGTATCATGAACCTCGTCCAGATTTAGTGTTTCGGCCAATTCTCTCCGATTGCGCACCTCTACCCCGGTTTGTTCAGGTCGGGTCATTATCCTCTCCCACTATATAGAAGCTTCTGATATCGAGCAAGCAAAAATCTAACCTTGCACGCCTTGCCTATAAAGCAGGGTTAGCTAAGGATACGATACCACAAATTGATAGCCGATACGTTAGGGTTTTGTGGTAGAAGTGTTGCAGAAGCGTTAGCAAATAGGGGAATGTGTCACGAGTTGCTGACCGTGTAGCCTACGCCGCGCACAGTTCGAATAACATCGGTGCGCCCGGTGGCATCTTTGACCTTTTGGCGGATGCGATAAATGTGATAACGGACAATATCCCGGGCCTCCCACACTTCGGCGGCATAGCCCTGGGCCTCACGAAGCAATTCCTGGGGCGAGATCACGCGGGGAGCCTCGCTGATCAGATAGGCCAGCACATCAAACTCGGTCGGGCTGAGCTCCAATAACTCGGCATCCATCGTAATGACGTGGCGCGTCAAATCGACAATCAGGCTGTCATGCTGGAGGAAACGTTTCTGTTCGGCAGGCTGCTGTTGATCGACAGACAGGGCGGCTTGCGCCGTGACGCGCGGCGCAGGCGTGGATTGTGGCGCACCGACTTCCTGGATTGTGGCGCGCACCCCATCAAGCGTGCTGCTCAAGTGCTGTTCCAATTGCCACAACAACTCACGCTGTCTCTTTTTCTGGCGCCGGTTGAGCAACCCCACACGGATGCTTTCACGTAGTTCGATGGTCTTACACGGCTTGAAGAGGTAATCGTGCGCTCCCTGGCGCAGCGCCTCGACCGCAGATTCAAGTGAGCCATGTCCTGTGAGCATAATGACGACCGTATCGGGCGCTTTTGTATGCAGCACTTTGAGTACATCGGTTCCACTGATGCCCCTCATTTTGAGATCGATCAATGCCAGATCGAATTCCTCTTGTTCGATATGCTTCAGCGCCACCTCACCACTCTCCGCCGCCACGACCGTATAGCCGTCACGTCCTAACAGCTCTCGTAGGAAGAAACGAATGCTTTCTTCGTCATCCACAATCAGGATTTTGGCATTTGTTCCGGTTTCCATAGTTCTCCTATGTTCTTCGGTGGACAAGGCTCCGCCATCTATATTACTCATTTTAAAAAATTAGAAAAGCCGCGTGCGTTACAATTACTGACCCGTAGGTAAAATGATGGTAAAGGTCGTCCCCTTGCCAACCTCGCTCTGTACGAGGATTTGCCCCTTGTGCTCCTGAATAATGCCGTAGCTAATGGAGAGTCCTAATCCTGAACCTTGGGGTTTGGTCGTAAAAAACGGTTCGAACAAACGCGCCTGAACATCTGGTGGCATTCCAATACCAGTGTCTGTGAACTCGATGTTGACACTTTCATGGTCGAGGATTGTACGGATGGTGAGATCACCGCCCTCAGGCATAGCGTCGATAGCATTGATCACCAGATTCAAGAAAACCTGCTTCAGATGATCAGGATTGGCGACAATCAACGGTATAGCAGAATCCCAGATACGTTCGACATTGACATAACTGTGCTGCAATTCCTTTCCACTCAATTCCAACACGCCCTCCAGCGTTTGGTGGAGGTTAGTCGGAGCGTGTTCCTGGCCTGAGGGTCGGTAAAACTCGCGCACACGGCGCACGATGGTAGCGATACGTTCGATTTCGTCCTCGGCAATGTCCAGATAACGCTCAATTTTCTCCGGACGTGTGGGCCCTTCCAATTCCTCTTTTGCCAGCGTCAGGCAGCCCTGGATCGATTGCAATGGGTTGTTAATCTCGTGGGAAATAGACGCGATCAAACGCCCTAGCGCCCCCATTTTCTCACTATGAATCAGCTTGACTTGTGTGGCTCGTAATACCTGGATTTGATCGATCATTTCCTGATACAAGCGCGCGTTGTCGATGGCGACCGCAGCAGAGTTGGCTAAAGCCTCCAACAACTCGCGGTCGTGAGCATTGAAAGCAGCGTCAACCTTGTTGATGACTTCGAGCACGCCGATGATATGGTCCTTGGCAATAAGCGGTACGGCCAACAATGAGCGAGTGGTAACACTGGTGAGGCAATCGATTTCGCTGTAGAAACGGGGATCTTGTTGAGCATCCCCCACGATTGTGGAAGTCTTATGCTGCATGACCCAACCGGCAATGCCAGCATCAAGCGAGATATGTTGCCCAAACAAGATAGCGGAAGTATGGCTGTCAGCCACTGCGGCGAAGACCAAATCATCGCTCGCAGCATCGTAGAGCAACACCGACGCATCTTCGGCATCGAGCAGCGTATTGATCTGTACCAGCGTCTGCTGCAACACAGTATTAAGGTCCAGATTGGCGGCCAGAACATGGGTAGCGCTGATAAGCGCCCCCAATTCGCGTGTGTTGCGCTGCGTCTGCGCATAGAGACGTGCGTTCTGCAAAGCTATGGCAGTCTGATGCGCCAGAGTTTGAAGCAAGAACTGGTCAGTAGCAGTGAAATGATTTCGTACACCGCTCTCGACATTTAAAACGCCGATGACGTTGGCGCGAATCTTCAACGGCACGCACAATTCGGAAAAGGTGGACGGCGCCTCTTCATCGTGAGGCAGGTAGCGGGAGTCGTGTGTCACATCGGGAATATTGAGGACAATCCCGCTGCATGCGACAGCGGCAGAGATACCGTTTGAGCCATCCAACGGTAACAAACATTCCACGGTCTTGAGGCCACCCTGATCAAGATAATAATGAAATCGCAACGCGTTGGCAACCTCGTCGACCAGGCTAAAGCTGGCAAAATCAAAATCGATTAACTGCGCTGCAACTTCCAGAGCATAACGGAGGATCAATGTCTCATCGTGTAGCAGCGTTTGATTCCACCCCAGTTGGTAGATCACCTCAATGTTTTTTCCCTGGCGTTTGCGCTGTAGAATATCGAACAATATCTCTTCTGGGAGGGGGAGCATTTCGCTCTCGCTCAATGTGATCTGTGAAGCGTCGCTAGGCGTGTCGATGAGAATTTCTGCTTCCATGGATATACTATCACCTTTCACAAAAATGCTGTCCGTCCATACCGTATGTGCTTGTAGACACGATATTTCACACAGATTGTACCAGAATCCGCCCTAAAATACAGTTAAGAATACGTTTGAGTTATTCGCGCAGTTTTTTGACTTTTTCATAAATTTAGCTATAATACTCGGACTTATGTCACCGCTGACATGTCATATTGAGAAAGCGCTAAGCGAAAAGTCTTAGTCGCTTGTTTTTTGCTGTCTGAGACCGGGGGTTAGGGAGATAG
>JAFGSL010000152.1 GCA_016934645.1 Anaerolineae bacterium
ATGGCCACATCCAACAGCACCAGCGATGATCGTTCCAGGACAATCTCGTCCCGCCCCGGCGGCCACGTCCCACTTTCGGGCCGGACGACGCTGATGCGCGAATCAGCATAATCACCGAGCACGGTCACCTCGATGCGCTCCCAGCCCTCTTCGGTGATGGCTTCACGAGCACCGGGATAGATCCGCGCCGATCCGGTGTAACGTGCTTCCACCTCATCCACTTCACGGAGCGCGCGCACGATGGGAAGTACCTCATCACCAAAAGGTGCCATAAACAGCTTGACGTGCGGCGCATTGTTCACCTCGAAGCCCGCCATCATCTCGCGGATGGTCACTTCGCGCCCGGTGAGGATGATGCCGATGAGGGCGACGCCAATGGCAATCGCCAGCACCACCAGCGCGCTGCGCGCCTTGTGCTGCCAAAAATCGCGTATAACTTTGTTCCAGCGTAATCGTGATAACATTGGATAACTCCAGTTGGGCGTCTAAATCTACTGACAATCACTTATCGGCTTCAGGTCGGTTCGAGCCTGGCTTTTGACTTTGCGTTTCGGTTTCATCCCAAACAAAAAACGGGTGACGTTCGTGCGCTTTACCAGAACCTCGTAAACGGCGAGAATCGTAGGGATGGTGATGATGGTGATGGCCAAGTATTTGATGGCGATAGGCGTGTTCCACCGCACCACGTAGTAAGCGACAATTGTGTTGATCAAGAAGTGCAGGATGTAGAATGGATAACTGGCTTCGCTGGCGTAACGCAGTAGTGAGCTATTGCTGTTCAGATACGCGTGTCCCAATCCCACAAATGCCACAATCCAGCACCAGCGACCGAGGTAATACAGGATATGGATCAGGACGATACTGACGTTTGCATTGAGCAATAGGGGAACCGCGATCGCGGTGATCACACCCACTGCCAATGCGGCCCATTTTTGCCTATCCATGGTTTGCTGAAATCGTGCGTCGGCCATCAGGATGTAGCCGTAGATAAAATACACGACATACAGAAACGGCCCTTTTCCGCCGAGGTCGGGCAGCAGCGCTGTGAGCGCGGGCACAAGCGCCAGCGAGAACAGCACCCCCGGCCTTTCAGAAAAACTCGCCAGCCGGCTGATCAATCGCTTGCCGTGCGGTCCTTTGAAATAGAGGAACATTGGCAACGCAACCAACGAGAAAACTAACAGGAAAAGCACAAACCACATGTGACTTGGGGTAAAGGTTCCTGAATAGCCGGATAGATCATCCACATTGATGAAAAAGAACTGGGCATAGAACTGCCAGAACGAGTCGAATTGTGTCGTATCCCAGAATTGTACGTAGATCATCAGCGGGACAATGACCGTGATGGCGAAAAGCATCGGGACGACCAGGCGGATGAAACGTTCTTCGAGATATTGCCGACCTTTGCGCACCTGAAGCGCAAACCACGTTCCTGCACCGGAGATGAAGAAGAGCAGGGGCATGTGCCAGATATCCAGGAAATAGGCGAATTGTACCAGGATAGGGCTTTCGACTTGATCTTTCACGTAGACAATATCACCCGGATCGAGGCTGAACACGAGCGCGCTATGAAATGGCACCAGCAGCAGTACAGCGAGCACGCGCAGCCAGTCCAGATCGTAACGGCGAGTTGAGCTTTGAGAATTTGTTTGTTCAGTTCTTCCGTTGATCACTGTCCACCTTCCCATCGCGGATGTGAATGACCCGCCCGGTGCGCTCGCTCAGCGCCCTGTCGTGCGTCACGACGACGACGGTTTTGCCCTCCGCCACCAGTTCCAAAAACATCGCGAAGACTGCGTCCGCCGTCTTGGTGTCCAGATTTCCCGTGGGTTCGTCGCCCACGACGATGGGTGGATCGTTCGCCAGCGCGCGGGCGATTGCGGCACGCTGTTGCTGCCCGCCGCTGAGGGCGCTGGGCAGCTTGTGCGCCTGATCGGCGATCCCAACCTGCTCCAGCAGCTTCATTGCCCGGTCCTTGCGCTCGCGCCGCTTGTAGACGTCGCAGAAATCCATCGGCAGCATCACGTTCTCCAGGATGGTCAACGTGGGCAGCAGTTGGAAAAATTGAAAGATGACGCCCACGTGTTTCCCGCGCCAGCGGGCCAGGCGATTTTCGCTCAACTCGTGGACGGCCTGCCCACCGATGACCACTTCACCGCGTGTGGGATGATCGATGCCCGTGATCATGTTCAGCATCGTGGACTTGCCGGAACCTGACGGCCCGACGATGCTGATGAAGTCCCCCTGCGGCACTTGAAGCGATACATCCTTGAGCACGGCGATCTCCCCCGCGCCGGTCTCGTAGCTCTTGAACACATCGCGCAATTCAATCTGTGATTGGGTTGACGGTCTGATTTCCATTTTCTCCTCCTCACTGACTTTCCTTTGTCTGTCGCTTACACCTTACCACGCCCGCGATGACATTGCCTATCGGCTCGCTATTAAACAGCTAACGAAACCTCATCATTTGGGCATTTGTATCGATCAGAAACACTTTGAACACCAGACACTGTTCTTTACCGCAGAGAACGCAGAGAGCGCAGAGATTATATACTCTGCGCTCTCTGCGACCTCGGCGGTGAAATCCGAGAATGATGATCTTGACAAACACCCTGCTTTGACTAACATCGGACGTATCCAATGACTACAAGACTACCGGACTAACGACTAAAGGGGAACTATGGGCAAAATCTTGGTGATCTACGACAGCAGAACCGGCAACACCGCGCAGATGGCCGAATACGTAGCCGAGGGCGCGCAGGCTATCGATGGTATGGACGTGCGTCTACTCTCGGTGGATGACGCGACGGTCGACGACGTCCTCTGGGCCGACGGCATCGCCTGCGGGACGCCGACCTACGTGGGCGTGGTCTCATGGAAAATGAAAAAGTTCTGGGATGACATCGCGCATCCCACCTGGGGCCAGATGGACGGCAAGATCGGTTGCGCCTTCTCCACCTCCGGCGGATGGGGCGGTGGCGCGGAACTGACGTGCATGTCCATTCTCATTATGATGATGAACGTGGGAATGCTAACTTTCGGCGTAACGGATTACACCGGCCCGCAGTTCACGTTGCACTACGGCGCGGTGTCAGCGGGCAAACCCCGCGAGGACAAAGCCATTGCCGCCGGGCGACGACTCGGCAAGCGCCTGGCGCAGTGGGTGGCGGTGTACTTCGACGGGCGCGCAGAAATGCGGCCCGGGCCGATGAAGACGCGAACATAAAGCTCAGTCTTCTTTGCCTAACAATGCGTGTATCCTAAAATAATCAGGAGTGCAAAGACTATGAACACAACCGTCAAAGCCTGGGAAGAGACCATCACGCTCCCTACCTACACCCCGCCGCCCGCCGATCTCAATCCGATGTACCTGGACAAGCGGGTGAACCAGGGGACGAGCGGGCGCGTGTACCCGCAGCCGTTCACCGACAAGCTCTCCGGCGAGAGCGAACCGCAGGACTATCAGGCCGTTTACCTGGAAAATGAGTACATCCGCCTGATGATGCTGCCGCAAATCGGCGGGCGCATCCACGAAGCGGTGGACAAGGCCACCGGCTACAACTTCATCTACCGCCAGCACGTCGTCAAACCGGCGCTCATCGGCCTATTCGGCGCGTGGATGTCGGGCGGGATCGAGTTCAACTGGCCGCAGCACCACCGCCCCTCCACGTTTATGCCCACGCAGCACGTCATCGAAGAAAAGGCCGACGGCAGTGTGACCGTCTGGATGAGCGAGAACGATCCCTTGCAGCGGATGAAGGGCATGGTCGGCATCTGCCTCTACCCCGGCAAGGCCTTCTTCGAGATGAAGGTCCAACTCTACAACCGCACGCCGGAGGTGCAGACCTTCCTCTGGTGGATCAATGCCGGCGTCCACGTCCACGAGCACTACCAGGTCTTCTTCCCGCCGGACGTGACCGTCGTCACCGACCACTCGAAGCGCTCAATGTCGCATTTCCCCATCGCCAAGGGGCGTTACTACGGCGTGGACTTCTCCAATGACGGCGCGGGGACGGACATCAGTTGGTACAAGAATATCCCCGTGCCCACGTCCTACTTTGTGTGGGAGACGCAGTACAACCACTTCGGCGGCTACGATCATCGCGCCGACGCGGGCATCGTCCACGTTGCCAACCGCTTCATCGCGCCCGGTAAGAAGATGTTCACCTGGGGCGCGGACGAGTTCGCCAAAGGCTGGGAGGCCAACCTCACCGACGCCGACGGCCCCTACATCGAGCTGATGGCGGGCGTCTACACCGATAACCAGCCCGACTTCTCGTGGCTGCAACCCTACGAGACCAAGACCTTCAGCCAGTTCTGGTACCCCATCCAGAAGATCGGCCCGGCGAAGAATGCGAACCGGCGCTGCGCGGTGAATCTGCGAATTACGAATTACGAATTACGAATCGCAGAAATTGGCGTGGCGGCCACGGAAGTCTTTGAAGATGCCAGCGTGACGTTGGCAACGGAAGACAAAATCTTGCTGGAAGCGAAAGTGCATCTTGCGCCGGATGCACCGTTTGTGACGGAGGTAGCGCTGCCGGAGGACGTGGCGGAGACCGATCTACTGCTGCGCGTGTGCGATGCCGCCGGGCAGGAGATCATCCGCTACGCACTCCCTCCCGCTTCCCCCCCTATGGGGGGGACTGAGGGGGGGGAACTGCCCGAAGCCAAGACCCCGCCGCCCCCGCCAGAAACCTTCGACACCGTCGAGGAACTCTACCTCACCGGCCTGCACCTGGAACAGTACCGCCATCCGACGATTGAGCCGGAGCCGTACTGGGAGGCCGCGCTGGCGAAGGACCCCACCGACGTGCGCTGCAACAACGCGATGGGCCTCGTTCACTTCCGGCGTGGGGACTTCGAGAAGGCCACCGCCCACTTCCGCACCGCCATCGACAAGCTCACGCGCCGCAATCCCAACCCGCGTGATGGGGAGGTTTTCTTCAACCTGGGACAGGCGCTCAAATACGCGGGCGACCTTGACGGGGCTTACGCCGCCTTCTACAAAGCCATCTGGAGTTACGCATGGCAGGCCGCGGGCTATTACGCCCTCGCCGAGATCGACGGTCTGCGCGGCGATGTTGCGACTGCGTTGGAGCACGTAAACCGGTCGCTCGTCACCAACACGATGAACATGAAAGCACGCAATCTCAAGGCCACACTCCTGCGCCATCTAGGACGCCTCGACGAAGCCGCGGCGCTGTGCTGCGAAACCGTCGGTTTGGACCCGCTGGATCTGTGGTCACGTAACGAGGTCATCCTCCAGAGCCGGGCCAAAGGCAGCGCGGCGGCGCAGGGGCAGCTCGCCGAGTTGGTGGATTTGATACACGTCCCCGACCCGCTCTCTGAAATCCAGGCTTACCTCGATATGGCCTTCGACTACGCCAACGCCGGATTCTGGGACGAAGCCACCGACATTCTCTCGCGCATCGTCGGGCCGGATGCTGCGGGATTCCCGACAGTGTTGTATGCCCTGGGCTACTTCGCGCATTGCCAGGGACATGAGGCTGACGCGCGCGCCCTCTATCGCAGAGCCTCGGCGCAACCCACCGACTACTGCTTCCCCGTGCGGCTTGAGGAAATGATCATCTTGCGGCACGCACAATCGCTCTTCCCGGAAGACCCCATCATCGCCTACGACCTCGGCAACCTGTATTACGATAAACACCGCCCCGAAGAGGCTATAGCGCAGTGGGAGATTGCCGTCAAGGGCGTACCGGACTTCTCGATTCCCTGGCGCAACCTGGGCATCGCCGCCTACAACGTGCGCCACGACCCGTCGAAGGCTATCGCCTGCTACGAAACGGCGTTCGCGGCCAATCCACAGGACGGGCGCGTACTCGGCGAACTCGACCAACTGTTGCAGCGGACGGGCGTTCCAGCCAAAGTACGGCTGGAACGCCTTGAGCAACATCTCGACCTAGTGCGTGACCGCGACGACCTCTCCGTCGAAATCGCCACATTGTACAACCAGACCGGCCAACCACAGAAGGCGCTGGACTATGCGCTCTCGCGCCGCTTCCACCCGTGGGAGGGCGGCACCGGGCGGATCTCCGCGCAGTACGTGACGGCGCACTGGCTGCTGGGTCGAGCCGGGCTGGATGCCGGGGATGCCCAAACCGCGCTAACGCATTTCGAGGCCGCGTTGGGCACCTATCCTGAAAACCTGGGCGAGCGCAAGCACCTGCATTGGTCCGGTGCGCACGTCCGCTACTACGCCGGGCTGGCGCAACAGGCCCTTGGTGATATCGACGGCGCGCGTGTTGATCTCGAGGCTGTGTTGGCCGCGCACGGTTGGTCGGCGGAACTGCCATACTACCAGGCATTGGCGCTCAAAGCGTTGGGCCGCACGGACGAAGCCGAGACGAAACTCACCGAGACGCTGGAACGCGCCACCCGCCAGCTCGAGGAGCAGGCCAAACAAGGCTTCGCCACCTCCGTGCCGCAGTTCGTCTTCGCCGAAGAGGATATGCAAACGCGGCGGCACACCCACCTCACCTACGTCATCGGGCTGGCGCACCTCGGTCTGGGACATGCGGTTGAAGCCAAGGTTGCGTTTGAAACCGTGCTGGAACGCGATCCGAATCACTCCGGCGTACAGTTAGCCTTGCGAGAATTGAAGTAACTCGTAATTCGTAATTCGTAATTCACCGCGCTTCACGCATCACGCTTTAAAAACGTCTGTGTTTTGGAGGTTACAATGCGTCTGGCAATCTTGGCCGACATCCACGGCAATCTTCCCGCGCTGGAAGCGGTGTTGGCAGATGCGCGTGCGCAGGGCGTGGACGATTACGTCGTCGCCGGGGATCTGATCCTGGGCGGGCCGTTCCCGGCGGAGACGTTGACGCGGCTGCGCAATCTCGACGCCTGGATCATCCAGGGAAACGGTGAAACCTACTTCACCCGTTATGATTCAGGTGCGGCGCCGGAAGCCTGGGGAACCAGCGCGCAATGGGGGCCATTTCAGTGGAGCTATGCCCGTCTGGACCGGGATGCGCTGGACTATCTCGCCGCGCTGCCCGAACAAGTGTCGGTGGCAGTACCCGGCGCCGCGCCGATCTGTGTGGTGCACGGTTCGCCGGGCGCTATCGCGGTGGGCATTATGCCGGACGACCCGGAGGTTAGGCGCAAATTTGTACAGGCACAGTCGACGAACAATGTCGGCGTGGAAGACGCGCTGGCGAAGACTACTGAATCGGTGTTGGTGTGCGGGCACACGCACATCGCGTGGGAGCATCGCAACGATGGGCGGCTGGCATTCAATCCCGGCTCGGTCGGTGCGCCAATCGACGGTGAGCTAGGTGCCGAGTATGCGCTACTCACCTGGCAGGATGGGCACTGGACAGTAGAATTGCGCATAGTGGATTACGATGTAGATGCCCTGCTCGTGGCATATCGAGAGCGAGGGATGCTTGCACAAGGTGGTGCGATGGTGCGCGCGCTGATGCGCGGCGCCGAAACCGGGCAGAACTACCCGTGGTACCTCGTTCTCCACGCCTTCGATCTGGCAGCGCAGGCCGGAATCGAGCACGAAGGCGCTGTTCCAGATGAAATCTGGGAACGTGCTACTGCGACATTTGAGTGGTAGGAAAACACTAACTCGCTTTACTTTTTATATTACCTCTTTGTAAATCTATGGTATACTTTGTATGAGTAGAAATTACAAAGGAGCATAAAAATCATGCTAACGACAGTCGTAAAGTTAAGTGAACGCAATCAGATGGTGTTGCCAAAAGCTGCCCGCGAGGCTCTGGGCGTAGAGCCAGGTGGACGCATTGCGGTCATCGTTGATGGCGAAAGCGTGCGTCTGCTCCCCGAACCAGAGAGCTGGAGCGACTACATCTATGGCTTGGGGAAGTCGATGTGGGAGACGCTCGGAGGTGGTGAGCAATTCCTGCGCGAGGAACGAGCGGCATGGCAAGAATAGAAGCACTACTCAGCCAGTTACAGCGCGCTAATACGATAGCCCTGGATACATCCATATTCATCTACGCCTTCGAGCAACATCCAGATTTTGGACTTCTCGCACAGGGCATTTTCCGCGCCATAGAGAATGGTGTTTGTCGAGGATACGCTTCAGTTTTAGCCTTGGGGGAAGTGCTCACGGGTGTCAAAAAAGCCGGGAACCGTGATTTGTTGTTGCGCTATCGCAACGCTTTCCAACAGTTTCCCGGCTTGACATTGTGTGCATGCGATATCGCCGTGATGGAAATGATGTCTGATCTACGCTCACGCTACAATATACGCACGCCAGATGCTATTCACATAGGATCAGCATTGGTACAAGGCGCACACACTTTTGTAACTAATGACGCTCAACTAAAATGCGTTACAGAACTAGACATCACCGTATTGGCAGATTTTACGCAAGGGAAACACACAAGTTAGCGAATTATTTCTCACCCCGCGGAATCCACACGCGCATCGCTCCCGGCGTCCGATTGGCCCAGGCATAGTACGGCACAGCGATCAGCTTAGTCTGACGCGCAGCCGTTTCCGGCACGGGCGCGAGCCGATAGAGCGCGGCATCCCAATCCCTCACGTCCGCCATATAGCCCTCCGCCGTCACCGTGACCACGCCACCGAGCAGGTCTTCACGCCACACGAACTCCAATTCCGCGTCGGGCGCGAGGCGCACATCCAGCAGATCCACGTCTGCATCCTGATCCTCCTCCTCTAAGCAATAAACCATCGGTCCCCGCTCGATGGCAAGGCTGCCGCGGATCGCGTCCACGCGCGGGTTGGGTGCAGTGAGCCGGGGACGCATCTCCAGATCAAGTTCTACAACATCGCCGGGTTGCCAGGCCCGTGTCAGGGTCACGTAATTCCCGTCGCTCGCCCCACCCGCGATGATCTCTCCGTTAAGCCACAATGCGGCGTGGTTACACCATCCGGGAACACGAAACGCCAATATCCACTCGCTGCCCCCCGTCTCCGCGACAGTGACGTGCACGTGCCCATCCCAGGGATAGTGCGTCTCCATTTGCAGCACGATGGATTGATCACCTACTGTCGCTTCAATCGTTGCCGAAGCATACTGGTGCAATTGCACACCCATATCATCGGTGGTGGCGAGGTAATTCCCCACGAGTGCAATCTGGCGCATCACGTTCGGCGGGCAGCACGCGCAGCCGTACCACTCCGGGCGCGCGATCCCGCCCCGGCTCTGCAAGGGATTCACG
>JAFGSL010000003.1 GCA_016934645.1 Anaerolineae bacterium
CGAGCAGATCATCGGGCGCTGGTTCGCGCAGGGTGGGGGCCGCCGTGAGAAAGTCGTGCTGGCGACCAAAGTCTACAACAAGATGGGCGAGTGGCCCAACGAGCGCGGCCTGTCGGCGTACCACATCCGTAAGGCTGCGGAGGACAGCTTGCGCCGCCTGCAAACCGATCACATCGATATCTACCAGATGCACCACGTCGAACGCAGCACGCCGTGGGAAGAAATCTGGCAGGCGATGGAGCAGCTCGTCTGCGAAGGGAAGGTGCTCTACGTGGGCAGCAGCAACTTCGCCGGGTGGCACATCGCCAAGGCGCAGGCCCATGCCGAGAAGCGTAACTTCATGGGCCTGGTCTCCGAGCAGAGCCTCTACAATCTCAACGCGCGGATGGTCGAACTTGAGGTGGTCCCGACGTGTGAGGATTACGGCCTGGGCTTGATCCCGTGGAGTCCGCTGGCGGGCGGCCTGTTGGGCGGCGTGCTGAGAAAGATTTCCGAGGGCCGCCGCGCTTCGGAGCGGATGCAGGAGAGCATCGAGAAGCACCGCCCGCAGATCGAGGCTTACGAAAGCCTGTGCCAGGAGATGGGTGAGAACCCGGCAGACGTGGCGCTGGCCTGGCTGCTGCACAATCCCGTCGTCACCGCGCCGATCATCGGCCCGCGCACGATGGAGCAGCTCAACGGTAGCACACGCGCGTTGGAGATCAAGCTCTCCGACGAAACGCTCACCAAGCTCGACGAAATCTGGCCTGGCCCCGGCGGCCCGGCCCCCGAAGCCTACGCCTGGTAGTTTCGCAAGTTTTTCATCGCCATTCGAAGGAGTTTTGTGGCAAAGCCGCAAAACTCCTTTTTTGTTCGGCGCGCTCTGTGCTATACTAAGGCATGATTCATTTCGGACCACAGCAGTCTCAGTGTTTCTGGGTTCGAGTTGCTCTCTGATGGGTCAACGGCGGCTGAAGGGTGATGCGTCAAATGACACAGCAAAGTAAACCCGGTGATACAACGACATCCTTGCCAGAAATCGGTAAGGTTGATGTGCGCGCCGCGCTGGACGTGGTGATGCTGGATAGCCTGCGTCCCACAATGGCGGTGCTTATCGTCCTGCTCGTCGTTTTGATTTACGGGTATGCACGGCACCCTCGAGCTATCGCCGTCCCAACGATAGCCGCCACGGCGATGGCATTGGCAGTAGTCTTCGTGTCCGGCATTTTGCTGTATTTGCGGAAAATCCCGGCGCGCTACGCGAATCCGTTGGGGGCAATGATTGCGCTGCTGGTGCTGCTGCAACGTTTGGTCTTCATCGCGCTGCTCTGCGATCCCGCTCCGACCGCCAATATGATCATTACCTTCGTTGGGGTCGGATTCCTGATCCTCTCGACGCCCTGGTTTGCCGGCGTGATCAGCAGCGCGCTGGCGGCTTGGGTATGGATAGCATTGCAGTCTCCCGCTGCGCCCGGTTGGGGCGAAAACGGTTTTTTGCTCGTTTCCGCGACTGCGTTAACCGTCATCATCCATTTGGCTCGGCTCAATGCGCTGCGGCGACAGGAACTGCTGCGTTTCCAAAACGAATCCCGCAACCAGGAATTGGAACAACACGCCGTGGAATTGGAGACGTTTTATCAGACTGAGCGTTCACGCCGTTTGTTGACCGAAACGTTATACGAAGTCAGCCATGCGCTTTCGCAGACGTTGAATCTGCCAGAGGTGTTGGACTTGGTCCTCGGCAATCTGGCGCGGATAGTCCCCTTTGACCGTGGTTCAGTTATGCTAAAGCACGACCAGGTATTGGAGATCGTCGCAGCGTGGGGCTTTCCGGCGGAAAGCAATCCGCTTCAAATTCGTGTGCCCATCAAAGAAGAAGATGTTTTTCAGCAAATTTGCCATTCCAAGCGCCCTCTGATCGTTCCGGAGGTTTTCGAGCGATCCGACTGGCAGCAGGTCGAGAATCTTCCCCAGGCGCGGGCGTGGGCGGGCGTGCCCTTGATTGATGCCGAAAACACAGTGATCGGGATGCTATCGCTTACACGGGAGACGCCGCACGCTTATACCGACGATGAAGCCGTTCTGGCGCTCGCTTTCGCGGGACAGGCAGCCATTGCGCTGCAAAATGCGCGCCTGTATTCAGAGTTGGAAGAAGCTTATGCCCAGTTGGAACGTCTGGATCAAGCTAAATCCGATTTTATCACCGTCGCGGCGCACGAGTTGCGCACACCGTTGACCATTATACGCGGATATAGCCAGATGCTGCTCAAGGCTCCGGAAATCAAGGGCGACCCTGAGTATATGGAAATGATGGGAGGTATCTCCGAAGGGGCGATGCGCCTTACCGACCTCGTCAACAGCATGATCGATGTGGCTAAAATCGACAGTCACATCTTGCAGCTTTATTTCTCGCCCGTGTCACTGGTGGATGTGCTCCGTGAGCTGCTTCAGGGGCTGTGGAATGTATTCCGGGAGCGGAATCTGACGCTGTGCATCAGCGATGCGTGGCAACTGCCGATGATTGAGGGTGATGTAGATTCTCTGAAGAAGGCATTTTACCATCTGGTGGTCAATGCCATAAAATACACACCTGATGGCGGAACAATCACCGTCACGGGAAGCGTGCTGCCGCCGGGGACGCATGGGCTACCATCAGGTAGCGTTGAGGTTGTGATCCAGGATACGGGCATCGGTATTGATCCGCGCTTTCACGATTTGATTTTCTCCAAATTCTACCAGACCGGCGAGGTGGCTTTACACTCTTCCGGCACGATCAAATTTAAGGGCGGTGGTCCAGGGTTGGGTCTGGCGATCGTCAAGGGTATCGTCGAAGCGCATGGTGGTAAGGTATGGGTAGAAAGTCGGGGGTACGATGAAACCACCTTCCCCGGCAGTAGCTTCCACGTGGTCTTGCCGTTAACCCATTCTGAGGAAAAATCGTGAAATGTGAGGTGTGAGAAGGCCTTCTCACGCCAGTTATCACGTAATTACGTTTTTGCATATGCATCTTGGAGGTGACTCATCAATGGCGAGAAAAGTCTTCGTCAGCGGCTGTTTCGACTTGTTACACAGCGGGCACGTGGAATTCTTCAAGGAAGCCGCGAGCTACGGCGACTTGTACGTGGCGCTTGGTTCGGACCGGACGGTCAACGATCTCAAGGGCCGTCCGCCGGTCAACACGGAGGACGAACGGCTCTTTATGGTGCAGTCCGTCTTGTGGGTCAAGGAGGCATTTATTTCGCAAGGCTCGGGGATATTGGACTTCGAGGTGGAACTGCGGGCCATCCAGCCCGACATCTTCATCGTCAACGAAGAGGGCAGCACGCCGGCGAAGCGTGAGTTGTGCGAATTGCTGGGGATCGAGTATCTGGTACTGCGGCGCGAACCCCATACCGGCCTGGCTGCGCGCTCCACGACGGCCTTGCGCGATCTGTGCCGCATCCCCTACCGCATCGATGTGGCGGGCGGCTGGCTCGACCAACCCTTCGTCTCCAGATTCTATCCCGGTGCGGTGATCACGATTTCGTTGGAACCGACGATCGAATTCAACGAACGCAGTGGCATGGCGAGCAGCACTCGCCGCAAGGCAATTGAGCTATGGGGGCCGCGCTTGCCGGTGGACAACTATGAGAAGCTGGCGAAGATTCTCTTTTGCTACGACAATCCACCCGGCACGCGGGAGATCTCTGGTTCGCAGGATACCATCGGCATTGTTTTTCCCGGCCTCAACAAAGCCTATTACGAGGGCGAATATTGGCCCTCGCGCATCGAAAGCGTGCAGGATGAGGCGACCTTGCGTTTCATCGAAAACGCGCTGTATCTCGTCCCGCTTGGCCCGCGTGAGTACGGATTCAGTGTGTTGAGCGACACGGACATCACCCGCGAAGGGGCGCAGGCACTCGCCCAGGCCACCGACCGCTGTTGGGACGCGATCCTGGCCCACGACATTCGCGCTTTCGGGCAGTATTTCCGCGCGTCGCTCGAAGCGCAGGTGGCGATGTTCCCTCACATGATGACGCCGATGGTAGCGAAGTTGATCGACCGTTACCGGGACGTCGCCCTGGGCTGGAAGCTCTCCGGCGCGGGGGGTGGGGGATATTTGATCCTCGTCGCCGATCACCCCATCGAGGACGGGTTCCAGATTGCGATCCGCCGCGCAGACTACTGAGCGCGATGAGGTGCAACAGCATCCTGCCGCTGCCGGTATTGCCGGGCCTGGTACATAAAGGCTTCCAGGCGCGTGTTGATATTGGTGATGGCCTGCGCGTCGTAGATGACGTCCAGCCAGGGGATGCGATCAAAATCCTGGCGCACTTTGGGCGCGATGCCGGTCACGGTGGTCGCGGGCATACAGTTGAGCGGCAGCACGTGCAGGATCCCCGCCAGCCCTTGCCGGGCATAGTCGATAGCCTTGCCGATGCTCAGCGCCGCCTCGGTGCCCAGCGCGGGATCGTAGTAGGGCCGGTCGTTCTCCATCAGTTCATCCACCGTGACCTCGTGGGCGTTGCGTAGTAAATCCTGCACCGGCTTGAGCATTTCGTGCTCGATGCGACGTTGGAGCATATCCCCGGCCTGCGTCTTGATCCAGCCCAGGTAATCCCCCGCCACCCGCGCCCGCGCTTTAGCGCCGTAGTTGGTGAAGTAAAACCATTCCATCAACGGCGCTACCCACACCTCGCCCCCCAGCGCCTCGACGCGACGCACGATCTCCTGGTTGGTGAAGTCGTTGGCCCGCAGATAAATCTCGCCCACCATCCCGATGATGGGACGCGGTGCGCGCCGGTCTGTGGGCAGCGCGCGGAACTTTGCCGCGGCCTGCCGCATAGCCTCGACCGCGCGGCGGCGCTCGCCGGTTTCGATGGCGGCGGCGAGGGCGTACAGACACTCGTGATAAAGCGCGTCGGTCTGGCCGGGGACAGTCTCGTAGGGCCGGTGCGCATAGCACAACTTGCGGAGCAAGTCCACGCCCACAACGCCGCGCCAGATCAGCAACCGCAACGCTGTGGCATGTTCACCAAAACCCTGGTAGGAGTTTTCTGCGCTGGGCGACATAATTTCCACGGTGTGCAGCCCCATCTCATCCAGCAACAGGCGATGCAGCGTGTTGTACTGCCCAAAACGGCATGGTCCGCCGGTGGTGGGCATAAAAAGCACCGCCTGTTCTGGATCGAAATCCGGCTTGCGTGACTGCTTGACGATGTCGCCCACACAGGTGAAGCACGGCAGACACTCCTTGCCCAGACACAGCGATTGCCCGATCGAAAGGCTTTCGGAGTCGGATTTGTCCATCACGACGGCGTCAAGCCCATAATGGCGCATCGCTGCCGCCATCGCCACGGCATGGTCGGCCATGTAGGGTAGATAGATGATTTTTGAGTTCGAGGTCATAGACATTCCCCTAAAAATGGCAGCTCACTTCACGCTTTCACGCTCATCACACTATCGAAAAACGCCTCGCAGCGCGTGATCAGCCCGGCGTCGGCAGTGTGATCGTCGAATTCCAGTTCGAGGAAGGGCTTGTCGCCCAGTTCACGACGGAAGAAGCTGATGAGGAACGAATCCGGCCCACAGGCGAAATTGGTGATATACAAAGCGTGCAGGTTGGCCTGCGTGCGCAGGTAACGGGCTGCCGCCAGGATGTCCTGTCCACTGCGCCAGAACATATTGTCGAAACGATCGGAGACATCGAGGGAACGCACAGGCAAATAGTCCAGCGGAATGGGCAACACCCCTAGCTTGCGAATCTTGGACGGAAGGTCCTGGTTCAAGCCGGGATCGTAGAGATTGTAGGAACGTCCCACCAGGACGGCGGCCGGCCGGTCGCCCCAGCTTTCCAGCAGAGCGGCGCCGTGGGCCTGGACGGCGGCGTAGAAGTCGCGTTGCGTGGTCTCTGCCGCTTCTACAGCCCGCGCCATGCGCCGCATCGAGACGCCCAACGCAGCAGCCAACGGGCGCAATTCCTTGAGAAGCGTCTTCTGCCAGAGCAGGTGCAGCGGGAATTGGAGCGCGCGCGGCCCTTCGACTTGCTCAGGGCAGGCGCCGCGCGCCGCAATATCCACCGCTGCCGTGGCGATCCATGGGGACGCCTGGATGAAAGGGCAGAGCGTATTGTAGGTTTGCCCCGGCGCGGGATTTTCGCGGTTGACGACGCCCGGCAGAAAGATAAAGTCACAGTCCTTTTCCAACAGGTTGAGGATATGGCCCATCACGACTTTGACCGGGAAACAGGTCTCGGCGGCGGCTGTCAGGGCAGTGTCGGCGGTGATACGTGGGTGCGTGACGTCCGAGAGCACCGGCGTCGCGCCCAACTCCGCGAACAACGCGCGCCAGTAAGGGTACAGATCGTAAAAGGTGAGCGTGCGCGGGATGCCGACTTTGGCGCCTCCGGCGGCTATATCCGGCCCGTTCGACTCGCTCAGGGCAG
>JAFGSL010000016.1 GCA_016934645.1 Anaerolineae bacterium
CCGCTCGTCTGCCAGGAGCGCTCACGACAATGCATTGGCTTGAATCAGCCGATAACCCATTCTACAAAGTGCGGAATACAAGTTATAGTATAGAATCCAAAGCGCTCTCTGTGCATCCTGTCACGCTTTGCCCTCAATAGCTATGACGGCTGTCATGGCAAGTGATGCATCTTTCACGGCCCGACACGACATACCATGATTGGCTGCACTATGGTCCGGAGTGCTTATGGGGTAGAGTGAGGATAAATCACAACACTTGCGCGAATCAGGTGGGACGCACTTGCTTATGTGTCCAGGAAGGTGCTGCATAGCCCGGTTTTGCGATCAGGTCAGGTAAGTGCGTCCCACCTTTGGCCAATTTTGCGTAAGTTCTGTAACGAAAACTTGATTGGTGGAGGTTGATCATAAAATCGAAAACGCTTTATCTGACGTTGGCAGGATTGTTCTGTATCTTTGTTTTGTCAATTGTGGCGTGTGCGGCCGCCAAGCCTGACGTGACTGGCAGCGCAGCCACGCCCCCGCCTCCACCACCAGAGGGTGACATGACCATCACACAAACCCTCTCGGATGGCGCACAACGCAACACCATTGCTTTCGATGGTCTGGCGTTTATCACCGGCAACCTGGGCGCGGATTCCTTCTTCCCGCCCGGCAAAGTCGCCGATTTTTGGGGCTTTCAATACCTGCGGGACAATGATCCCACCGGCTTGGGCCACAACACCGATTTCCTTACCCGCGCGGCGCTCGACATGCTCTATGTCCTCACGCCGGCCCAACGGGCTGAATTGATTGCGCTGGCCGAGAGCCAGGTCAATGCCATCAACCAGTACGCAGAAGAGCGCTTTGTACTGATGGATGCGTTCCGCCGTGTGCTCGACGGCGACCCTCCTGCCGGGGCTTCGGGCTTGGACAAGGACGCCGTGCAAGCCTATTCCGCGCAGCTCTACCGGCTCGATGGTGAAATCAGTTACGAGCGGGCGCAGGTGATGGGGGCGCAGATCGGCGCCTTCACCGCCGACCAGCGCGCGTACCTCAACGCGATGGTGGGGCAGGGGATGCTCGACTGGCCTGTTGTCGATGAGCCGGAGGAACTGCAAGGGCTGGAGCACGATGCCAAAGTCGCGGTGATGACCTACGCGGGCGATATGTTCAATTGGTATGCCGGTTCGGTGGGGGCGGATGTCTACTTCTGCCCGGAGCGGCAGGGAACGTACTTCGGCTCTTTCTATATGAAGGACGCGCCAGCCGTTGGAAATCCTGGCTACTCTATTCCCACGACCATGACCGCCGAGATGGGCGAAGCGTTCCTGCAAGTCCTCACGCCAGAGCAAGCTGCCAGTATCACCGGGTTGGTGGAAGACCAAAAGCCATCTCTGTACACTATTGTGGAGCGGCGGGATGACGTGGCGACACTTTTACGCCAGTTTATGACGGGCGGTTTGCCTGATGAATCCGTCGTCCTCAGCTTGATGGAGGACTATGGCGCGCTGGATGGCGATATTGTTTACCGCTACGCCACGGCGTTCGCCCAGGTCGCCCAGAGTTTAACCGAGGCACAGCAGGCCGAACTGGACGCGCTCCGCTTGCGAATTTTGGGCGAAGATTTCCTTTTTCCCACCGGCGCATATCTATACGCTGAACCGATCCGTATGCCCACCATTCCAGATAGCGATTTCCTGTTCACCGCGTCGCAGACCGCCACACTAACTTACCCCGTGGTCGATACAGGCCAGGGCAAGTGCTACAATGCGTTGAATGAGATCGCCTGCCCCGCCGAGGACATGGCCTTCTATGGGCAGGATGCGCAGTTCACTGGCAACCAGCCGAGTTACACCGGCAATAGTGATGGCACCGTCACGGACAACGTCACCGGGATGATGTGGTCTCAAACCCCGGATACCGACGGTGATGGCAACATTGATGCGGACGATAAATTCATACAGTCTGAAGCGGTGATCTACTGTGAGGACCTTTCGCTGGCTGGTCACGACGACTGGCAATTGCCAAGCATCAAACAACTCTACTCGCTGATGGATTTTCGGGGCACCGACCCACCGCCAGAGGGCAGCAACACTTCGGGTCTGATTCCGTTCATTGAGGCGGATTACTTCGCCTTTGCGTATGGAGACACGACCGCTGGCGAGCGCATCATTGACGCACAGTTCGCCTCCAGCACGCTCTATGTTGGCACGGTGATGAACCGCACCCAAGCGATGTTCGGTCTGAATCTGGCCGATGGCCGCATCAAGGGTTACCCCACCAGCAAGACCTTCTACGTCTACTGTGTACGGAATACTGGCGTCTACGGCGTGAACGACTTCCACGACAACGGCGACCCTTCGACAGGCTCAGGGCAGGCTGGTACAATCACCGACAACGCTACCGGCCTAACGTGGGCACAGGACGATAACGGCGAGGGCGTCACCTGGGAAGAGGCTTTGGCCTGGGTGGCACAAAAGAACGCCGAAAATTACCTCGGCTATAGTGACTGGCGCTTGCCCAATGTGAAGGAGCTGCAGAGCCTCCTGGATTACTCTCGCTCGCCTGACACGACGAACTCCGCCGCGATTGATCCGCTCTTCAACGCGACCAGCATCACCAACGAAGCCGGGCAAACGGACTACCCCTTCTATTGGTCAAGCACCACATTCCTGCGCTCCGATGGCAGCGCGACGGATGCCGTCTACGTGGCCTTTGGGCGCGGCTTGGGATCGATGGACAACGCAAGCATCATTGATGTCCACGGCGCGGGTTGCCAACGCAGCGACCCCAAGGATGGCGATCCAGCGGAGTATCCCACCTGGGGGTTTGGCCCGCAGGGCGATCTGCGGCGCGTCTTCAACTACGTGCGCCTGGTGCGCGGCGGCGTGAGCGCCACACCGGAAGGTGGGACCGACGGGGAAATCGGCAACGTCGAATCACAACGTCCTGATGCCTCCCAAGCCATGCCACCGAATCAATCTGGCGCGCTGGGCAATCCGCCGCCCCAAGAGGCTGTCGACGCCTGCACCGCGCAGCCAGAAGGCGCATCCTGCCAGTTTAGCAGCCCCAAAGGGATCGTCACGGGCGTCTGTGCGCAGGTTCAGCAGCAATCGGCTTGTGTACCGGAAGATGCGCCGGGCAGCAGAAACAACACATCGGTTGGCAGACCAGATACGGAACACTAGGGGGAAAGATGCGTTGTCCTCGTTGCCCCAGTTGCTTCGGGTGGACATATATATCGTAAGGACAGCAAGAGCCTGAAGTCGTCTTTTAGGCTCTTACTGCTGTGATCCCGCATTCAGTCGCCGGTAAACCGGACGCATCTTGTGGTAAATGTCCAGGAATACGCCGTAGAGGTCATCGTAAAGCTGGCGGTGGGCGGGATTGGGGGAGTACGTTTGTTGGATGTGAACCAATCGTGACACGTCGGCGAGGGCGATTTCTCCCAACGCCGCCGCGGCGATGAGAGCAGCCCCACGGGCGTTGGCCTGAATGGGCTCTTTTACCTGGCGCACCTGGACGTTCAGCACGTCAGCAAAGATTTGGCACCACACGTCCGAATTGCCGCCCCCGCCAGCCAGGTTGATGTGTGTTATTTTGCGCCTCAGGAACTTCTCCACCGGTCCCACAATCCAACGCGTGTTCAGGGCCACCCCCTCCAGGAAAGCGCGGATGATGTCGGCGCGGGTGTTGTGGAGCGCCACGTTGTACAGACCGGCGCGGAGCGCGCGATCGTCCACGGGGGCGCGTTCGCCCCAGATCCATGGGGTATAGATGACGCCGTTGCTCCCGGCGGGCACGCGCTCGGCGATGCGGTCCATCACCTTGAACACGTCTGGAACGCTCTCCTCAATCAATAGCTCGTCTTTGTGATACAGGATCTTGTCGCGCAGGAAAGTCAGATTGCCCCCAGCCGTGGCTTGCAACGCGGTCAGCAGATAACGCTCGGGCACGGCGCACGGGATGGACGCCAGGCTGGACATGATGTCCGTTTTCTTGAATGGCACGTGGGCGGCAATCCACGACGACGTGCCGATGTACAAATGGGGCAGAAAATCCTCCACTGCCCCTGCTCCGATTGCAGCGGCGGTGTTGTCGATCGCGCCGGCCACGACCTGTACATTTGGCGATAATCCCAAAGCTGCGGCGACCTCCGACTTCAGCTTGCCTAGAATTTCGGTGCAGGGGACGACTTCGGGGAATTTGTCGGCATCGATCCCGCTGAAGCGAATGAGCTTCTCGTCATAGCGAATCGCTCCTGGATCGCGGTTGTCTGTGACCCATGAGGTAACGATGGAATCGAATGTGGCGGCAAAGCGCCCGGTCAAGCGCAGATTCATGTAATCGAGCACGTTGAGGAATTTGTGTGTCCGGGCGTACACCTGGGGAAATGCCTCGCGCACCAGCAGCATGTGCCCGGCTGGGTCTTTGCCGGTCAGGGAGGGCATGCCGCCGGTCAGCCGCAGCCAACGCAGCAGCTTGCGACCATCCACCCCGGCCACATTGATTGGTCCGCGTGCCTGGGCGTTCAGATATGGCGCACCGCGCATATCCATCCACAGGATGGCGTTCATCAGGTAGTTGCCGTCTGCGTCCACGGCGATGGTGCCTTCGCCCTGCGTGGAGCAACACACGGCCACGATATCCTCTGCTGGAACCAGCATTTTCCCGATCAAGCGCTTCGCGGTGCTCAAAAACGCGTCCCACCAGTCCTGCGAGTTCTGTTCCGCTCCCCCGTTAGGTAGCACGTACAGCGGCACTTCCTGGAACTCCCAGCCTGCGACCTTGCCCGTCGTGGAAACCAGCGCCGACTTGCAGCCCGAGGTGCCCAGATCGATGGCAAGGATGTGGGGTTCGTGATTGGGCGTCATACTTACTTGCCCCTCGCTTTTCCCGGGTCTCCCGGGAGAAAGGCTGGTGACGTCGTCGGTTCCTTCAAGCGTGTGACGACGAGGGCGCTGACGATCAGCAATCCGCCAGCCAGCAACAGCGCCGGAGTGAAGTAGCCGTCCGAGCTTTTCATCGCTTCCATAACGTAGACAAAGACGACCGATGCTTGCCCAAAGAGTTGAATCAACCCATTGGAGGTGCCTTCGGGGGTAGGGTAGGTGATCTCGGCGGCGTACTGCATGCCGATCGGGCTGGTGCTGACCAGGAAGAATCCCAGGAAAAAGGCGGAAAGGATCAACAGCCAGAAACTGGTGGCAAACGTCAGGCCGATCAACCCCGGCAGGGCGAGGGCGATGCCGAGCAGGAGAAAGCGCCGGCGCTTGTGTTGCTTGTCGGAAAAGGGCGGGATGACGACCGCGCCGAGGATGCCGCCGATCAGCATCAGCGCGCCGAGTGTCCCGGCATCGGTGGGGGTGAACCCGCGCGGGCGGACAATGTTCTCCACCCAGGTAGTGATGCCGTTGAAAATCCCCATGCCGATGAACGAGACCAGCAGGTACAGCCAAAACGATTTGACCGTCAGGGCGTGCTTGAGGCCGTCAAGCATCAGCGCGCGCGTTTCCATACCAGGTGGGCATGGTGGTGTGGGCGGGGCCTCGCGGGCAAAGATGACGAACAGCACGGCAGAAAGCGCCGTCACTCCGCCGTAGATCAACTGTACCGCCGGGATGTCCATCTGCTCGATGAGGATGGGAGTCAATACCATGCCGAGGGCGGTACCGATCAGGTTGGCCAGGGTCACCAGTCCGACGACGGTGGCGCGCTCCTCGATGGTGAACCAGTTCGCCGGCATCTTGGTCCACGCGTTGAGCAGGAACGGCTGGGCGATGGCAACCCCGACGGTGCTCCATAGAGCGAGGGAATAGTTTGCCCCGACCAGGCCGCGCAGCATGCCAAAGAGACCCATCAGCACCACCCCGATGCTGACCGCAACGCGAAATCCATAGGTATCGATCACCCACGATACAGGTATCGAAAGCGGGATGAAGGCGATCATAAACGCCATGGCGAACAGGCCAATCTGCAGGTCGGTGACATTATAGAACTGCGCTGCCGGGCCGGTGATGGGCGCATAGGAGATCCACAAGACCTGGATCGTCAGATTGACGAACATGAACACCGCCAGAACGATCCAGCGGTAACCGTACACGCGGAATTTCTCGTCCATTGACTCTCTCCTGTTATACCTGAACGCCCTCGACGCTCGAAAGTACGGTCTCGAAGCGGTCGAGCGCATCGTCGATCACGGCGTCGGTGTCGGCCATGCTGGTGTACACGCGGCTGCCTGCCAGGGTGATAAGGCCCTGGGACATATAGGCCGCGCCCATTTCCTCCATCATATGCTTGCGCGACTTGATCTCGCGCATGAGCTTGAGCGGATTCCTGAAATCGAGCAGCATCACCGCCGATGTCTCCAGATGCACGATTGAGCCCTGGTTGAAGGCCACGAATGGCAGTCCGTAGCGGGCGATGATGTCGTTCAGCCCTTTAGTCAGCCGATCCCCGGCTCGCCCTGCGATGACGGGCGCGTTGGTGCGTTCCATCTCCAGTAAGGCGTGATAGCCTGCCGTACAACTCAGTGGGTTGGCCGAGAGCGTTCCGCCCACGTAGGCCCGTTCGCCAGTGCCGCCGATGCCGGCCGCAAAGTGCGCCATCACCTCGCGCCGCCCACCGACGCCGCCCGCCATCGGGTAGCCGCCGGTGACGCACTTGCCAAAGATGGTCAAATCGGGGCGGACGCCAAAGTAGCCTTGCGCGCCGCCCATCCCCAGGCGGAAGCCGGTCACGACTTCGTCAAAGATGAGCAGCGCGCTGAACTCGTCGCACAGCGCACGTACCTTTTGGTTGAAATCACGGGCGACCGGGCGTGTGCCACTTTCTGGGCCGACCGGCTCGACGATCACCGCTGCTGTGCCGCCGCGCAGCCGGTTGAACTGCATCAGCCGGCGCAGGTGTCCAAGGTCGTTCGGGTAGAATTCCTGTGTATTGCGGGTGCAGCCACGGGGGATGCCGATCGCTTCCAAGCGTCGGGTGCCGGGGATGTGCAGGCCATAGACCGTCTGGTCGCTCCAACCGTGATACGCCCCACCGGCTTTGATTATCTTCTTTTTGCCCGTATGCGCCCGTGCGGCGCGGATGGCGGCCATCACGCTTTCCGTGCCCGAACCCAGCATACGGAACATCTCGATGGACGGCATAAAGCGATTGATAAGCCGTGCCAGCTTCAGCTCATACTCGTGGAACAGGCCGACCACCGATCCGCAGTCTTGCAAGAGATTAACGACCTCATCGCGGACCGGCGCGTAATTGCTGCCCAGCACGGTCGGGCCACCGGCCTGTAAGAAGTCGATGTACCGGTTGCCGTCCACGTCCCACATGTAGGCCCCTTCCGCCTTTTCGACGGCCAACGGAAAGGGGTAGTTGAAGGCCAAATTGTGCTGCACCCCGCCAGGGATGAACTGCTTGGCCTCGTCCGTTAGCGCCTTCGAGCGGGTGCACCTGGTTTCAAAGTAGTTGAGGAACTCGTCCATCCGCTCGCGCCGGATCGGGCGAATCGGCTGGCGGACGAGCTCGTGCAGCCGGGCGTAGATTGCGTCGGTATCGTGCCATTCCGAGATGGCGTACTGTTGGGTTTCGGGCATAGTGACCTCCGGGTAATATTAGCCAGCGTCTTGCTGACCTGAACATGGAAAACTAAAGCTATGCCGGTGCTTTATAGATGTAGAAACTTCAGCAAAATACGTTCGGGTCAGTCGTTGATGAGCCTGGCGAACTTTTTCTCGTCTTTGCGCAGCTTGGCGAAGGCAATTTCCCGTACCGCCAGCGGGATGCAGGTCACCTTGCGTTCGGTGCACAGTGCCAGTAAATACGCCAGGGCGCACTTTTCCAGCAACTCCAGGTTGTGGACGGCGCGCTCGGCATCTGTACCCAGAACGAGCACACCATGGTTCTTGAGGATGTAGGCGTTGTGTCCATTGCGGGCCTTGGATTGGACGTTTTTCTTCAGAAAGCCCGTTCCCGAGGGTGCGTAGGGGATGATCTCTACCGAGCGCCCCAGAAAACGCACCTGCTCATCGAAAAGGGCTGGGATGGGCGCATCGATGAGGGCCAGCGTGCTGGCATAGACCTGGTGCGAGTGAATAATGATGTTCGTATCCGCGCGCACCTGGTACACTGCGGCATGCATGCTGCTTTCGATGGAAGGCTTTAGCGTCCCTTCCAGGACGTTCATCTGCCAATCCAGAACGCACACATCCGCGGGCGACATCTTGAGGTAATCGTAATTCGAGGGGGTGATGGCAAAAGCTTGGTGTTCCTTTACCCGCACCGACAGGTTGCCGCCTGTGCCTTTGAAGTAGTCCTTTTTGATCAGCAAACGGACCGTGTCCACGAGGCGTTGCTTGGCTATATCAAATTGTCCCATAACTGCGCTCCACTCTGCTTAGAAGTAACTGTTCACAGTTGTCTCGTAGCGCTCACGAGGAGTTAGACTACGGGCTTTTTACCCGAACGGTGAACAGTTACGTTGTAATCTTGACACTGTAAAGATTATACGCTATAATTGTTCACATGTCAACACCCAAAAAGTTTGCTGCGTCAGAAAAAAGCTCGTATCATCACGGCGATCTCAAGAACGCCCTCATAGAAGCCGGGATCGAGATCCTTGCCAGAGACGGTGTGAATGGTCTGAGCTTGCGTAAGGTCGCACGTAAGGCAGGTGTGAGCCACGCCGCGCCCTATGCCCATTTCGCCGATAAACAGGCGCTGGTCGCCGCTATCGCCACCGATGGACATAGGAAACTCCATGCCAAGATCGTAGGGATTATGGAACAGTATCCTGACGACCCGCTGAGGCAGCTCGTCGAGACGGCCTGGGCCTATGTTGAGTTCGGGTTCGAGGAGCCTGACCACTTCCGCATTACTTTCTCCGGAGCTGTGGAAAAGGAGCGTGACTACCCGGCGCTGGTAGAGATGACCGCAAATAATTTTGGCATCCTGCGCGCACTCGTTTCCCGCTGCCAAGCGGCGGGATTCCTGAATCCCGGCGAACCTGATTTGGCGGCGGTGAGTGTGTGGGGATTGATCCACGGTTTCGTGTCGCTCATCCAGGAGGGACAAATCTCCCATTCGGTTTTGAGTTGCTACTCACTGTGGGAGATGTTGATTTTTGTGCTCAACCAGGTTTCACGAGTCAAGATTGACCCGCAGGAATTTGTCCCTCACAGTGTGACCGTTTCACCACCTAGGCATTCTTAGGACCCCAACATGATCCGTAGCGATGCTCTTTCCGATGCCGTGCGATTCAGATTGGGTTAAGCGGTGCGGCATCAAAGCTTCGTTGCTTCTTCCGCGAGACGGCGATGCGGCGCAATGTCTTCCAGAAACTGGCGGCGTAATGCGGCATCGCTGATGTGGTTCGCGCACGCTTGCAAATGCGCGTAGCCCTGTCTGAGCACATCATCCGCACGCGGGTCATCCAGTGCTTTGAGTACCCGATAGACGGTCAGATAAATTTGCGTGGGATCGCGGGCGCCCTGCAGCGTGCGACGCGATTGGACCGTGTCCTCGGTAAGGTGGGTCAGTAATTCCTCGATACAAGCGCGCACCTGTGCCAGTTCTCCTTGATAAAGTAGGCTTTGAGCCAAACCGGCAAGTGGTTCCGCGACCAAGTGCTCTTGGTGAAGCATGCGGCGCAGGGCGAGGGATTCTGTATATGCCGTGATCGCCTCGGTGTAATCGTTTATTCTCAGGGCGGCGTGCCCCAGAAAGAGCAGGGCATACCCCTGGATATTGGCGTCGTTGAGGCCTTGTGCCAAGCTGAGAGCCTGCTGGCTGTGCTCTCGGGCAATGGCGTAGTCGCCTTCGCGGTAAGCCAGCCGCGCCAGATTAACCTGGTCTTCGCAGCGTCCCGGTGGATCATCCACTTCCTCGCTAAGACGGCACGCCGCTTCGTAATGTTGGCGTGCCGTCGTCAATTGCCCAAGGTGCCAGGCGATATCGCCGAGGGTGCTGTGCGCGATGCGCGCCCCGATGCGGTCGCCGATCATCGTCTTCAATTGCAAGGCAGATTCGCTGTAGGTACGCGCTTGGGCATAGTCTCCTTGATCCACGAGCACGATGCTGATATTGTTCATGGCGGCGCTTTCGCCGCGTTTGTAATCGAGTGCCCGGTATTGCGGCAGGGCTTGTTCGTAGTAGTGCATCGCTTCGGGATAGTGTCCCAATGACCAATGCACGTTGCCCAGGTTGCGCAGGCTGTCGGCCTCAGTATCCGGGAGATTGTACTGCCGTGCGAGGGACAACGCTTTCTCGAACAACGGCATAGCTTCGTGATAATGGCCTTGACGCCATTCTGCGCGTGCCCAATAAAGGTAGGCCCGTGTTTCTGCTGCAGGCTTTTGATATGTCTGCGCCAGTTCGACGCAGCGTTGCACGGTCTCGACCGCGCCGCTATAGTTACCGACCTGCTCCTCATATCTGGCCTGGCGCAACACCACGTCCACCTTTTGCTCACCCCGCGCGACGAAAAAGAGCAATTGCAGGTCGTGGCGTTGGGCTTCGCGGTTCCCCTGTAAGTCATAAACCAACTCGCGCGTGCTGAGGATCTCGTATTGCGTGGCCTTGTCGCGGGACGGGACTAATTCCATCGCACGGGTCAAAAAGCGCAGCGCTTCTTCGTTGGCGTATTCATCCGCCGCGCGCTGGCCGGCCAGGAGCGCGTAATGGCGTTCTCTGTCTGGGATGTCGGCCTGACCGTAATGGTAGGCCAGGTCGGCGTAGAAAGATGCCAAATTATCGGCATGTAGCGCTTCGATGGCCTCGCCCGCCAACGCGTGCAGTTCCCGCAACCGGGTGCGCAACTGCATCGTGTAAACGGTATCGCGCATCAAAACATGTTTGAATAGATAGGTTGTCATCCCATAATCTCGGTCTATGAAATCCGTGTTATTACACCCTCGACCAAATCTGTTCCTGTTCAGCCATACGTACTTCTGCGGAGATGTCGGCGGCGAGCATGTGCGCTAGAATACGATCGTCGAACTCGCGACCCAAAACGGCGGCGGCCTTGACGACGTCTTTGACGTTTTGCGCTAGCCGATCGACGCGTGCAACCAGTAAGGCATTGATCGTTGTGGGCATTTCTACGGGTAGGCCCTGCTTGAGTCGCCAGATACCTTGCGGTGTGCGTTCGAGTAGATCGTTTTCTCTGAAGTAATAGAGGAATTGCTGGACGAAGAAGGGGTTCGCCTGGGTGCGTTCTTGAAGCAATGCAAGTAAGCTCTCGTCGCTGGCGCCATCCAGAATCGTCTCTGTCAGTTGCCGCATTTCCTGGGGGGATAGCATTTGCAAGTCGAGATCTAGCATGGGGGTGCCAGCGGGCAGTGGTAGGACAGGTGGGCTGCCGTCGTCAAGGTAACGTGAAGTGATCAGGATGAGTAGTGGGTAATCGCTCACATTGCGGCACAGTGTAGCCAAAACATCGTAGGAAGCTGTGTCGAGCCATTGCAAATCTTCTAGTAGCAGCACGACAGGCTTGGTGAAAGTTTCGGCCAGCAACAGCGCCTTGATCGCCAACAGGCTGTTTTGATAGCGCAGTTCCCCTTCCAACGATTCGTAAAGCGAACCGGGCCAGTGAAGCCCAACCAGAGCTCCAAGTACCGATTGCACGCGGTGCAACTCGGCAATTTGGATCGTGAGTGTCTGCGCTTTGTATGGATCGGATTCGGCTGCGCGATGTTCTTCCAGAGCGCTGAGTAATGCCTGATGCCGAGCCTCGAAGCGTTGTTTGTTTTGCTCGCACGAAGCATCTGGAGCCTGATCGTAATATCGTTTGAGGAAGTACGTAAATGGGTTGAAGGCCTGACGCAGGATCTGATCGGTCTGGGCGGTGAACCACGTCACTGCGTTGCGTCGATGGAGCGTTTGCTCCACTTCGTAGGCTAGATGCGATTTGCCCAATCCGGCTTCCCCGGTGATGCACACTACGCCGCCAAAGTGCCCAGAGAACAGGGGTTGCACCGCTGCAAGCACGCGCGCCAGCTCGGTTTGCCGTCCGATTAACGGTTGTTCGAAGAAGGTTGGTCCTTCGTCTTTATGCCCCAAAAGTTGGTAGGTTGGCTGCGATTGTGCAAACCCCTTGTAAGGATGTTTGCCAAGATAGGTTGACTTGATCGTTTTGCAGTCCGCCGCTTGCTCTGAGAGATAGATTTCGCCCCATTTCGCCCCGGTCGTCAGCCGCGACGCGAGATTGACCACGCTACCGATGGCCGTATATTCGCATCGCTCGGTGCTGCCGATGATCCCCGCGTAGACGGTGCCGTAGCTCACGCCCGCACGCCACTGGATCGCGCGCAGGGCCGAGGCGGACGTCTGCTCACGCAGCGCCACGAGGAAATCGGTCGCGCGCTCCAGATCGTTTTCGTGGGCAATGGGAGCACCAAAGAGGATCAGAATCATCGGGCCTTTGTCGCTGGCATCAAGTTTATTGAAATAGCCCCCGTGGTTGTGGGTCGTGTCGAGGATCGTGCTCACGAAGGGGTCTATCAGCGTCTCAATCTCCGGGGAAGGATCGAAGGAGATGAAAATGTTGACTACCTGGCGGAATTCGGCTCGCTGTGCTACATTATCGTGCCCGCCACCTCTCACGAGATCAATGGCAGCGTCCAGCACGAAGGGCTGTAGCGCCTCACGCGGCAGTACGGCAGGAGCAATTCTCGGTATCGGGCTGGATGGTGCGAGCAAGTCGGAGAGGACGAAAAGCTCGTCGCGTGGCTTGCCGGTAACTGTAGCAACGATTTTGGGCCAAATGAGCTTGTCCGCGACCACCTCGCCCACACCGGCCTGGCTTTCCATATAGGTGCATCCCGCTATCGCCGCCCCGCTGAAGAAATAGGTGTGGCGACGGTCTCTCCCCAGGATGTTCCAGTGTACCGGCCCGTCCGAAAGCCCAATCCGCGCACTGAAATTGAAATCGCCATAGCGGGTTGTGACTGTGCCCTGCTGTCGAAGGAACGCGAGGATTTGCGCGGCTGTCTCTAGTGCTGTGCGCCGTGCGTGGGCCGGATCGTCCCCGTGCGGAAAAACCGCCAGAAAGGCGTCACCCACAAAAGCCGCAATCCAGCCATTGCGTGCGTAGACCTCGCCAACCAGGGGATTGAAAACACGGTTGAGCGCGTCGGTAAGTGCTTCGGCGCCCTCTTTGCCGTGTTGCATCAGTGTCTCAGTCAGCCGTGTGAAGCCAGTGACGTCAATGAAGAGCGTCGCTGCGTCAAAGACGCCGGCGCGCTCTCCCCGGCTGAAGTGTTCGTGGATAAAATGCGGGATCAGGTTGTGCATCGTGTACCCCTTGAACATTAGCTGACACGGTATGTTCAGTTATACTGCGAAAACGGCGATGCGCCAACTCTCAGAATGCAGGGCTTTATTATTCTCGTCACGCTTCCTTAATTTTTGCTTCAAGCGGATTGCCGTTCGCCAGGGACTTCCTTGCGCCAAACGGGGATCTGGCGATCCCCTCGAAGCAAGAATGATAGGACTCTGCCCTAAAATGTCCTGGCACACGAACGGCCCCGACCGCAATCCGTGGTCGGGGCCGTTGCTAACCCTTGCGAAAGAATCCTTGCGAAGGTTCAGAAACCTTCGCAAGGGTCCACTACATGCGTCTCAACCGTGCATCTCGGTCGCCGACAAAGCGCTCGATACCCGCCAGCACCCACGCTGGCGAGAGGTGCGCCTCGTCGATGACCTCCGTCAACGTGCCGCCGGTGCGCCAGCGATTGTCCCAGTCCGCCGAGATCGCGTACGCCTCTGCGACCTTGCTGAACAACCAATCGTGCATCAACCAGCGCGCCTGCGTGGTGATGACGGTGGAGTCGGCCCAGTCATCCTGTGAGAGCACCGTTTGGCGGTAGCTTTCCGGTTGTAGGGCGAACAACTGTGGGCTGGTCGCGCAGACGATCTTGACGTTCAACCCGCGTTCTTCCAACTCCGGCAGCAGCTTGACGATGCTCGCCATTGCACTCGTCCCCTGGACGATGACTGTGCCGCTGCGCGGCTGACCGGGTGCGTAGTCGCGGACAACGTAAGCGCCGCGTGCCGCTGCGAAGTGCGAGGGCATCCCCAACGCCTCCCGGTCGGGAACCGTGATCGGCGGACGCGTGAGATGCAGCGCGACAATCGGCGCGGATTGGCGCAGCGCCGCGCCGAGCAGCACGGGGACTTCGTTGTGCTCCCACGGGTGCAGGTTGATGATCGCGCCCTGCGGGAAGAGCTGCGTCACGCCCGGTGAGAAGATACCGAAGTGCGTGCGGCTGTCGTCGGCGGTCTCCGGCCCGGAGTGCCCCGCGATCCACAGCACTTTGCCCACCTTGAACTGGCAATCCTGCGCCAACTGGCTGAAGAGGCGGAACGGCCCGTACTTGAGATACGAGAACGAGCCGTAGGTCGAACACGCGCCCCAGAACCCATCGAACGCCGCTTCGGGATCATCCGCGAAGTTCACCGTTGCCAGTCCCGCCAGAATCCCAGCGTTAGCGAACTCGGTGATCTCCTGGGGGAGTAGCACACCCTTATTGGACCCGGCCCGCTCGTACCAGCCGTAGCCGTCGAAATCGCCGTAGGCCTTGGCAAAGCCGCTGATCATCGTGGAATCCGCCAGATCCGCCGACGCCGCGAGGAACAGCGGACGTCCATACTTCCGCGCGCCGAAGGCGTTGGCCCACGCGCCCCATGTGCTCAGCGCGGCGCGGTTCGCTGTGACCGTCCCCGGCGCGACGTACAGGTCGGCGGGATAGTTTTCGTAGTCGTAGAGCCGCTCGTCGGTGAAGGGGTCGCCTTTGTCGAGGCGGAACGCTGGAATCTGCTCCGGCACGCTTTCGCCGAGCGCGACGAGCCGATCCGTCAAGTAATCTACGAGTGCCTGATCCCGGTGCAGCACGTCGATCACGGCTTTGAGATTCGCCACAAACTCTGCGTGCAGCGCCTCCGGCTCCTTGGGGGCCACACCGCCGAAGTTGGCGAAGGTGACACCGTATTTCTCGGCGAACAGGCGCTTGGTCTCCCAAAATGGCTCGCTGTTCATAGGGTGGGGCGCGCCGTGGGATTTGTTGTCGTACTTGAGATACTCGCGGCCCTTGCGTGTCTTCACCCAGGCGACGCTCGGCGCGCGGTTCGGGTTTTCGGTCAGCATCATTTCCAGCAATGTGTGCGCCACCGGCCCCCACTCGCTGCCGGATTCCGTCCCGAAGACGCGCCAGCCGTGCGCGCCGAACCAGTCGGCGGGCGTTCCGTAGACCACGCGGCTGATCGCGTGGTCGTCGATGCCGAAATCGTTCCAGTCCACCACGTAGTAGAGGTTGTCCAGCGCCAGCCCCCACGCGGAGTTCATCGTCTCGTGGGTCGCGCCGGGCGTCAATCCGCCTTCGCCTTCGAAGATGAAGACCTTGACGCCATCCGCGCCGGCGCGCTTGAGCGCGAGCGCGAGTCCCGCCGCCGCCGGGCTGCCGTGTCCCGAAGGCCCGGTGTTGAACTTGAGGAACAGGGTCTTGCCCTCCATCTCCGCGTGCCCCGAAAGCCCTCCGCGACGGCGGAAACCGAGCAGGTCTTCCCAATACACGGCCCGATCCTCCGCGAGGGCATAGCGCGGATCGCCGGTCTGGGTGTGTTTGAAGCGCAGTGCTTCATCGAGGACGGTGAAGGTGCAGTAGATGAGCGGCACGGTGTGCCCCGCGCCCAGGACGAAACGGTCGCCGAAGCGCTTTTCGGGGTGGCGGATGTCCCAGCGCATCACGCCGCTGAGTAGCGTGGCGAGCAGCGCGTGCACCTTCGAACGCGACCCGCCCGGATGCCCACTCTGGCAGTAGTTGAGCGTGATGTCGATGAGCTGGTCGATCAGCTCTTTGGTTTTCTCCCAGTAGGGGAAATCACCCGCCACGACCTGGTAACGGGCTTCGAGGGTAGTTTTGTTTTTTGACGACATAGCAGTTTTTCTCCCGGATGATATTGGGGATCTTTAAGAACTTACTGAGATCATATCATTATCGAGCCGTATGCGCAAATACGAATTGTTTGTGAAGGTGACGGTTATTTCAGATCGTTGTATAATAAGTTTGTTGGTTGGATTGACCGTCAAGAGGGAGGTTAGGAATGCTGACTAAAACAGTTGAGGTCCGTGAGGCGCAGTTACGACTAGAGGAGTTATTATCGTGGGTCAAGGCTGGCACAGAAGTCATTCTGACAAAAGATGAAACGTATGTTGCTCGTTTAGTTCCTGTTGATTCTTCTGCAACTCCCCGTATACCGGGTTTGCACACCGGTGACATTTTAATGAGTGATGATTTCGATGCGCCACTGCCTGAGGAATTCTGGGGTGAGCAGGTATGATATTACTCCTTGATACCCATACTTTTATCTGGTGGGACAGTGATCCGGCTAAGCTCTCTCCTCAGGTACTAGCTTTGTGCCAGGATCGTGACAATACGGTATTGCTGAGTGTGGTCAGTGTATGGGAGATGCAGATCAAATCTCAACTTGGAAGATTGACACTCCATAGGTCTTTAACAGAAATAGTGACAAGTCAACAGCAAGCCAATGGTATTCAAATTCTTCCGGTGACGTTAACTCATGTGTTAGCATTGGATACTTTGCCGTTACAGCATAAAGACCCGTTTGACCGTTTGTTGATTTCCCAGGCTAATCTTGAAGGGGCTACACTCTTGAGTAAAGATGCTATATTCACCGATTACGCTGTGAAGGTGATATGGTGAGTTTTGCAATACACCTCATTCACCAGGATGAGGTGTATTGCTTTGCAGTTACAACTCGTAATCCAGTGGCGTTTCGAAGCCATTCTGCGTGAAGAGCACGTCGCGCAGTTTGCGGGGACGGGCCTCGGGTTGCTCGTCGGGGACGCCCATCGGTGCCAGGCAGATGATGTCATGATCGTCGGGGATGCCCAACACAGCCTTGGCCGCGTCACGTGATCCAATCCAGCAGGAGCCGTAGCCCAGGCTGGTCGCCGCGAGGATCGCGTGATCCAGCACAATCGTCCCGCTGACCTTGCTCTCGCCGGGCAGCGCCACTATGCACAGGATGACGGCGGCATCCGCCATCCACATCTGCCCGCTGCACGCTTCTGCCGTCTTGCGCCGCATCTCCGGGTCGGTGACGACGATCATCTTCCAGTTTTGCCGGTTTCCACCCGTCGGTGCGCGCCGCGCCGCTTCCAGGATCAGGTGCAAATCTTCCTCCGGGATCGGCTCTGGTTTGTATTTGCGAATGCTCCGTCGTTTCCATAACATTTCCAGTGTCTCGTTCATCGAAAACCTCCCTTGAAAATAGTTACAAGTTGAAAGTTGAAGGTTGGAAAAATCCGCTAAATCTGCTGACAGAAAAGTGATGCTGGATCAACGTCGTGTCGCCATTTCCCGCACGGCATTGATCAACATTGTTGTGTCCAGCCCGATGGAGATGAAGCGAAAGCCTTCCGCGACGCGTTGCGCGACCTCCCCGGGTTTGGGATCGACGATGAGCAGGCCCGGCACCACGCCCGCCTCCTGTGCGACATTCACAACGCGAGTCATCGCGGCTTCCACCTCGGGGTGGGTGACCTGGCCCATCAGTCCCATTGTGCCAGAGAGGTCGTAGGGACCGACAAAGACGACGTCCAAACCGGGCAGCGCGCAGATGCCTTCGATATTGTCCACGGCGTCGATGTGCTCGATTTGCAGAGCGACCAGCGTTTCGGCGTTGGCGGTGGTGACGTAGTCATCGAAGGCTGCGCCGTAGGCGTGGGCACGCCCGATGCTGATGCCGCGTTCGCCTTCCGGCGGATACTTCGCGTAGGCGATAGCTCTCCGGGCGTCTTCTACGGTGCGGATCATCGGGACGATGACGCCCTCCGCGCCGGTATCCAATGCCCATTTGAAGTGCTCCGGCGCATTGATCGGCAGGCGGAACAACACGGGGCATCCGTATCCCTGGATGACCTGCACGTGTCCCAACGCCGCCGGCCAATCGAAGATGCCGTGTTCGATGTCCAGCACAACCCAGTCGAAGCCGGACTGCGCCATAATTTCCGTGACGACGGGATGTCCGATCATCTGCCATGTGCCGATGCTGCTTACGCCGCACGCGAGTTTCTCTTTGATTCGATTATGCATGTGGTTTATCCTTTGAAATGACATGGATGGACAGGATGCACAGGATACGTTTTGGGATCTTGTCTATCCATGTTGAAGATTATCATTCATTCTATGCTATTTTGTTACGATTGGCAGTGTCAACAGTGCGTGCGGGACGATCAGTACGTCCAGGTCGCTGCCCAGATCCGCAGCGACGATGCCCAGTGCTTCATCCATCGTCTGCGCCGGGATCATTTTGCACGCGGCGACGATCTCCGGGCACTCGCTGCCGACGATGATGACGTGGCATTGCTCCAGGACTTTGGCCATCACAAACGCCCGCTGCCCGCCGGGCGCGTAGCCGTTGGCGCGCGCGTCATCGAGGATGAAGTGCACGTCGGGTGCGTCGCGCATCGCCGCGAGAAAACGCTGCTCACCCACGCCCTCGCCTGCACCTTCCTGGCAGCGTGCCGGCGTGATGTAATAGCCACCCGGTCGCGCGACCGGCGTCGGCGCGAAGTGCAGGTAGGAAGGCGCGCGGCTCGTCTGGTAGAGATTGGCGTCCTTGGGGAAGCCTGCCCCGCCAATGGCCACATCAACCTGGTGAGGGATCGCCACCTCGACCATCGCCCGTGCGAACGTGACCAGTCTCCGGTGCGTCTCAACCGGCTCCCCGGCCATCGCGCACACGACGCGCCCCTCATCATCGCGCACAACGTTGAGGATAAAGCGCAGTCCGGCGCGCAGTGCTGCCTCGGTGATCGCTTCGTGAAAGGGATTGCCCTCGATCTGCCCAAGACGCGTGTACGGATCGTCGATGAAGCTCGGGCCGTGGCTGTAGGCGATCAGCGCCTCGCCTGCCGCGCCGACAGCCACCGTCTTCCGTCCGCCCGAATATCCCGCGTACTGGTGCGGTTCGACGATCCCCGTGGCGATGAGGACATCCGCATCATACGCGGCCTTGTGTACGGAGAGCGGGATACCGTTGACCTCGCCTAGATCGATCAGCGCGGCGGGGTTTTGCGGCTCGTTGTCGATCACCCGGTAGCGGTTGACGACAGCCTGCCCTAGCTTGGCGACCTTCTCCGCGTGGGTGCTGGGACGGTGCATCCCGATCCCACACAATAGGGTGACATCCTCGTCGCGCACGCCGGCCCGTTCCAGTTCGCGCAGAATAGGCGGGATGAGCAGATAGTCGGGGCAGGCGCGGGTGGCGTCGGTGAAGACGATGCAGGCGGTATCGCCGGGCCGGGCCAGGTCGCGTAGCGGCGGCGAGTCCACCGGTTGGGCCAGCGCCGCATTCACCGCCGCAGGCAGGTCTTCCAGCGGCGGCATCCGTTTTGATTCGACCCATCGCCCGCACATGCCGGGGAGCAGGTCGAATTCGAGCGTGGTTGTGCTGTATGGAATGTGATATGTCGTCATTTAGCCTTCAGTCGGTTAGTCGTTAGTCAGATAGTCTTTTGTTGATTTGTTCGAGCGGCAATTCGCCACATCGAGACTGATTGTATTCGACTGCGTGAGTCCTGTCAAACTCAAAGCAGTAGCTTAAGTATCAAAAGGGATGTATACTTTTGATAGCGGCAGTAAACGACTACACGACTATAAGACAAACGACTACGAGACTATTTCCACAGGAGGATAGCAGGTATGGGAATCTATAAATTTAAAAGTAATCCGGTGGTTGACAAGCTGCGCGGCGGGCGGCCGAGTGTGGGGAGCTGGCTCTCGCTCTGTTCGCCGGTGGCAGCGGAGACGATGGCGCAGATGGGATGGGACTGGCTGGTGGTGGACGCCGAGCACAGCCCCGTGGGCTTTGAGACGATGGTCAACTGTTTCCGTGCGGTGCAGTTGGGGGGCGCGGTCCCAATGGCGCGTGTCCCCTGGAACGACACGGTGTGGATCCAGCGCACGCTGGATGCGGGGGCGTTGGGTCTGGTCGTGCCGATGGTCAACACGGCAGAGGATGCGCGCAACGTGGTGAGTAATATGAAGTACGCGACCAAAGGCCAGCGCAGTTCCGGCGGTAGCCGCGTCGCTGCCTATATCGATGGGGATTACCGCACGTGGACCGACGACAATCTCGCCATTATCGTGATGATCGAGACGGCGCAGGCTGTGGAGAACGCCGAGGCCATTTTGGGAACCGAGGGCGTCGTCGGCTGTTTCATCGGCCCGAACGATCTGGCACTGTCGCTGGGTGTCCATCCGAGCGAGACCGGCCCCGGCACGGTCCACGAGGAGGCGATTCAGGCGGTGCTCGCTGCTGCCAAGAAAACGGGCAAAGCAGCGGGCAAGCATTGCTTCAACGCGCAAGAGGTTACCTTGCGCATCCGCCAGGGATTCCAATTCCTGGCCCTTACCAGCGACCTCGGCTTTATGGCGAAGGCTGCCAGGGCGGATTTCAACGCCATCGACTTCACCGGCGCGGCAGCAGATAGCACGGTGGGTGCAAAAGGCACCTTGTACTGAGATAACTTGAGACCTTGGACTTTGGACTTTCGACTACTTTAAGGAGGTCTATGATGAAAGTTTTGATCGGTGCGAGTTTGATGGAGCTTGAGAAGGCGATTCCTGATCTCAAGGCGAAGTATCCCGGTGTGGAATTTGAGCACTGCGACAAACGCGAGGCGCTGGCGTCGATGATTGCCGACGCTGACGTGTATATGGGATGGTTGGACCGCGATACCTTCCTCGCCGCGAAGAAACTCAAGTGGCTGCAATCGCCCAGTTCGGGTGTTAACAATTTCCTGGCAATACCCGAGTTGGTGGCGAGTGACATGATTTTGACCAGCGCGCGGGGAACGCATAGTGCGTGTCTGGCCGATAGTGTCTTTGGCATGATTTTGGCCTTCACACGTAGCATCAAGGATTTCGTGCTCAAACAACAGAAGCACGAGTGGGCGATGCACGAGTTCCGCCCGCAGATGGTCGAGCTGACAGGCAGCACGATGGGCATCATTGGGCTGGGCACGGTAGGGCTGGCAACGGCGCAGCGCGCGGTGGCTTTCGGGGTGCGCGTCATCGCCGTAGACATACTGCCCGTGCCAAAACCGGACACCGTCGAAGCGCTATGGGGATTGGATCACCTCCACGACCTGTTGAATGTCTCCGATTACGTCATCGTGACTGTGCCCTACACGCGCGAGACCGATGGGATGATCGGCGCGGAAGAGATCGCTCAGATGAAGCCCGGCGCGCTGCTGGTGGCCATCTCGCGCGGGCGCATCATCGATGAAGACGCGATGATCGCGGCGTTGAAGAGTGGTCACCTGAGCGCCGCCGCGCTGGATGTCTTTGCGCAGGAGCCATTGCCACCGGATAGTGAACTGTGGGACATGCCCAACGTGCTCATCACCCCGCATGCCGCCGGCGGCACGCAGTTCGAGAGACAGCACGTCCTCGATATCTTCTCCGAGAATCTCGGTTGCTTCCAGCGTGGAGAGCTGCCTTTGCGCAATCAGGTGGACAAGCAGCGCGGTTTCTGATCAGAGGAACATTATCGTCTATTGCAACGTCTTGGAGTATAATAAGAAAAGTGTGACTGGTCCGTTTGAGTCATTATAAACTGTTCTTTGATACTGAAATACCGACTGGCCATGATGCGAGAAGGAGGGGCCTATGCAAGACGGGCAAGATGTACAACCATTGCAGGACGAATACCCTTTACGGGATATACAACCCTTGCGGGATGAGCAAGATATACAGGAGTATTACAATCCACCTTCGCCGGGTGGTGCGCCACGCTGGTTCTATCCCATCATGGGGTTTATTGGACTGTGTTTGATCGTGATATGCCTGCTGGTCATGCTGGCGTTGCGCAACAGCGGTGTGTTCCCCAAACCGACGCCCACGCCCACAACCCCGCAGGTCATCATGACGCCGTCCTCCGGGTTGCCGGGCACGACCATCACGGTAGAGGGGACCAACTGGCCACCTTATGGTGCCGTCGAGGTTATCTTGATCAACCTCCAGACGGGGCGCCAGATGCTCCCTCCGGCGGCGACCGTGCTTGTCAAGGCGGACGGTACCTTTAACGTCGCGCTGATCCTGGGAGAAGGTTGGCGTGGTCATGAGGGGGTGGATGTGCTGGTGCAGGTGCCGGACTCCGACACATTGGCGACAGCGCACTTTACCTTTACCGAGACGCCGGTATCGTCGCCGACAGCCACGACTGAACCGGGTGTCACGCCATCGCCTACGCTTACCCCTACATCTACACCGACCGGCGTGCCAACGATCACACCATCGCCCACACCCGATCCCGGGGCGTGGTATGGGGAATATTATACGAACACCAGTATGTCCGGTGTGCCGGGCCTCGTACGCAACGATGCGAATGTGGATTTCAATTGGGGTAACGGTGGACCGGCTGGTGGATTCCCCGTAAACAATTTCTCGGCGCGTTGGACGCGCAAGGTGACTCTTGAGGGTGGCACGTATCACTTCTTTGCGACAGTGGACGATGGTGTGCGATTGTATATCAACGACAAATTGATCATCGACGATTGGCGTACCAGTGCAAAACGCACGGTCACCGCCGACCTGCTGCTGATGTCGGGTAACTATGTACTGCGCCTGGAGTACTTTGAGGGGATCGGACAGGCGCTTATCCAGGCAGGTTGGGAGAAGCAGACCGTCTTTACCGATTGGAAAGGTGAATACTGGAACAATCGGTTACTTGATGGCACGCCCGCCCTGGTGCGCAACGATGCGTCCCTGGACTTCAACTGGGGGGCTGATGCGCCGTATCCGGGTTTGCCGATCGACAACTTCTCGGCCCGTTGGACGCGCGCGTTGACCTTCGATGCAACGACCTACCGTTTCCATCTGGCGATGGATGACGGCGCGCGACTGTGGCTCGATGACCAACTCATCATCGACGAGTGGCACGATGGTGCGGAACGAGAAACGACCGCCGATGTGGCGTTGACCGCCGGTACGCACAATCTGCGCGTCGATTATTACGAAAGCGCTGGGAATGCTCGCGCGCGCCTGAGCTGGGAGAAAATCACCCCCACTTTCCCCGACTGGAAAGGCGAATACTGGAACAATCTTGATCTCTCCGGTACGCCGGCCTTGGTGCGCAACGATTCCAAGGTTGACTTCAATTGGGGGCAGAACGCGCCCGCGGTGGGGTTGCCGGTGGATAACTTCTCCGTGCGTTGGACTCGCGAATTGAACATAACGGAGGGGGTGTACCGCTTCTTGGCTGTTGCCGATGATGGGGTGCGCATCTTTGTCAATGAAACGTTGGTTCTGGATGAGTGGCACGTCAGCGCAGGCGATCGAGCGTATCAGACGGAGGTGCAGTTAGGAACCGGTAAATATACCGTTGTTGTGGAATACTTCGAGAAAGGCGGCAATGCGCTGGTGAAGATGGGCATTGACCGCATCGGTGACTTGCCCACATCCACCCCGACGATGACGCCGACGCCTACTCGAACGCCGGTACCGACGGTCACGTCGACGCCAACCACAACGTTGACACCCACACCAACGCTGTCGCCAACTCCAACATCGACGCCAACTTTGACCCCTACACCGACCGAGACGCTGACAGTCACGCCCACATTGACGGAGACGGCGTCTACCTCCAGCGTGACTCCATAACCTGGCTCATAAGAAAACTCCCGACGGCATTCACCATCGGGAGTTCTTTTTGTGGTGCGTTACACTTTTTCGCCGCACTCTGGGCAGAACTTTGCGCCTGGTGTCAGTTTTGTGCCGCAGTTTTGGCAATGCTGTGCGGCCTTGAGCTTGGTGCCACACTCCGGGCAGAACTTGGCGTTGGTGGCGAGGGGGGCGTTGCAGTTGGGGCACGAAGCCACGATGGTCTCGCGCCAGTTTTCCTCGCCCAGATGCTTGTCTTCCTCGGCCATAGCTGCGTGAGCCCACACCTCTTCGACGGAACGGCTGGATTGTGCCGCAGACATCTCCACGCCTAGATCAGGCGCGCAATCCTTGCACAGCCCACGCTTGGTGTTCCAGCAGCTCTTCTTGCACACCCACGCCGAGCAGCGCGGGCACTGGATGAAGTTAGGGCGAATCTTCTCCGATGCCTGTTCGAAGGCCTCGTCGTGCGCTTTTTGCCAGGCCGCCGAGCGTGCGCGCTCCGCGAC
>JAFGSL010000153.1 GCA_016934645.1 Anaerolineae bacterium
ATGAATGAGAAAAGTTCCGAAGCGTATCACGAGAGTCAGTTGTATCGGATCCGGCACTCGACCGCGCACCTGATGGCGGCGGCGGTGTTGGAGATGTTCCCGGAAGGGAAGGTCGCCATCGGTCCACCCATCGAGAATGGCTTCTACTACGACTTTGACCTGCCCCGCGCGCTCACGCCGGAGGACTTAGCGAAGATCGAATCGCGCATGCAGGCGCTGATCGCCGAGCGGCAGGACTTCGTCTACCAGGAGATCACCCCTGAGGAAGGCAAGGCCCTCTTCGCCGGTCAGCCCTACAAACTGGAATTGATCGAGGGCATCCTCTCCGGCGGCGTGGACGAGGACGGCGAGGGTGCAGCCACCCTACCGGTCAGCGAAGCACCAGCGCTCTCAATCTACAAGAGCGGCGCGTTTGTTGATTTATGTCGCGGCCCGCATGTACAGAACTCGCGGGAGATCAACCCGAAGGCTGTCAAACTTCTCAATGTCGCCGGGGCCTACTGGCGTGGGGATGAGAAGCGCCCGATGCTCCAACGCATCTACGGCACCGCCTGGAAAAGCGACAAAGACCTGAAAACGTACCTCAAATACCTGGAAGAAGCCAAGGCACGCGATCACCGGCAACTGAACAAACGACTGGATTTCTACAGCATGCACGAGGAACTAGGGCCGGGCTTGATCGTTTACGGGCCGAAAGCTGGACGCATCCGCACCGTCGTAGAAGATTACTGGCGGCAGGAGCATTTCGCTAACGGTTACGAAATCCTGTACACGCCACACATTGGGCTTTCAACATTGTGGGAGACGAGCGGGCACCTGGAATTCTTCAAAGAGGGAATGTACGCACCGCTGCGTATCGACGAGGCAGATTACTACCTCAAACCGATGAACTGTCCCTTCCACATGTTGGCCTACAAAGCTCACCCGCATTCCTACCGGGAACTGCCGTTGCGCTGGGCAGAATTAGGGACGTGCTACCGCTACGAGCGCAGCGGAGTACTGCACGGGCTGATGCGCCCACGCAGCTTCACACAAGACGACGCCCACATCATCTGCACGCCGGAACAGGTCCAGGACGAACTCTCGGAAGTGCTGCGCTTCTCGCTGTATATGTGGCGTGCCTTCGGCTTTGATGACTTTGTCTTCTTCCTCTCCACGCGCCCGGACAAGGCCATTGGCACGGACGAGCAATGGGCACTGGCCCAGGACGTTTTGCGCACAGTTATGGGCGCGCAAGGCGTGAATTACACCATCGACGAGGGCGGCGGTGCGTTCTACGGCCCGAAAATCGATATGAACGTCCGGGATGTGTTAGGCCGCAAGTGGCAGATGGCGACGATCCAGTTCGACTTTAACCTACCGGAGCGGTTCGATATGACGTACATCGGAGAGGATGGGCAAGAGCACCGGCCCTACATGGTGCATCGCACACTGTTGGGATCGTGGGAACGTTTCTTCGGCGTGCTGATCGAGCACTACGCAGGCGCATTCCCGGTATGGCTCGCGCCGGAGCAGGCACGGGTCATTCCAATTGCCGACCGCCACATCGAGTACGCCAAGCAGGTGGAGGCTGCGTTGCGCCAGGCGCACATTCGTGCCAACATAGATGCCTCGTCGTCGCGGATGAACGCCAAGATCCGCGAGGCTCAGATGCAGAAGGTGCCGTATATGCTCGTCATCGGGGACAAAGAGGTTGAGGCAGGCACGGTCGCCGTGCGGCTACGCAGCGGCGAGAACCTAGGCGCGCTGCCCTTGGCAGACTTCATCGCACGCGCGGAGAAGGCCATTGCCGAGCACACGTTGGAATAAAACCTTCACATAAAATTCCCCTTCCGAGAATGATTTCGGAAGGGGAATTTTTAAGTTTACTCACTTTGTGAACTTGCGTATAGGTTCGTTCAGTCCTCTCTTCCGTTCTTGTCCGTTTCATCCGTTGAGATTATGACTCTATCCGAAAATTGTGCTTACGAACGTCTTGGGGGCGTCAATGACGAATTTTCGGATAGGTACTATTTGCTTCGCAATCCAACAGACCTATAATCGTAGGCATCCAGTACCACAAGTGTTCATTAAGAAAGGATGACCCCATGAAGATAAAAGCGATTCTATTCGCCATTGTACTTGGCTTGAGCGGCGTATCGCTGCTCATTGCGCTTCCCGGTGCGGCGCAGACACCAGCGGCACCGGCCTTGGTACGCATTGATCTTGCGAAAACCGACGACCTGCTTCGCATCGCTGCATTGGACGTTCCCGTCTATGCACACCTTACCACAACAGACACCGATTATCTTCTGGCCGTACTCACGCCCGACCAACAGAAAAACGTCGCGGCGCTCGTCCTTCCCTTGACGATCCTTGACTCCGATGCGACGGGTGCATCCTACTATCTCATCGAGACTGATGGAGAACGAGCCAGCGTGGTTGTAACCGCCGCATCGTCGTTCTTCGCCATCGTGCACGATGATGGACGCCAAGCTGTGGGACGATTGCGCCCAGGCGTCGCGGTCGCCAGCCTCGACGCGCTGGACGTACGCGTCAAGCCGCTGCTCACCCCAATCACCCTCTCCGCACCCGCCACCGGTGCGATCCCCACGGCCCCACCCTACGATCCGCTCGTCGCCGATCTGCTGACCCGCGTCACGACGGAGACCGTCGCCGGGTATAATGGTGGTCTGAGCGGCGAGTGGTCGATCTCGGTTGGCGGTCAACCCTACACATTGCTCACACGTTACAGCTACAGTGTGACGCCTATTGCCAAAGCCACGCAGTACGTTTACGAGCATATGCAATCCTTGGGCTACACTGTGCGCTATCACAACTACTCGTACAATGGCTACAGCCTGCGCAATGTCATAGGCGAAAAGCAAGGTTTGGTCCATCCTGATAAAATTGTGTTACTCACCGCGCATCTGGACTCCATATCGCCCACGCCCAACACCTTCGCTCCCGGCGCGGACGACAACGCCAGCGGCTCAGCGGCGCTGCTTGTCGCGGCGGACCTACTCGCCGACCTGAACTTCGATTACACTATTCGGCTGGCTTTCTTCACCGGTGAGGAACAAGGGATGCGGGGAAGCTACTACTACGCCGCCGAAGTGTCCAACGCCGGCGAGGACATCCTTGGTGTGCTCAACTTCGATATGATCTCCTGGGATGCCAAAGAGGGCCCTGATATAGACCTGCACTCCAACAACCCCGGCATCGTTGATGATTCCGACGCCCTGGCTGACCTGGTCGCAGCCGTCATCGACGTGTATGATCTCGACTTGATCCCGCAAATCGTAGAGAACGGCGCAACCTTCTCCGACCACTCGCGCTTTTGGGATCAAGGCTACGCTGCCATCATGGGCATTGAGGACTATTACAATCCCGCAGAAGTCGCCGCCGAACCACGTGACTGGAACACCAACTACCACACGGTCAACGACCGGCTTAGCACGCTCAACCTCGCGTATTTCCGCGAGTACGCGCGCGCCGCCATCGCCGCATTCATCCATCTCGCCGGACCGCTGCGCGAGATCAGCGGAACTGTGATGTCACAAGAAACGGTGATGCTCCCGTTGCCCGCCGACGTCACCGCCGTCGGCACGGAAGGCACCTTCGGCACCACAGCGAACATCACCGGCGAATACACCTTGCAGGTTCCTGCCGGACGCTACACCGTCACCGCTGCGCTGGATGGCTATGCGTCGCGGACCTTCACGGATGTGGCGGTGATCACCGGAACCGGTGTGCGGCTGGACTTCGCCCTGGTCCCGCTGCCTGAGTTCACGGTGGAGGGCAACATCACCGACGCAGTCACCGGTGCCCCGTTGAGCGCCACGGTGCAGATCGATGGCGGACAAATACTCGCCGCGCCGGGCGGCTACTACAGCACAACGCTGTTCAGTGGCACCTACGTGATGACGGCGAGCGCGCCGTTCCACTGGCCCCTCACCCGTACCGTCGTCGTCGATCAGAACCACCGCCAGGACTTTGCACTGGAGCCGACACCGTGCGTGCTCGTCGTGGATGACGACTTCGACAAATATGGGGGATCCTACGATGATCAGGCATACTACACGTGGACGCTGGAGAGTTTGAACGTGTGTCATGACGTGTGGCCCGTGCCCGATGACGCCGATGGCCCGCCGTTCGCTACGCTGCGTCAGTATCGTGGCGTCATCTGGCTCACCGGCAGGGATTGGGATTTCACGCTTACGGCAGCGGATCAGGCTGCGCTCAGCGCCTACCTCGATGGCGGCGGGCAGCTCTTCATCAGTGGACAGGATATCGGATATGATATTGGACGTGCCGTCACCGGTATAGCGCCATTCTACCGTGATTACCTCCACGCGGCATACCTCGGCGACGGCAGCGATGAACATAAAGCACTATCCGGGGACAACTTCCTGCAAGGTATCACCGTCACGATCCAGGGCGGCGACGGTGCGGACAATCAGGTTGCTCCGAGTGAAATTGCTGTATTGGGGGACGGGGTGGGTATCTTTCGTTACACCGACGACGGCAACTGGGCCGCCACGGCGTTTGCGAATGACACCTACCGTGTGGTCTACTTCGCCTTCGGCTTCGAAGGCATCAATACCGCCATCGACCGCCAGAAAGTGATGGCCTACGTGCTGAACTATCTGCAACCCTGCCCATTGCCGCCACCGTATGCCGTTGAGCTTCAGGGTGACACAGCGCGCGTCGGTCTCGCCGGACAGACCGTGGCGCACACCGTGGACCTCGTCAACACCGGCATGTTGTCCGACGCTTATGACCTGACGCTCGGACCCTACGTCTGGACAACGACGCTGGGCCTGCCCTTCGGTACAGCACTGCTACCGATCACGCGCACACCATTGTTGGACCCGCGTGAACGCCTGACCCTGGCGCTGCACGTCGTTATCCCGCTCACCGCAACAGTACAAGCTTTTGACGAAGTGACGCTGACCGCGACCTCGGTCTACAGTCCGATCAACGACGCTCACTCAACCCATCGTACGATCGTCGGCAACGCGGTCTATCTGCCGCTGGTGATGCGGCAATAACTGCATAGGTGCGTTTCAGAAATGCGGCGAACACTCAGTTGACGAGACCTCGTCAGCAGGCAAAGCTGCAAACCGCCCCTTCTGAAACGCACCGCTTATGTATGTTAACTTGCTTCAAACCATTTACGGGCTATAATGCAAAGTGTACGTATTGGGAATCTACGAAGGTCAAGGAATCTGGACGTGGACGGTTGCGCTCCACACGTGAGTCTGTAGGAATTCAAGGGATAGGGATGAGTTCGCCGCACATATTGGTCTTCAGCGAGGAAGCCACAGTTTATCAGGAATTAGTGCACGTATTGCCCGTTGAGACCGGCGCGGTACATCTTGCCACGCTGGAAGCGCTGCGAGATGCACTACCGGCGCCTGAAGCAGCGTTGATCTTGTTGCACCCTTCCGCCGCTAACGAGGCTGAGGCTCTCGCACTGATAGATGAACGCGCCTCCGCTGCGTCGCTCGCGATCATCACACCGGAAGCACCAACAATTTCGCAGTTCAATGCCCTGTTGGAACACCGCGTCCAAGCCTTGATTCCGTATCCATTCCAGGCAGAGCAGGTGCGGGCAACGCTCGCCCATGCGCTGGAACGCGTGCAACGTCAGGCCTCGCAGCGCTACCTCAAAGAAAACCTAACCCGTGTCAACCAGCAACTCAACCAACGCCTGCAAGAGATCAACGCCATCTACACCGTCGGCAAATCGGTGACGTCGTCGCTTGATGTAGACGAAATCCTGGCGCGTATCATCGAAGCTTCGGTCAACCTCACGCAAGCTGAAGAAGGCTTCATCCTTTTGAAGGAAGATGACAAACTCTACCTGCGCGTGTCGAAGAACATGAATGCGGAACTGGCGCAACGCCTCTGCGTTGAAGCTTCTGATCCCATCGCCTGGCAGGTGATCCGTTCTGGCCGTCCAACGATGCTGCAACGCAGCACCAAAATCGCCACTGGCTATCTGGTGTGCGCCCTGCTCTACGTTCCCATTCAGTCCCCGGGACGCGGCACGGTGGGAGTCTTGAGCGTGGTCAATCTGGTACGCGAACAGGGCTTTACTGAGAACCACCTCTTTACTCTCTCCGCTATCGCCGACTTCGCTGCCATCGCTCTGGAAAATGCACAACTCTTCGCCGCTGTGGAAGCCGAGCGCTCGCGCTTGAGCGCGATTCTAGAACAAGCCGCCGAAACTATCCTCGTCACGGATGTGGATAACTGCCTATGGCTATGGAGCGACAGCGCGGCGGAGAATTTCGACATCAAACCCGATGCACGGGGCCAGAAGGTCGTAGACTACATCAGAAATATCGGGATACGGGATCTATTTGCACAGCTCGGCGAGAATCAAGCGCCTGTCCATAACGAGGTTGACCTGGAAGACGGGCGGGTCTTCAACGCGCAGTTGAGTTCAATCAATCACATTGGACGGGTAGTGGTAATGCAAGACATTACTCATCTCAAGGAATTGGACCGGCTGAAGTCGGAATTCGTCTCCACCGTCTCCCACGACCTGCGCACGCCACTCACAACTATCCAGGGTTACATCGAGCTTTTGGCGCGGGTCGGCCCGCTCAATGAAGGACAACAAGATTTCATCGAAAAGGCGCTTTACAGCCTGGATCACATCACGACTCTGATCAGCGATTTGTTGGACATCGGACGCATCGAGGCCGGGTACGATCTAGAAATGCAGCCCTTCCGCCTCAACAATGTGATCCAGCAATCGGTGGACGCACATACGATGCTTATCGAGCAAGCCAACCTGTACGCCGTGATTGACATCCCCGATGAGCCATTGTGGATTCACGGCAACGCGCGCCGCATACGCCAGGTACTGGATAACCTGATCAACAATGCCATCAAATACAACCGCCCCGGTGGCGCGGTCAAAGTGTCCGCACAGCCGGGCACGGATTACGTCATCGTCAGCATCGAAGACGAGGGCATCGGCATCCCGCTGGAAGAGCAGCCCAAGTTATTCGAGCGTTTCTATCGCGTGCGTACCCCAGAAGCCGAAGATATTCACGGAACCGGCCTGGGACTCTCTATTGTAAAATCTGTCATCGAGAAGCACAAAGGGCGCGTCTGGGTCCGCAGTTACCCAGGGAAAGGCAGCACGTTTGCCTTCATCCTCTCTTTGTGCCCATCTCCTTCAGAAGGCGCGGAGTAAACCTGATGCCAAAACCTTTGGTCGCTATCGTGGGACGCCCCAACGTGGGGAAGTCCACCTTTTTCAACCGTGTGGTCGGCGAACGCCGGGCCGTGGTCAGCGACATTCCTGGCACCACGCGCGACCGCATCTTTGCCACAGCAGAATGGAACGGCTACTCTTTTCTTGTCGTCGATACCGGCGGCATTGAAATCCTGCCACCGAACGTCGAAAAGGGCCTGCGTCCTAATCCGCAAGCGCCGCTTGCCGAGGACTCTGTCCCCTACATCCCTCTGATTCGCGCGCAGGCGGAGGCCGCCATCCGGGAGGCCGACCTGATCCTCTTTCTCACCGACGCGGAGACCGGATTGACCGGCGCGGACCGCGAGGTTGCCGACCTGCTGCGCCGCACAGAGAAGCCCGTTTTGCTCGTCGCTAACAAGGCCGACAGTGAAGCCCGCGAGCAGCAAGCCCTGGAATTCTACGAATTGGGCATGGGCGAAGTGTACACCACCTCCGCCATTCACGGCTCGGGCGTGGCCGATCTGCTGGATATGATTGTGGATCTGCTGCCACCCCAGGCGCCGGAAGAAGGGGACGACGAAGCCGTGCATATCGCCATTCTCGGCCGGCCCAATGTGGGCAAGTCATCGTTGCTGAACAAGTTACTCGGCCTGGAGCGCGCCATTGTCAGCCCGGTGGCTGGGACCACGCGCGACGCTCTGGATACCGAAATGGAATGGGAAGGGCAGAAGATCGTCCTTATCGACACGGCTGGCATCCGGCGGCGCGGGAAAATCGACCCGGGCGTGGAAAAGTACAGTGTCTTGCGCGCAGCGCGCGCGTTGCAGCGCACCGACGTTGCACTGCTGTTGATCGACGCGACCGAGGGAATCACGGCGCAAGACACCCACATCGCCGGGATGATCGCCGAGGAGGGCGTCAGCGTCGTCGTCGTCGTCAACAAATGGGACGCGGTCGATGCGGAAACGCGAGCGAATCGCCAGCAATTTGAGGACGAAGTACGAGAAGGGCTGAAGTTCCTCAGCTACATACCGCTGCTCTTTATTTCGGCACTCACCGGTATGCACGTCAACCAGGTGATTCCGACGGTGTTCGACATCGTAGACGCGCGTTACCAACGGTTGCCTTCCGGCCCGCTCAACGATCTCATCCGCGAAGCGATGGCGGCGCACCCGCCGCCGAGTAAGCGTGGCAAGCGTCTGCACATCCATTATGTCACGCAGCCGGGGGTCGCCCCGCCGACCTTTGTTTTCTTTGTCAACGACCCGGAACTGCTCCATTTTTCCTACCAGCGGTTCCTGGAAAACTGCATCCGTGAGGCTTATCCTTTTCCGGGCACGCCGATCCGTATGTCGTTCCATCGGCACCGTGAGAGAAGCGGCGCGCGGACGAAACGGAAGTAGAGAAAATGTCCTCCACGCATCCACAGTTAGGCGTTGAAATTCGCAAGTTGGGGAATAAGTTCTTCGCCATTATCAAACAGGATAATGGGCGAGAGATATTTACCAACGAATTTCAGCACGACCCCACCGGAACGACACACCTGGGGCCGCTGTGGTTGCTGGAACGCGGTGTGCTCCTCCCCGACGAGCGACGCGCGAGCGGCGGAAAAACCGGCGATGAACAGGCCGCCCAGTATGGTCAACGCCTGTACAGCTACTTGTTCGGCAAGGGTAGAAAACTGCGCGCCTTCTTGAAGGCCAATCCCGACTACCGGCAATCACACCTTGTCCTGTCACTCCATCCCGACGTGGCGTCGCTGTGGCGGTTGCCATGGGAATACCTCCACGACGGCGACAAATTCGTCTGCCTGGATGGCGACATGCGCCTCAGCCGCCTGCCGGAGGACTTGCTGGAACTCTCCCCACGCGCAACGCCACCACCGTTGCGCGTGTTGTTTGTCATTGCCGCACCCAACGACCAAAAAGCCCTGGATGTGGAACGTGAGTTGACCGTGATGCAGGACGCACTCGAAGATCACGTCCGAGCGGGGAACCTGATGATGGACGTGCTCGACGAAGCGACGCTGCCCGCGTTACAAGACACCTGCAACCGCCAGAGCTATCACATCATTCACTACATCGGTCACGGCACATACAGCCACAAACAGCAGCGGGGGTTCCTCTGCTTCGAAAAGTCCAACGGCGAAACAGAACTGCTCGAAGCACTGCACCTCAGAACCATTCTGGATAGCGCAGAAACTACTGGCGGTTTACCGTATTTGTGGGTAATTTCGGCGTGCCAAAGCGCGCAAATCGGCGTACTGGACGCTTTCGATAATGTTGCCACCGGCCTGTTACAATTTGGCGCGCCGGCTGTACTCACCGTGCCCACCAGCCTCACCGACGATTCAGCCATCGAATTGGCACACACCTTTTACGGACAGTTAGCCGCCGGGCAACAACCCATCGAAAGCCTCTACCATGCGCGGCAAGCACTCAACCAACTCGATGCCGACCGTCCCCTAGAACGCCGCCGCTTCGACTGGGGCGTCCCAGCACTCTACCTGCGCGCGCATGGTATGCAGTTGGTCGATCACGATTTGGCGGAAGATACAGCCACAACTGCGGCTGCACCTGCGACCGTATCGCTCGTGCGCAACGTCGCCGGTTTGACGCTTCCGCACCGCTTTGTAGATCGGCAACAGGCTTTGCATACCCTGCGCAGCGCGTATCAAGATGGGAGCAAGGGTACTCGCGCTTTGTACGTGTGGGGCAGCTCTGGCTGTGGAAAGAGCGCACTGGTTGCCCAAAGCATCATTTATTCCGGCGTCGGCGCTGAAAACGTGTTGAGCATCAACTGCCGGGAACTTCTCGAACCAATCGCCGTGCTGGGAAAGATTGCCGACTTCTGGCGCGAGCAGCAGCACACAGAGGCAGCGACCTTGCTGCTCGACAAACGCCGCGATCCCGCCGAACGCGCGCATCTGGCTGCCCAGTCGTTAAGTGCGTATCCCCACATCCTCGTCTTCGACGGGCTGGATGCATGGTTTGCCGCGCCTTCGACCGATCCTGCCGCAACGCCCGGCACCATCGCCGACAAAACGCTGGCAGCGGTCTTGCGTGGGCTTTTGTTCACCCGCGCGTCCATCACATATGTGTTCACTGCACAGCAACGCTGGGCCGACGTCGCCGCGTTGCCCACCGACTACAAGCACGAAATTCACCTGGGCCCACTGACCCAGCGATACGCTGTCCTGCTGATGGATGCGCTGCCGCACATCGGCCAGGAGCCGTTATCCGCTAAGGTGGAGGTCTACCGGCTCGTGGGCGGGCATCCACAAACGTTGCACCTCCTCGATGGATGGCTTGCTGCCGGTCACGAGTTGCAAATGCTATTCGATCATCCGCCCGTGCCACCCCAGGCCACTGAAACGTGGCAGCACTACTTCCTGGATAAGATTATGCGCAGTCTCGACCCCGGCGAAGAGGACGCATTGACGGCCCTCACGGTGTTCAATGCCCCCTTCAGCGCTGGGGTGCTCACCAAACTGACGCGCATCACGGAAAAATACGCTGCCCCCTTGCTTGAGCGTTGGGAAAAACTTGCTCTCGTGCAGATACGCCAAATCCAACGCGGCGAACGCATGTATACCTTCCATCCCATCGTGCGCCACTACATTCTGGATCGTGTGCAAGCAGACGAGGACCGCGCCGCCCTGTATGGGCGTATGGCGGCCTATTACGGTGCGCCGTTTATGGACGAAGCCCGCCGGCGCGTTGTCGCGCGTAACGTCGGAGCCTGGCCCCCGGAGCGCGTCGCGTGGCTGGCCCGCGATAGCAACGGTATCCTCGGCATGTGGACACGGCAGACACAGGACCATGAACAAGCCCGGCGTACCTTGGATGAGGCCCTGGCCTGGCAATACCATTTATTCAAAGCTGGCGATGCTGAAGCTGCCGCCCATATCATCCGTACCATCGTGCCGATACTTAACCGTTGGGGACTGCATGATCTATCCGAGGCACTCTTGCAGCGCAGTATCGCCGTGGTTGCCGGACCGGAACGCGCACCCAGCATGGACGACCTGGCAACCCTATACCTAGATCGCGGGCATCTCACCGAGGCCCTGAGAGTGTACGAGGAAGTCTACCAGATGCTCGTCACGCAGGGAGCCAGAGAACAGATGGCCCACATCCTGCGTCGCATCGCCCGCGCTCACCAGCAATTGGGGGATTATCCCCAAGCGATTGAAACGTATGAGACCGCACTGCAAGTTATGCGCGAGACCGGAGATGAAAACGGGCAAAGCGTATGCTTGCACCAACTCGCCGCGCTTCACCGCCAGACGGGCGATTACCGGCGCGCCCTCGCCTGCAGCGAGGCAACGGAGCAACTGCACCACAAACTCGGCAATCTTGCCGGTGCTGCGGCGGCGCTCTACGAACAGGCGCTCATTCTAAAGCACACCAACCGCCTCGACAGCGCTCTCGAGCATTGGCAGCAAAGCTTCGATACGGCCCGTTCAATAGGCGATGAAATTATGGCCGTCGATGCACTGCGGGAGATGAGTGCGGTGTATCGCGACAGCGGGCGCTTGGATAAGGCGATTGAAGCCGCGCTCAAGGCGCTTGAGATGTGCCATCGCATCGATCCCCGAAGAGCCGCCACGCTGCTCCAGATGCTGGGAAAGCTCTACGAACAACAGGGCGATGCTGACAGAGCCGCTGCCAGCTATACGCAAGCCCGGCGTATGGCACAGCAGTCATAGATAGTTCGCAGATCAGCGTAGGCGTTCAGCCATCAGCTATCAGCGAGGCTAACCAAGACACAATCCAATTACTTCACCATAAGTATCTTAACCGGCGCGCGCCCATCGGGGATTAGCGCGCCGTTTGCATTGTAGAGGGGGACGCGCGACCCGCGCTCCACATCGTACAATCCCACGAACACAATGTAATCCCCGGCAGGCGCATCAGCGTGTAGAGCCAGCATGTGCGCATCGACGATGATCTGCTCCGCCACCCACGATGTCGTCGACGCAGCGCCTTGCTCCGGCCAACTGTCGGACTGCGCCGTCATTGCCCCATCCGGCCCAACGAGATGGACGAACGCGGTATAGTCGCGTTCGGCGGTCCCTGTCACCTGCGTGTATAGCGTTATCTCAAAGGTCTCGCCCGGCGTAAGTGTGCTTTGGCTCATGTCGAATGTCGACCCCAACCAGACGCGCGAAATCGCCCACGGTCACATCCAGGACTGTTTGTGGTTGCTGCGGAAGCGCAAAGAGCCGCGCGCGCTGGCGGATTGTCACCTCGCCGAGAACTATCTCCTCATCCGGCCCAAGTCCCACCATGAGCGTGCTGGGGCCTTCGGGCAGCAGTGGACCGGTGCGCAGCGCATACTGCGCGATGTAGCGATGGCCTTCGGGCCACATTGACGGAGCGGAGGGAGCTAACACTAGGTCACCCTTGGCGCTAGCGTTAGCCGCATATGCGAGTGACCAGTGTAACGCCTCCGGTGGATCGCCGGGCAGCCGTTCCCACGCCAGGCGGAAGGGTGACTGTCCCGCGGCCCGCACCTCTGCTGGGAGCGTCCCCGCACCGAGTAAACGCAGCCCAGAGAAATCCGTTAGCGATATGGGAAGTGCTTCTATTCCTGGCAGCTCCGTCGCCGGATAGCGCGGTGGGATGACTTCCACCTGGCTCAGTTCAACCCGTGTGCCACCGAACGTTCCATCGGGCAGGTTCACACCCACCCCTCCACCATTGCCGGAGAGGCTCATCGTCAGTGCGTAGACGCCCGGCGGCAGCGTGAGATCAATGGGAACGTAGGCCGTCCCCTCGATGAACGCGCCGGGTTCCCACGCCGTTGTGCGCCACGCGCGGTCATTCACAAGAATATCACCGCCCTCTGCGTATACGATATCACTTTCGGGATCGCGCAGCGTCAGGTAGATGTCGAACGCGCTGAGTGGAGCCAGCGCCTGCCAACGCACGTGCATGGCTAACGCATCCGTGGCTTGCGCAGTGGACGACCACGTCGCCGCGACCAAATCCAGCATCCCGGCGAAGAAGCGCGCGCGAAACGGTGCTGCTTCTGGCATCTCCGTGGGCATGACGCAACGTTCTGCTTTTAGTCCGGCGACATCATCTGACGATTGGCACCGCGCGGCGTCCAGGAGTGCTGCAAGTTGCGCCTCGTTCAGTGAGTAACAATCCGGCGCGTAGACCCAGAGGAATGCTTCGCCAGGGGCAAAGGGGAATCCAGCCACGCACGCAACGCCGCAGCATCGGCGAAGGGCGCGGTGGCGTCAGCCGGTGCATCGGGCAACGGACCGGGCAACACGAGCGGCAAATCCACCGGGAAGGCCAGTGCCTGGGTGTATAGCGTCGCCAAGGGCATGCCCGCCAGCAAGATCTGGCAATTGTCGGGCGAGCACCGTCGCAGCGATGCCGTCGTACTCACCCCACCCTAGCGGATGATCCGCTGCGCCAGCCACGGCCGACCCACGAGTGGATCGGCGTAGTAGAGCGGCAACGGCGCGACCAGCGCCCACGGCAGCAAGAGCGCCGCCAGCAAGGGCCACGTTCGGCGCAGTCTATGGTGTGCCCATGCTAGCGCCCCGACGCCGGATAGCAATACCATCGCCGAGAGCGCATACCGGTCGAATTTCTTGGTAGCGAGGGTAATTGTGGCGAGATAGACGAGCGCCAGAAAAGCAAACCACCACGAGGACGTAGCCGCGATTTCCGAATCGCGCCCCTTTTTCCTGATCGAATTAACCGCCGCCAAGACCACCCCAATCAGAACCGGTGGCGTGAGCCGGAAGAGTAGCACGGCAGGATAAAACAACGGCCCGGGATCAGCGGTGAGTTGCCCGGCGAAGAAGACATCGCGCAGGCCAATGCCTTCGTGGTAACTCACTGCATCGATCAGGGTACGCACTGCCGCACGCGGATCTGCCCAGAACGGCGGATAGAGCGCCAGGTACAGTCCCGTCGTCAGAATGGTTAGTGCTACGACGCGTGCCACGCGCTTTGCCCACGGTTCACGCGGCAGGAGCAACAGTACCAGCGCCACGCCCGGTGCGACGAGCAATCCCAACGTTCTCGTCATCTCGGCGAGTGCCAGACACAGCGCTGACAGTGCCAGATTCAGGAAATCACCTGCTCCAATTCCCGTTTTACGCTTCGAGGGGATCGCCAGATCCCCGGCTTTGCGAGGGAATCGGGGATCTACCGATCCCCTCCAAGCATAGCAATGAGGGAGGACAAACAACACACCAAGCAGGACGAACATGGCCTGTAGTGCATCGGTATGGAGCAACCCAGAGAGTCCGCCGAAGAACGGATCGAGCGCGAGGAAGCAGACCAGCCAGCGCGCGGCCCGTTCGCCGAGGCGCTTGCGTCCGATCCCATAGACGAGCGCCACCCCTGCCGCCGTGATCACCCTCACCAGCAGTCGCGCGACAGGTAGAAAGAATGCTAGATGCGCGAAGGCGGCGTCGTTTTCCGGCGCGAGCCAAGCGATGTAGAGAGCCAACACCGCCACTGGCAAATCCCGCCAGTCCGAAGAAATGCATTGGTTTAGCCATTAATTCAGAAGGAAAGTGATGGTGAGCAGGTCCAGCACCACACGCACTGTTTTGCTGAGGTTGTACTTCGACTTCCCATAACGGCGTACGCGGTCGTTTACCGGCACTTCGACAACTTTCACGCCCATTTCGGAAGCGAGGGCGGGGATGAAGCGATGCAGTTCGCCGTAGAGTTTCACGTTCTTGGCGACTTCCCAATGGTAGATTTTGAGCGAGCAGCCGTAATCGTGCAGCACCACGCCGGTCGATTTAGCGATGATGCGGTTGGCGATCGAGGGCAAGCGACGCGAGAGGAACGGCTCTTTGCGCTGCTGCCGCCACCCACTGACGATGTCGTATTCGCCGTCTTCCATGATTTGGAGGAGCCTGGGGATGTCGGCGGGGTCGTTCTGCCCGTCGGCATCCATCGTGATGACGTAGGTCCCGCGCGCGAGGTCGAAACCAGCAGTGAATCCGGCGGTCTGCCCGAAGTTGCGCCGGAAGCGGATGATACGCAGGTGAGGTTCCTGTTCCTTGAGGCGGCGCAGCGTCAGCACACTCGGATCGGTGCTACCATCGTCCACAGCGATGATTTCGTAGAGGCATCCCAGGTCACGCCGCACGCCAGAGAGTTCCGGAATGAAAGTTTCGAGATTGCCGGATTCGTTGTACACCGGCAGAACGATGGACAAACCTAACTCCGGCGCGGTTGCAGATTCTTTCACGCGTGTATCCTTTCAATCGCGCTCGACATATGGCGTTGTTGTACCACGAAGGTGAAGAGATGCAAACGCTCGCCGCTTATATGACAATAGTCACCCTTGGATATGAAAATCATCCTGGATAATTGTCAGACAACTGACATATAATAAGGACCGAGGTTGTGTATGACAGTGCCCGAACCCACATCCCTGAATATTCGACTCCCCTACGTACAGGTTGAAGAGGCCGTCGCCGGGATGATCGAACAGATGCAACCCGGCGATCAGTTGCCGACCGAGCCTACGTTGGCGAAACGCCTGGGCGTCTCCCGCGCGACGCTGCGTGAAGCGCTGCGCACGTTCGCCGAACGGGGTCTCCTCGTGCGGCGGCAAGGCGTCGGGACCTTCGTCGCCTCCCGGATTCCCATCCTCGAGACGGGTCTGGAAGTCCTCGAAAGCCTGGAGCGGATGGCGAAACGGTCGGCATTGGCGACCAAAGTGGCCCACCTCGAGATCCACGAGCGTTTGGCGACGCCTGAGGAAATGACCGGACTGGACCTCGCCGGCACCGCTCCAAGCGAAGTCCTAACCGTGGATCGCGTCATCACCGTGGAAGGCGAACCGGTCGCCGATCTATGCGACGTGGTCCCGCTGGAGTACTTGCGCAAAGAGGCCATCGCCGACGATTTCGGCGGGTCGGTGCTCGATCTGTTGCTACAACGCAGCGATTTGATGCTATCCACTTCGCGGACCGACATCATCGCCGAGGAAGCCGATTTGCACTATGCGATGCGCCTTAACATCCCCGCCGGTTCCGCGCTGCTGAAATTGACAGCGCAATTGTACAGCTACGATGAAAAAGTCGTGGATTACTCGGTCAGTTATTTTGTGCCGGGTCATTTTAAGTTTCATGTCATGCGGAAAGTGGTGAGTAAATAGCGAATTACGAATGGCGAATTACGAACGCTAGGCTATGATCGGCTATTCGTAATTCGCTATTCGCTATCTAGCTACCCGACACTTTTTCAGAAATAGGGAAGCCAGCGGAAAACGAAGGCTTCTTGGTTGGTTAAATGACGGTCTATCATATC